>JABXKB010000008.1 GCA_013375485.1 Promethearchaeota archaeon | reverse complement strand
AGTTATTTATAGTAAATGAATTAAAAGAAAATGTGAGAAAACTCGAACACTTAATAGATTTCTATAAAGAAATAAGCGTGGAAGATACGTTTATAATCCATATAGTCAGCATTATCTCTAAGATAGGTGATAATTTTTTTGAATTACAACAAGATAGAGATTTATATTTATCACTTTTCTATATTTTTTATAATTCTATTCTAGGGCAAGGTGCTTTTGCAAAAAAGTATTGGCATTTTGATGCAGCAACTTCTCAAAAATTTGTGGGTTACAAATTAAATTTAGATCAATTTTGCGAAGTCTATAGTGTAGCAAGAGAAGCAATCAATTACTTAGCTAGAATTAAACTAATAATGAATGATTTTGGGTTCTACTTAATTAAACGGGAAAACAATGATTTCTTTTTTCACGAAGAGGATTTATTGGGAACTACTACATTAAGGTTAATTAAAGATAGATTAATAAATGAGATTATAAATCTTCAAGAAGGCATATATGATGAGATCTATGATTTAGATATTATGGCTGAAGAAATAACAGACCAATTAAAAGATATGGGCCTAATATGGGATGCTATTAAAGATCAATTTCAAATATTAGTATTAAATCTAATAGTTAAGAATGCTATAGAAATGGGTTTCTTAGACATTGAAAGAGAAATTTTAATGGAAGGAGTCACACAATCTCAAAAACTACTATTATCTATAGAGGGTAAAAAACTTCAACGAAAGATATTAGAAGGTTCAAATAAAGATTTAAATTTAAATATTCTTACTCTTATAGAAAATCCTAAATAAAGCACTTCTCTTATTTTAATTCCAACTATTGGAATAGATAATCAAAAATACTCATTTATAAAAATTTGAAAAAGTTGGGGTTTTAATACTAACACAAAAATGATCTTATAGAATTGGTTTAAACTCTTAAACTAATTCTAACTAATAAGATTCTCAAGACAATCCGGCGTAATAACAAACATGTGTTTAATTCAATCATTTTTATCTGTCTTCTTTATAACTATTATTTTTTATGTAAGTTTCAGAATTTTAGCACCGACAAGAGAATTTGAGATTAATAAATACCTTAAATTAAAACTTGAGGCAGGAAGAACAAATATTTATGTAAAAGGTCGCAAATTCCAACAATGTATGTATTTATTACTTAACATCCCTGTCGATCGAGTCGAAGATTATGATGAGATTGAATCCATTGATGAGGCTGCGGAAGTATTAGATAGATCTATGGAAGGAAATCATAATAATTTAGGTGCAAGGATATCTCCCGAAGAAGAGTTCCAAGGACATTGTTCTAATATTCAGGTATGGGTGGAGAATGGTTATGATACAAGAATCCTTCATCGAAATCTTGCTTTCCCCTTATTAAAGAGATTAAGTGAAGTTGGTGACCCCATGGCTAGAAAAGTATTTTCCGAGGAAATTGCCATAAGACTTGCCAGTAATCACCCAACTGTTATTCAATATTTAACTCAAAACGGTTATTTAAGATATTTGAATTCTGATGAGTTTGAAAGCATTTTAGATGATTTGAGGCCTACATTTTTACAAGACATGACTGCTAATTTAAGATATATTTTGGAACATAATCCAGGTACAGATTTAACATCTCCAATTGATTCTTTAATCCATCAATTAATTAGGGATTTTGGAATTGAACATATTTCATTAATCACTTCAAAAATATTAAATGAAATTCCAGAAAACTATAGAAATGATATTGTTAAAGATATTTATAAAATATTAAGAAATAGAAATAAATTTCCATTGATTCAATACATCAATAAACACCTTGAATATTTTGAAGACTTTGAGTTTGATTATAATTTCATAAAATATGAAGGTAAGATTGTAGCTATTTTTAGAAATGACAAGATTTATTTGAATAATCAAAACATTCGAAAGATATCAAGTTTAGACGTAATTAATGATAAATTAAATGAAGTAAAGGATCTAGATCTGAGTAATAATCAAATATCTGATCTGAGGGGGATTGATAAATTTTCAAATGTACGTGTCTTAAAATTGAATAACAATAAAATTACAAAAATACAGGGATTGGAAAATCTTAAGAGATTAGAAAAGTTATTTTTGAGGCATAATAGAATTACCGAAATTAAAGTTCTTAAAAATTTAATTAATCTGAAACATCTTGATTTATCTAATAATCCATCTATAACCGAAATACCTGAGCTATTAAACGAATTACCTGCATTAGAAACGATTAAATTATGGAATTGTAATATAGATAAATATTCTGAATCTACAGAAAAGATTTTTTGGATGAATCAAAATTATAGATTTTTTACGGGTTATAATGAAGATGACAAAAATTTTTATGAAAATTCATACAGTAGAGTTGCCTTATCAGATAATAAGCTATACAAAAAATTTGTGGAATGGGTACTAAAAATGAGGTCTCTTATGGAAAATTTTAAGTTTTCATATCAGGATATCTATAATTTTAATGAAGAAACCTCAAAAAATGCAATATGGTCAGGAAGAGTAACTAATGATTTTAAAAATTGGTTAGATGATAAAAAATATCAGACAAAAATTACATCTTTTTTTTAATCTAAGAAAAATTTAACATCTTCTCAATTGGTTTTATAGCACGCTTTGCTATTTCAGATGGCACTTTAACCTCAAAAGCTTTATCATTCAAGTTCTCTAAAAGATATCTAATTAATTCTAAGTTATGTTTTTTCATATTATAACAAACTAATTTGTTTTTTGCCAAATAGAAGTTTTTATCTGGAAAATCTTGAGCCATACGTTCTAAAAGACCAATTTCTGTTCCTATAATAAATTCATTTACTTCAGGAGAACTTTCTTTAGCATAATTATACATTCGGGCAGTAGAACCTACATAATCTGCTAATTCTCTTACGATTCTAATGCATTCAGGATGAACGAGAAGTTTTGCTTTAGGATATTTTTCTCTTACAGTTTTTATATCATCTACAGTAATTTGTGAATGAACATAACAATGTCCTTTATCCGGCATTTTAATAGTCTCAATATTTGAGAATTGTTCAGCGTAATCTGCTAAATTAGCATCTGGTCCAAATAATACTGCTTCTACATTAAATTCTTGACTTATATTCTCAACAATTTTAACTGCATTTGCGGAAGTACAACAAATATCGGACTCGGCCTTTACTGCTGCAGTTGAGTTAACGTATACTACTACAGGAAGTCCAGGATATTCTCTTTTAAATTCCCTAACCATTTCAGGAGTAAGAAAAGCTGCCATTGGACAGCACGACTCGTAATTGGGTATTAGAACATGCTTATCCTGATTTATTATTGAAGCAGTTTCAGCCATAAAATCTACTCCAGCAAATATAATATATTCTGTGCTTGCTTTTTCTTTTGCTGTACGAGATAATCCGAGAGAGTCGCCAACGTAATCAGCGATTTCCTGTATTTCAATTGGTTGATAATAATGTGCTAGAATTATTACATCATTTTGATTTTTTAGATTCAAAATTTCTTCTTGTAATTGTTTAACAGTCATATTATCATTAAAATAATTTCATAACTTCTAATATTTATAAAAATTTTAATTTAAAATAAGTTGTCGTGTAATAAAAAATAAAATTAGGAGAATAATAAAGAAAATAAAAAAAATCAGATAGTTAAATATTAAAAATTTCTTTAAATTTGTTTTGATCAACTATATTTGCTGCTAAAATATTAGCCATGGAGCTAATGCCTGTTTTATGACCTTGTTTGTTAAAACCAGCACAAAAATCACCACAGACATAGACATTTTTAAATTTATGGATAATCATTAGCTCAAATGTTAAAAGAAAGACTTTTACATTGGTAATTACTCCAAAAACTCCAATTTTAACTTCTTTATGAGAACTCCCTGCATTTTTGATAACTGTTTCTAGTACTGATTCGAGATCTGTTTCGTCGAAGGAACTAAGACTATTTGAATTTATTATCACGTTAAAATCATGATGCTTTTGTATTAATTCATTCAATGGTGATACAAATTTCGCTCCATATGTGCCTTTTATACAGTGAGGGCCAAATAAATCCATTTCTCCCTTTTGTGATTCATCAGTTTGGTCATGCCAATCCCTTAAATGAATGCATTGATATTCTACTCCACTAGTTTCATTTGAATTTGATTCAGATGCTATATTCATTAAATCTCGTATAAATTGGCTTAGTTTATCTCCTTCCCATAATCTTCTGGTTTCATCATCATCAATATGAACCCTATGTCTGAAATGTTCTAGGATTTGATGATAAGATAGAGATTCGCCAATCATTTCATTACTAACATTCTGTTTTAACCACGGTATAAATTGATCGATATTTGCTTCACTAGTATCTCTATTCTGATTTAAAAAATACTCCATCCATTTATTTGAAACTTGTTCGTAGCCTAATTTTAAACTATCTTCTGGTATGGGGTGAATATCTAACAGTTCAATAAAATCATTCTGAACCGAACTGGTTATAATAATATTTAATATTTTATTTTCCAAACTTCTTTCTCCTCCTTTTTCTCATTTTATCATCCAATTCATCTATATCAATATCTCTTTTCTTTCCGCTGCGTGATTGCACTATCATCATTATGAAAATTAATACAATAATACTTATTGAGGCAACATTCACCAGTATTGAAATCCATCCTGGCATATCAAAATCGGGAATTATAGAGGGTAATCCGACTTCAATAAAACCCCAAAAACTTAATAAAAATTCCACAATGATTATTTTAGCAAAGTATTCATCAATCATTTTACCTAGTTTTGATTTTAAACCTTTACCAATTTGGATCTTAGTTTTCGGTGTTAATGGATATATAAAATTATTTTTAAAAGCTTCAATGATTTTAAAATCCTCTTTATCACTTGTAGTTGATTCTGAGGGCTCTAAAGTATCCGTATATTCTACAGTTATTTTTCTTATAAAAATATTAGCAAATTCCTCAACGCAATAACCTTCATCAATCTGAAAAGTGCAATCTGCGAAATAAATATACTCCGGCTTATTAATTTCTTTAACTTTATCTAAAGAATGTGTTGGATTTGTTAAAATTCGTAGGAAATTTTTTGAATGCGTGAAATCAGAAAACACTAAACTATCTTTATCTCCTCGATCATCTTCAATATCTATGGTAATATTGTTTATTAAGGGAATGAAACTTGTTTGAACTCTATTTAATACTATTAAAAATCGGATTTGCGTCTGAGTTCGATCTTTTAAAATGATGTAAGGAAACTCTCCAGTTTGGGCTGTTATTTCTACGAAGTTGGAATCTTCAATCTTTTCACCCATTTCTGAAGTTGTAATATATAACTTGAAACCCCAAGGGATATTAGGTAATTTAAATATAGAATTTCTTATGCTTTGCCAATAAGCTTCATAATTTTGTTTTGTTCCTAACATAAATTCCTTTTGGGATTTTAATTTTGGCTCAAATTTCATAAATGATGGTATGAAGAGTGTGCCAAGTTCACGCATATTATAATCTATTTTTTGTTCTGTTTTACCTGCTAACTCAATTTTCCTAGTTTTTATTAAACGTTCTTTTATAATGCTATACAAATTTCTGAGAGATTCTTCATTTTCTGGGCTGTATTTAGCAATCTGTTTTAAATTATCCCCATACATCTTTCGATATAACTCTGGATCATGTTTTTTTATAAATTTCAATTGTTGAATGAAATGCCAAACACCACCAAAATTACGTAGAATAACAATCTTGTCATACTTTGAGACAAAGATATAACGATTTTCAGGTGTTACTTTAATTTTTCTTATAAAATTTAAACCCTTTACCAGAACCGCTTTTCCGACAACCTTTCCATTTTCCTTATACGCATCCATGTAATAATGCATATCTATGCTTCTTATCCATCTTAAATCATTTAAATCCCAGATTTTAATAGTATTATCTTTAGAAGCTGAAATTAAATAATTTTCATCAGTTTGAACATCAATTGCTAAAACAGCTTCAGTGTGTCCAAGGAGATCCTTCTTTTTATAATACTTATTTATAGAGCTCTGTTCCCAGATAGTTATTTTTGTATCATTAGAAGATGATGCGATCATTTTGCCATTTCTAATTATACTTATATCTGTGATTGCCCCATCATGCTTACCTATTAATATTGAATCAGTATCTGCCGCAATATTCCATAAATTTACTTTACCATCTTTAGAACCTGTGACTAATATTTCTTCTTTCAGATCCCTTTTAATCATTAACTTCGTTATCCATACATCGTTTGTACCAAGGACTTTAATGTCATCTATTTTTGAAATTATTCCAGAGCCATCAAGAGAAACATCCAATTTATTAAGTGTGTTATCAAAAGTTTTCTCTTTCCATATTGTTGTATGTATATTATTTAATACAAAATATATATGGAGTAAGTTGTTTTGACTTAAGTCTTTTTGAATCTTAATATCAAATATAGCTTTTGGATATTTTTCAATGTCTCCATTACCTCCAGGCAAGATAATAGATTTATAATTTTTAAAGTCCCATTTCCTTAAATCTGGGGCTAGTTTAAAACACCATATATAGATGTCACCAATTATACTTCCAGCGCATATTACCCACCATGTAATGTTTCCTATTTCGACAACCGTAGAATCAACACACAAAAGCCAATTTGTAACTTTGGTATATTTATTCACTTTTCTTTCTGCTTGAAGAATAATTTCAGGTTTCGTCTCTCCCTCTAAAACTTCATCGATATTCCATACTATTAAGTAAGGATCTTCATTTTCCTCGCATTCAGAGCAAGAGATTAAGAATTTTCCATCTGGACTAATTTCAATATCTCTTACTTCAAGTTTATGATGTGATAATACTGTTTCGATTACCTTTTTTGAAATTTTAGCTTCAGTAGAAGTTTGCTCATAAATAACTTTCTTTGAATTCTTACTTTCGACGGATGGTTTTTCCATCTTAATCACTTTTGATAAGATATATTTTGAATTATTTTAATTAGATTTATAATATTATGAAAGCAAACATATAAAAAATTTAAGATTCACTAATTGTACTAATCAAATTCTAGAATCAAAATTTTAGTGAATATTTCTATTAGGTGATAGTTATTGAAGAATTAAAAGAATATAATGGCATATCCTTAATATCTTCAGAAGCAGAATTCCTTGAGCAAATAGAAAAACTCATAGGAGAAACGATTCCTTGCCGTGAAGATAGAGATGAAACAAAACGTAAAATAGCTGAATCATATCAAACATACCAACCTCATGCAACTCAGATGAACGCACAGTCAATCTTGAACTCCCAAGCTCAAACTATTAAAACCCAAACAACTGAACAAGAAAGATTGGCACAATTATCAATAGACGAGTTAGAAAAAACTTATGAAAGTCAATATATGGCTCAAGTAAATCCAACAATGCAAGCAAATATTCAAGCACAGCTCAATTCTCTTATTCCCATGTTAGGAGAAAACCACCCTTCTGTTCAGCAAATGAAAGCAATTTTAGATATGGACGAAGATAAGGCAAAACAAAAAGGAAAAGCGATGGCTAAGTTTATGCAACAAAATTTTAAACTTCAATCAATAAACAAAGAAGAAACACGAAGGATAAATGAAGTAATGTATTCCCAAATATCTCTTGAAGAGTTAGAAAAAGAAAGTCTCAATTATTATAGATCAATGATCACACCAGAATATCAAGCACAGTTAAAAGTAACTCTTGATGTTGGAATACAAGAATTGGGAGCAAATGACCCCACTTTTGCAGGTTTGAAACCGTTACTAGGAATGAGTGAAGAAATAGCAATTCAATCTGCAAAACAATATGCACAATCTGTACATCAAAACATACAGAATATGCTTGCACAATATGGAGTCCAAATGCAAACAGCACAACAAACACAAAAAGATAATATGCAGCAACACATACAACAAGTTTCTGAGCAACCTGTAAATGTAAGTCATTTTGGGTATATTTGTGATAATAAACACATAGTAGGACTCAATTTAGTAATGAAAGAATTGGATCTTTTACCCGATAGTATAGGTAATTTGTCCAATTTAAGATACTTAGCTCTTAAGTGGAACAAACTCGAAGCTTTACCCGAAACTTTTGGGAATCTTAAAGAATTAGAGGAATTTGACCTAGATGGTGATTGGTCTACGAATGATGATAAACCATTATATAATGAAATATCAGAACTTCCTAACTCTTTTTGTGAATTGAAAAAGCTAAAAATTTTTAAATGTGAAGCTAATGGATTGAGAAATTTACCAGAGAATTTTGGACAGTTAGCATCTCTCACAGAAGTTAACTTTCAGCAAAATCACTTACCTAAAATCCCAGAATCTATTGGAGAACTCTCTAATTTAACCCATCTAAACCTTAAATCAAATAGAATTTCAACCATTCCTTTTTCGCTATGTAGGTTAGAAAAACTCAAACAATTGGATCTTTCATTTAATAATATTGAAAAGGTTCCAGAATGTATAGAAAAGCTCAAATCATTAAATATGCTTCTCTTAAACAATAATAAATTAACAGAAATACCAGATACTATTACTAATTTGGAATCTCTAGATACACTCTGGATTGACTCTAACCAATTAATTGAATTACCAGAAATAATCACGAAGCTAAAACTAACAAAACTTGGTATTTCCGATAACCAGCTTAAAAATCTTCCTTATTTTATATATACCATGGAATCTTTGAGAGATCTAAAAGTTACTGGCAATCCTTTCACCGAAGAAGAACAAGAAATAGCACATAGAGATACAAATGCTATATTTGAATACTGTCGCCAACGAGCAAGTATAGCCGTTATGTTGATTCATACTGAATCCGATGCAGAAGCTCATCGCATTCCCGAAGTAATTAATTTCCTGGAAAATAAAAGTGAAATATTTGCTGTATTACCACCAATTGAATCCAATCTTAGTGTGACTGATCTAATTTTATTCCTAGCAACAGCAGGATCAATTAACTCTCCTAAAATGGTCCAAATATTAAAAAATGGTAAGAATCAAGGTATCGAAACAGTACCCCTAAAAGGATTAGATGTAGGCTGGGGTGATCTAGCAGTTGTAGATCTTAGCCGTGAACTTGGTCATGAATTTACCCCTAATGATTTTGAAGGTTTTTGCGAAAATGTTTATAGTTATATCCAACAATTAAAACGGTCTCATAATATATTTAAAGATAAATCCACAATCCTCCTAAAAGAAGAAGCTGCTGAGGTTGGTGACCCAACTAGTTTTGGAACGTTTAAAGCGGAACTTGACCGTATCATTCATATACCTGAAATGAAAGAATTTTTTGAGCAGAATAGGATGGCTTTAACTTCAATATGTAATAGTCTGCAAACTGCAAAAGTAGGAGGAGAAGGATTATTTCTTACTCAACTTTCTGGATATTTTATGGGGTTTATGCAACAAAAAGAAGCAATGAAGAAATATTTTGGAGGTGGACAAATGTGAATGAACAGTACATGGATTATACATTACCCACTGAAGAAATAGACGTCCTAAGAGATCTAGAACAAAAGGTAGGATCAAGTTGGAGTGCTAATAATTTCAGAGTTGAAGATAACCACGTTGTTAGAATTGAGATTACTCGAGGTAGTCTTATTAACTTACCGGAAAATATCGGTAATTGTAAGGAATTGAAACAACTGCTTTGTTATGGAAACAAAATTGAGAGTTTGCCAAATTCCATTGGGGAATTAACTCATTTAGAATGGTTGGGAGCGTCTCAAAATCAAATAATGGAACTTCCTTCCAGTATGGCAAATTGTATTGCTCTAAAAGAACTCACTCTAGGCGTTAATCAGTTGAGAGTAATTCCAAGCTGGTTTTCTAATTTTAAGAACCTTGAAAAATTAGACCTTCGCTCTAATAAGATAAGAGAAGTTCCTAGTGAACTCGGTGCATGTACAGCCTTAACAGATCTTGATGTAAGTGATAATAGACTAACACATTTTCCAGAAAATATCTATAGCCTACTAACTCTGAAAAAACTAGCACTCGGTCATAATAAAATAACAGATTTATCTGAAACCTTAGGACAACTTAAATCACTTATTTCTCTAGATATGGGGGTAAATCAAATTTCCCATTTACCAAATTCGATCGGGGATCTTATTGCACTTGAAGATCTAGAAATCAGTTCACTAGATTTGCATAGTTTACCTGATTCAATAGGCAACTTGTTAAATCTTAAAAGACTTCTTGTGAAAAATAATAGACTTGAAACACTCCCTATAAGCATTGGTAATTTAACTTCACTTACTAATTTTCGTATAGACAACAATCAAGTTAAAGAGATACCTGAATCGTTAGGCAATCTAGCAAATTTAGCTACCATTGATTTTACAAATAATCAACTTGAAACATTACCTGAATCTATATGTAATTTGGATAATGTTTTTGGTCTTGATTTAAGTGGGAATAATATCACTTCTTTACCTCAATCATTTGCATTGATGAAAGGATTACAACGTCTTACTATTAGCGATTGCAAACTCTCTAACTTACCAGATAACATAGGTCAGCTTGAAAAATTAGAATATCTATATATTAGTGGTACTCCTTTAGACTCATTGCCTGAATCGATAGGACAATTAATAAATTTATGGTACTTAAAAATTACTGAGGGTAATCTAAAAACACTACCTAGAAGTATTGGGAAATTAGAGAAGTTAAGAGAATTGCATTTATCTAATAATCAAATTGAAACACTCCCCTCCGAAATTGGAGAATTAAAAAACCTACAAAAATTACTTTTGGATGGAAATCAATTAACTAATTTACCTTCTGAAATCTGTAATTTATCATCATTAGAAAGGTTAAATATAAATGAAAATAAATTACAGAGATTACCCGATGAATTTCTCAAATTAAATTCTCTTAATGTTTTAGATGCTCGTAGAAATGGGCTAACTTCTTTACCAGAATCCTTTAGTCAATGTGAAAAGCTAGAGTATATCAATTTAGAGGAAAATAACCTAACAAGCTTACCAAAAAGCATGGGATTTTCTAAGATTAAAACCTTAAATCTGAATAAAAATAAATTTGAAAATTTACCCTATGTACTATGGTCGCTTGAAAGCCTTGAGGATTTAAAGCTAGAAGATAATCAATTGTCAGAATCAGAGAAACAATTAGGTAAACGTGATTTAGATACACTTCGAGATTATTTCAAACAAAGATCATGCATGTCTATTTTCGTATCTCATGCGGTTGTGGATTATGAACCATATCAATTGGCGAATTTAGCCGAATATTTAGAAGCTAAATCTGAAGTGTATGACGTGCTTCTCTGTGAGCAAGATCTATCGGGAAATATAGATGAATTTATGGATAAAAATGTTCCTATTAGTGATGTTGTATTCTTTTTAGGCACTAATAAATCTGTATTCAATTCAGTCGATTGTGCTCATGAATTAGCACTTTCTCGTAAGTATGAGGTACCAATCTTATCTATGAAAGGAACAGATGTTTCATGGTCAGATATACTTTCTATAGGTCTTAAAGAAGACCCTGGTATTGACTATAAACCACAAGAATTTCTATGGGTCTGTGAACAGATTTATGAATATGTAAAGCAATTTCATAAGGGTCATCCTTTATATAAGATTAAAAAAGTAGAAGAAGCTGAGGAAACTGCAGCTATTCCTACGACTATAAATTGGGACACATTTATAGGAATGCTAGAAGAGATCGTAGAATCTGAAAGAATAAGGCAATTCCATGAAAGTAAAAAAAATGATATAGGGGCTCTGATATCACAATTAAAAGCTGGTACTATAGATGATGCAAATTTCATGATGCAAGTATCTCAATTATATTCCCAATGGTTTATGATGCGTCAAACTTGAATCTTGTCTAAATTTCTAATTACATTCTTTTTTTTTTAGATTAAGATTTTTTGAATTTTTTTAAAAAATATTATCCCAACTTTATTATTTCTACCTATATTCTTCACATTCAAAAATAACATTATATGATAGATTATGCCAATTATAATACCAAGCCCAAGAACGGGAAAAGAACCACAAATTCCTGATTCAGTATACATCGCTCCTACTGCTACTATTATTGGAGATGTAAAAATTGGCGAAGAGAGTAATATTTGGTTTGGAGCTGTTTTAAGAGGGGATCAGGGGTCGATTAAAATTGGAAAGAAAACAAGCATTCAGGAAAATGTCACAATTCATATGGAGAAGAACGCATCAGTATATATTGGTTCAAATGTTATAATCGGGCACCATGCAATGATCCATGGTCCAGTAGAAATAGGTGATGGATGCTTAATTGGTATTGGTTCTAATGTATTACATAACACAAAAATGAACAAGGGCTCCATGATTGCTGCAGGAGCAGTAATCACTAATAAAGAAATACCCTCTAGACAATTATGGGCTGGTGTACCAGCTAAATTGTTAAAAACTTTACCAGAAGAGGAAAAGTTAGTAGGTGAGAAAACTTCTGGTGAATATGCTAACAATGGAAAAATGTTTAGAGCATTTTTTGAGGAGAACCCTAAATTATCCAAAATATAAAATTTCTTTTTTACATAATATTTTCATGACGAGCAAATGCAGTTTTCATTCTTTACAATATCAATAATATTGAACCTTAAATCTATAAGGTTGACCATAAGAACTTTATTTTCCAAGTTAGGAAGACCTAAAGCTGTTTTTATTACTTCCAAAGCTTCCAATGTTCCTAAAATCCCAGGAGTAACCCCAATTACTGGTAAAGGGCCCTCATTAGGTGGTGTTTTTATAGGTGAGAAAACACACTGATAACAAGCAGAGATTTTTGGATTAATAGTTATGATTTGTCCATAAAAATCTTTTATTCCAGCAATAACACATCTTAAGCTATTTTCTATAGCAATTTTGTTAACCAAAAACTTAGTTTTAAAATTATCACTGCAATCAACAATAAAATCATACTTCTTTTCCTTTAGATATGTCTTGATGGAATCTTCATCAATATAATCCTTGTGAGCGTTAATTAACACTTCAGAATTAAATTTTACTAATGTTTCTTTTGCAGATTTAACTTTATCTTTTCCTATTTGAGTTTCATTATAAAGAATTTGTCGCTGTAGATTGGAAATATCAAGAACGTCATTATCTATAATAGTTAGCTCTTTTATTCCCGCAGCTGTAAGATATAATGCGAATGGACTACCTAAACCTCCACATCCAATTTGAAGGACTTTCAACTTAGAAATCTTTTCTTGTCCATTCTCTCCTATAAAAGGAGATATAATTTGCCTTGAGTATCTTTCCTTTTGGTTATCACTTAAAATAAATCATCACTTCTTTATGATTCTTCTAATATTTTTAATACTTTCTTCAATTTCGATAAAAATTAAGCCTAAATTTATATCGTTATCAATTAATGAAACTAAAACCGTTTTATCATCTATTTCTACAACTATTAATTGATAATCTTGATATTCTACAGTTAGATTCATGATTTGATTCTCTTTCAAATTCGAGGTAGCTGTCTCGATGGCTCCAAACATAGTTGCTGCTAATGCTCCAAATTTCCTCTCATCTATATCTCTAGGTAATCTTGAAGAAATCAGTAAACCATTTCGATTCACCAATGCTGTACCTGTTATTTCACCAAAATTTACTAATCTTTCCAATTCCTTTGTAAGGTTGTTGATTATTAAGTTATTCATTTAAAGTCAAATTTAGATAATAATGTTGTTATCAATTTGATAAAAATACAATTTAACTTAAAAATCTTGAAATTTAGAAAATTAGATAATTGTATTTAAAATTATTATAATTAAAGAAATTATCTATAGAAAGATTTTTTGCCATTAAAAGCGGGAATTCGATTTCTCCAAGAGGGAGAACGTCGTTTAGCTGTTCGTCCAAACCCACAATAAGCACAAAACTTTTTTCGGCGATGGTAAGAATGCCTTCCACATCGACGACAAGTTCTATGAGTTGCTGCTTTATTTTTCTTTCCCTTACTCGGTGTACCTTTTCCCATTTATATCCATCTCCTTTTATTTATCCCTCAACAAATTCTTCTCTATGCATTAATTTTTCTTCATCATCTTGAGCAAAAATTAGCTTTTCACGGTCCTGGGCTACAAAGATTATAGAGGCGCCTCGTATCATTACAGTCCCTAAATCTTTACTGCGTTTACCCCCTCTTCCGAAATATATTTCTTTAGCATCTTCAACTATCAGATTCATGTAATTATCGAAATTACTAAGTTTTCCTGTTAAGTAGGTGTTCCAAATCTTTAATTTGATTTGAACTTCATCTTTTAAAATGGCTTTACTTAAAGTGCGCGAAATTGTATGTTGAGACATTAGAAAAACAATCTAGAATTATTCCTATTTAAGAAGAAAATTATTCCAAATTATAAATATTTTTTTATTTAAGAAAGGATTTACACTACTAATACTTTACTTTAAATCATAGGAATAGAGCTAGAAAATAGTGACAAAAATAGGTTATTTTGATGCTGATGTTGTTAGTCCCGAAGAGATTTTTATGGCTGCAGGATTCACCCCTATTAGACTTTTAGGAGATCCTACTATTGAATATGATAAAGTTAATGAACATGTACCCCCTACCCATTGTGTCTGGGCAAAAAATATCCTTGAACAAGCAATAAGAGGGCTCAATTCTGAAATAAAAGGAGTTGTAACCAGTCATGGTTGCGATTGTACAAACCGAGAATTTGATATATGGATCGAAACTGTTGATATTGATTTCTTATTCTATTTAAATGTGCCATTAAAGAGAGATAAGATCGCTTTAAAATTTTTTTTAGATGATCTTAGAGAATTGATTTCCCAAATCGAAGATGGATTTAAAATTAAAATTCAATCTGAAAAAATTAAAGAATCCATCAAATTAACTAATCAAATTCGCAGATTATTAAAAGAAATCTCCGAATATAGAAGCAGAATGATTTTAAAAGGATCAGAATTTCATGAATTGGTCAAATTGTCGCAAACTAATGATAAAAACTATGTTTTGGATATTTTAAAAAAAAAATTGAAAGAATTGAAAAATAAAGCTCCTTTTACCGAGAAGAAAATGAAACGGATATTACTTACAGGTTCTATTATCGACGATACAGAATTTTTAATCTTTTTAGAAGATAAAGGATTTCAAGTTGTAGCAGACGATTTATGCATTGGATCAAGATATTTTTGGAATACTATTGAAGAGGATAAAGATCCTATAGTAGCGATTGCTGAATATCATTTAAGTAAACCTTTATATTCTACCAAAATGCCATCATATGAACGTTTTGAATTCTTGAAAGATTTAGCCGGGAACTATGAAGTAGACGGTATTATCAATATAGCAATGAAATTCTGTGAACCTATGCTCTACGATCATCCATATATGAATAAAAAGTTTAAGGAATTAGAAATTCCATATCTCTTTATAGAAATGTCATATAATAGAGAACAATATAAACAACTTTCAACGAGATTCGAAGCTTTTGAAGAGATAATTTAGAGGTGAAAGGAATGCCAGATAAGAAAAGTAAAATGTTAAAAGCTACACAGGGATTAAAAAATGCGATGGGGAGACACTATTTAGCAATTGAGCAAGCTTATCGAGACGGAAAACCAACAGCATGGGCTACATCTGGATGTCCTGTTGAGCTTCTCTATGCTATGGACGTTCAACCAATGCTCCCTGAAAATTCTGCAACTATTTCAGCAGCTCAGAAGTACTCTAAAAATTTCATTGAATTAGCAGAACAGGAAGGATTTTCCTATGATATGTGTAGCTATTTTAAAACAAATGTGGGTGCCGTAATGGAGGATGTAGATGTTTATAAAGGTGGTATTAAAAAACCTACGTTTATGTTATCGAGTGATGTTATTTGTGATACTCATAGCCATTGGTTCCAAGTTCAAGCGGAAAGGTTTGGAGGCGTTCCTCATTATATGATCGACGTTCCTCATGTTGTTAGTAATGTAAATAAGCGACAACTAAATTATTTTAAAAATTATGTTGAAGAGCAGATGTGGGAGCTTCTTGAGTTTATCGAAGAACATACAGGTAACGAAATTGATATGGAAAAGGCAAGAGAAGTAGCTGCTAATTCTTATGAACTAAGTAAAGTATGGAGAGATATTTATGAATTAAGAAAAAATGTTCCTTCACCAATTTCAACAAAAGACACTTTCGGAGGACTTTTTCCACTGTTTACAATGCCTGGTTTGAAATCTCCAATCAATCTTTACAAGAGAATGTATAGAGAAGCTAAAGTAAGAGTGGATAATGGACAAGGAGCTCTTGAAAATGAAGAATTTAGGCTCATGTTCGAAGGAATACCTTTTTGGTATCAGCTTAAGTATTTCGCAATGCTAGAAAGATTCAACGCTATAATCGTTTATGAACCTTACACATTTGCATTTTCTAAGTTTTTTTCTAACCCGTTTGAAGAATTTTCAAAGGAAAGATTATTGAGAGATCCCATCGAATGTATGAGTACATTAATGTTAAGTTTCTGGTATATTTTTGATCTTGAAACAAGAGTAAAATGGTTCAAGCAGACTATAAAAGATTGGAAGATTGATGGTGTTATTCTGCATAATAATGTTTCTTGTAGACCAAATACAACAACTTTCTATGATTTAAAACATCGATTGGGCAAAGAGGCAGATATTCCTTGCCTTATAATTGATTCAGACCAGAATGATCCCAGGAAATTTAATGAAGTTCAAGTAACTAATCAAATTGAAAGTTTTATAGAAATCTTAAGGAAAAGGAAGAAAATGTAAGATTTAGAGATATATCCATTTGGGTATGATAATTTAATACTATTTGAAAATTACACACTCAAATGGTGTCAATTTAAGGTTCCCCTCATATTTTTTAAGATCTAAAGCTTTTTTGTTAGGTAGTGTTGAAAAAAGTAACTTTGGATTTGAAAGGGGAGATTCTATAAATAGTTCTTTGTTTGCAAAGTTCAAAAAAACATAAATCTTTTGGTTGTCATAAATTCTATGGTATGCTAAACAAATTTTATTTAATCCTTTAAGATCTATAAGCTCAAAATCACCTATCTGTAACGCAAGGCTTTCCCTTCTAACTTTCAATAACTTTTTATAGCAATTTAATAAGGAACTTACATCTTTTTCTTCTTTCTGTACGTTCCTTTTGATAAATGACCGATCAATTGGAAGCCACGGCTCTATATTTTGAGGACAAAATCCTGCATTTTCAGAATCATCCCATTGCATTGGTGTTCTACATCCATCCCGATTTACAGATATTCCATACTTCCCTACGATATTTCGTACAAATTGAGGAACCCAATTGAAATGATAGGAGATAGCATCCCTACTATTTTTTTTACTTGTTTTACCTTCCTTCATCGCTATCTCATCCCCGTAATAAATAAATGGTACTCCTCGAGCAGTTAACTGTAAGGTAGCATTAATTTTAGCCTTGTTAAAATTATCTCCAATCTTTGTGATACGACGTATTTGATCGTGATTACCAAATACCCAAGTGGGAGTATATGGATAAGGGAACCATTTTTCATACATTTGCATAAGATTTCGGAACTTTTTTGATTTCATGGGCATATTCATAGATTGAAAAAGAAAGACTAAATTAAGTCCATCATGACTAATTCCATCCTTAGATACATCACCCAAATAGTTTTTTAACATTTTGAACGAGGCTGTAACTTCTCCAACTAAGAATTTATCTGAAAATTCATCAATAGTTGCTCTCAAAATTTTACAAAATTCATATGTATCAGGGTGATTTAATGTCATTTCTGTACTTTTAAAAAATATACCCGAATCTTCTGAATGAAGTTTGAATATAAATGGAGCATTTCTAAATTGAGCATCCTCAAATAATGAATTTATGATGTCTAGGCGATAACCATCAACTCCTCTATTTAACCAGAAGCGAACAGTGTCTAACATTTCTCTCTGAACTTCCGGATTTCTATAATTTAAATCTGGTTGAAAAGGTAAAAATGCATGATAAAACCACTGGTCTGTATGAGGATCATATTCCCATGCTTTCCCTATAATGGAATTCCAATTATTTGGTGGTTTTTTCCCATTTGGTTTTTGGCCATCTTTCCAAATGTACCAATCACGTTTAGGGTTATCTCTGCTTGAACGAGATTCTTTAAACCAAGGATGTTCAATGCTTGTATGATTCAAAACCATATCCAAAACTATTTTCATATCTCTATCATGAATTTCTTTGACTAAAGTATCAAATATTTCCATTGTGCCATATTCTGGATGAATATCTTTATAGTATGATATGTCATATCCACAATCATGTTGACTGTAAGGTTTAGATGTAGGTGAAGGATAAAAAGGACTAAACCAGATTGTTTCAACTCCTAACTCTTGTAAATACTCTAATTTTTCAATTATACCTTGAAGATCTCCAATTCCATTTCCAGTAGTATCTTTAAAAGATCTGGGATAAACTTGATAAACAACTGTTTTTTGCCACCACTTGAACTTATCATCAAGCATTTTTAATTCAACTCCTAAATATAGATATCTCTAAACCTTTAATTTTGTGCTCCTAATTTTTTAAACTAATCTTAATCTAATTAATAAAATTGAGAGGTGTATAGAAATTATTCGAAAAAGAAAGAGAATTAAGTTATCCTTATAATTAATTAGAAAATTTTTTTTGAGTTACTTTTTAAATTTTTTTTAAATTAGTTGGCTATTTTAACATGAGCATTTGGGGTCATTATTAAATAATGATCTCCAAGTCTCCCCATACTACCACCATTTTCTCGCAAGAATGACTTTAAATCTTCTATTCCTCTTTTAAGTTCTGAAACGTCAACATTTTCTAGAATTTCTTTCGCATTTATAATTAATATTTTTCTCTTCAATAATTGGTTTTTAATATCTTCTACTTGGTTAAGATTGGTAAAATCATATTTTCTAACTATAAAATTTTGAAGTAATGAAGAATATTCTTTAGAAAACCCCATTGTTTCTTGCGGTGAACCTAAAAGCTCTTGATCTTCCTTTTTTCCCCAAAGTTTGCCCATATATATTACCTCGTATTTTTTTCTGATAATCCTCTAAATTTCTTATATTCAGTGTATTATTAATCTCTAAGAAACATAAATAGAAGAAATATCGAGATGCATATCCAAATATTACCTAGAAAACATTGTGGTTTGGGAAAAGTTTTTATTAATATGTTTCGATACAAATAAAATATGGATCTAATTAAAAATGATTTTATTGAGTTTATAAAACAGAGAAAAAGTATAAGGAGCTTTATATATCAAAAAATTGATAAAGACATAATTTTGAATATTTTAGAATGTGCTCGATGGGCACCTTCTGGAAATAATAGTGAACCATGGCGAGTTTGTGTGGTAATCCATCCCACTGTTAAAAGGATGCTTTCAGAGCTCTCTAAGTATGGTGGTATTATTGAAGATGCATATGTTAATTTAGTCATATTTTTGGACCTTGAAAGAGGGTATGATAGAGTTAAAGATCTTCAAGGGATTGGAGCATTCATGCAAAATCTTCTATTGGGGATTCATGCGCAAGAAGATATTGGTGGTGTTTGGATTGGAGAAATATTAAATCGAAAGGAAGAGGTCAATGAGATATTCAAGTTTCCAAAAGATAAGTTTGAGTTAATGGGTATTATCTGTATTGGACATATAGATGAAGCTCGAGAAAAAGTACGTGCGAAAGAGAGAAAACGACGTCTTTTAGATGAATTTATTGAATGGTATTAGTGAATTAAATATAACTGTAAAATTACTATTATTCATTATTTTATTTTCTGGTCTTCTATAGATTCTACAAGATAAGGATTAAGAATCCAAATTCCTACAATAAAGAAGGATATTAAAGACCACTCAACAATAATTGAAATAACAAAAGGTGCTTCTGGACTAATAGTTTCCCACACGATTCCTCCTAAGAAAGGACCAATAATCATTCCAACAGACTCCAAAAAGGTGATTAATCCAAAAATTTTACCACGATGTTTAATGGAAGCGCGACTAAGAATATTAACGAAGACAAAACCAGTCGTAATCATAATTGTATTATCTATTATAAGTAGAGTTCCAAAAATCCATAAATTTCCTGAATTAATTATCATCCAAGTTACGATTCCTCCAAGAAAACTAGCAATAGATATAGCAAGATAAGGATTAATTTTATCTGCTATTGTACCTAATTTTGGAGCAATTAAAGACCCAATAATAGATGTGGGAAGATAAAACCATGCTACTAATCCTGCATTACTATTGATATTTTCAAGTACATAAGGTTGAATAAAAGGACGATATAATCCAACATTGATTGCACTTAAGAATAGTCCAGAAAATACCAATATAACTCCTATTAAAAAAATGCGTGCTGGTGGTGTCACGGATGATTGAGTAGTAGTTTCTAATTCTGGTTCTAATAAAGGATCATTTTCTATATTATTATCAGGATAAACGAATTTTTTTTTTTCATCAACTTTCCGGGAAAATTGAATGCCTGCGTAAAAGTTAGCTATTCCGAACATCGGAATCGCACTATATATTATAAAATCATTAAGTGGTGTAAATATGTTTGCTATGCTAAAAATGGTAAACCCTACTATTGTTCCAATTACCATTCCAACTCCTAATGCAAATCTTCGTTTGCCAAATGCGGAGGATCGATGATATTTTGAAGACTTCTCAGAAATTATAGTATCTAATGGATTCCAGAAGATATATGCACCCAAACCTAAGAGAAATGCACTGATATACATCCCTATTAAAGACTGCAGTATTATAGAAATATAAAGTCCAAAATAAGATGCTCCTCTTCCAAATGAACCAACCATGACTAAAATTCTCTTGGAGAAACGATCTGATAAATATCCAATGAAACTGGAGCTAATTAAACCTCCAAAAGTAATAAATGAGAAAAACAACCCCAAATTAGTAGCGGGATAATTCAAAACTTGTTTAATCAAATAGGCTATAATAAATTCAATAAAAAAAAATCCTAATGAATTCCACACTACAATATATATCACTGAATTGAAATCTGAAGTGAATTTGTGATGATCTGGTACAGTTTGTTTTTTTCCATTATTTAAAGTTAAACGCATAGTATTAATTAGATAAAAAAGTTATAGAAAAAAAATTTTTGGTTATGATCTTTTCTTGTGTTAGATTGATCGAAGGTTATTTTTATTGTTCAGTTCTTCTTTCCGTAGCTCTAAAATATTAGAAATTCTTTCTACATCTTTATTTACCCATATAGTGGCAAGTAGCCACAAGAAGCCACCTATTATACCTAAAACCATCGTTATAAGTACTGTTATTTGGAAATTTTGATTAAATACTACTAATACAATACCAGCAATTATTGGTCCTGTACCACTTCCAATAGCTTCCAAAAATTGATTTGCTGAGCTAATCTTTCCTTGAGCTTCCGGTAAATTTATTTCTTGCAAAATTGGTGGCTGATTTATATTCCAAAGTCCAAGAACAGAACGTACTATAAATCCTATCAATCCCATTATCCAAAAAATTGGAAGTGAGAACAAAAATATTAAATTATTTCCTTGTTCAGCAGTCATATTAGGAATTGGCAAAGTAAAGAAAAATATGAAACCACTAAAGAGTATTACAATTGAGAAAACGATAATATATATTCTGTATTTAATATTTTTCTTACCTAGGCGATCAGAAACTTTAGCAAAAGCTAATGAGCCAATTAAACCTCCTGGTAAACCGAAAATTATCATAAAAAGGGCAGCTGCAAGCGGAGACATATTATAAGGAGGAGATGTTAAGTATGCGACGAGTAAAAAGTCGGGAACAGCTAGTAAAATAGTAGTAAAGATACCCTCGAAAAAAGCAATCAAATTAGTAGGAGCTAGAATTGTGGATCTTATTGTTTCTTTAGTTAGTTTATAATCATAAACTATTTCTTCACTAGCTAACACCCCTTTAAGTTCCTTTCTAGCTGCACCTCTTTTAGGTTCATATCCTCTTATCAATATAATAATCCCAAAAAACCCTGCTATAACTCCAACAATAAAGAAGTATTCTTGCCAATAGTTATTTTGAAATACTATTGCTGAAATAACCATTCCTATAATTTGAAATAATTGAAATAATCCTTGAATCGCACCAAAAAATTGAGAGCGTTCTTTATCTTCAGTAGAATCATTAACATGAGAAGTAATAAGTGGCCAGATACCTCCTATAGAAAAACCCCTAATTAAACTAAACACTAAGAAAAGTATATAGGTTGTTTGACCTTGCCCTTCTGGCACTAATCCATTAAAAAAAAGACCGATACCATAGATCAATTCTACACATGCCATTAATTTTATACGAGAAAATTTATCTGCTAAATAACCAAAAAGAATTCCTGAAAATGCTATAATATAAATTGAAGTACCTGTTAGTAATCCTAATTCACTAGCATGAACTGCAAATGAGTTAGGCATATCAAGAGGCCACATAATACCTGCTATTATAACAATGTTGATAAATAATGTTGAAACTGTAAATGCATATGAATTATATATTAGAAAGTGAGGCCAAAGTCTTTTTATTAGCACTAAAAAACCAGTTTTTACTTCAGAATCATCCATATTGTCCAAATTATCCATGGTAGAAGGATAAAAATTTTAAGAATAAAATAGTTTTTTATTTTTACCTATAAGTGAATTATTGGGGAAAAAGTTTCGCCAAGATTTTATATATGAAGATGGTCAATTTCGTAGAATTTGGGATGAACCCATTTTTGATGAACATGACCATTGGGAATTTGAACCCGACTTAGATTAATTACCAAAAGAACCAATGGGAATAATACCAATCCATAAGGAAGAACCTAAGAAATCTAAAGAAATCTCCAACACTATTATTATATACATTTAATCCAATAACCAGAAATGAATTATTGGTGAAAAAATTTCACCTAACCAATAGTAAAATTTAATCCAATAAATGTAAGTAAACCCTAAATATAGAAAAGCGTACACAATACCGAAAACAAATCCGAAAATTACATCAATAGGGAAATGTACTCCAAGTATCAACCTTGTAATAGCCATTAAAACATCCAATATGATAAAAATGGATAAAATAATCCAAAAATAATGAGAAAAATAAAAAGCAAAAACAAATCCAAAGAACAGTAAAAATGTCACATGACCAGAAGGAAATGATTGCTTTTCTGACTCTTTCATTATGTATGGAATTCTAATAAAATCATCATGCCTTCTAACCCCATCTTTTTGAAGTGTAATAAACGGGCGATTTCTTCTTATTATTTTATAGCGTATGAGACTATGAATGATGACACTTTGTTCAAAACCACCTGTAAACAGCACCAAGAGATAATAATCTTTGGTAATATATCCATATACAAACCAAATTAACCAAACAAGCCCCCAAAAATACAAGGAGCCAAAAAAACCATACACGATGGCAAATTTTTTAGTTCTCTTACTGAAATCACTTTTATAAATACTTAAAAAAGCTTTTTGATCCCAAGCTTCTAATTTTTCGAGATATTCCGATAAGCTCGACATATTTAATTTATAGATCTAATTTGGAGCTGGATTTAGATAAATTACAAAAATTGATATTTATAGTTTTTGCTACTCGTAATCGTATTGATTGATTTTATTATTCCGAATATAATTAGTATTATTCTTAAAATTCTACTAGATTTCAAAGTCCTTAGTAAGCACTTGTTAAGTATTTAATTTTAAAAAGGTCTAAAAGGCTTTACTAATTTTATCACTAGGTAGAATCAACAAAAATTTATATAATTATATATTATATAAAATCAAAGTAAATTCATCTTTCTAAAAATTTTATTGATATGATGTGAAAATTATGAGTATAAATTCAGGATTTTCCGAAGAAAGTTTAAGAAGAATAGCTTCACAGAAAATAAGTTATAGAGTCTCTGTTAAACTCCATATAGTTATTTTTATCACTGTTAACATTTTACTTTATTTAGTGAATATCTTCTCAACACCAGGACTCTATTGGATAATTTATCCATTTTTTTCATGGTTAATAGGAATTAATATGCATGCTATTGGATACCTTTTATATGCAAGAGGTGTTTATCCAATGGCTAAACGTGGAGTAATTTTTCATATAGTATCCTTTGTTTCAGTTATGCTTTTTTTATTTATAATCAATTTTACAACTCTTTCTGAATATTATTGGGTGGTTTTTCCCTCGATTTTTTGGGGTACAGGTGTTATTTTACATATTTTAATATACATTCATTATTATAGCGGAAAAGTGGAAAAAAACGGAAAATATAGTTCAAGAAAAGAGCGAGCTATTGAAAAGGAGTTAGAAAAGATGAGGAAAAAGCAAAAAAAGAATAATTAAACAAAGCGTAAAATGTGGTTAGGCAAATTTTTAAACCTTGAGGATGACATTGAAGAACTGAGTTCTTTGATTAAAGAAGAATTGATTAAAAGTCTTCAAAAGAGTAAGCTTACTCCACTTGAATTTACTATTATTGAGACAATATTTAATAGCCAACAGCTTTCTGGTTATGATTTAATCAAAAATCTGAATAGAAGTTTCGCAGGTACATGGGAAGCTCAATCTGGTACTGTATACCCAATATTAAGCAAATTAGAAAAAGATGGGTTCTTAAAAGCAAAACAAGTAAAAAGTCCAATAGGTCCCTTAAGAAAAGTCTATTCTTTAACTGAAGCGGGAGAAGAGCTATTAAAATTTAAAGTGAATAAAAATTATTATGATCAACTTAAATTTATTGAAAATTTTTTAGTCGAGCTATCATCTATTTTTATCCATTCATTCCCAGTTAAAGACCAAAGCCAAAAAATCGCAGAAATACAGGCTGCGCTTAATGAAACGTTTAAAAATGTAATGCAAAATATTCCTCCAACTTTAGATTTTAAAATAATGTGTAATAAGTGTGGATCTGAAATTGGTCGAGAAGTTGCATACTGTCCTAACTGTGGATCATCTTTATTCCAAGAAAAATAAAATATAATGAATAAGAAATAGAAAAAAAATATTTATCGATTTTTTTTATTCAATTTCAATACCATACTTTCTAAATATTTTTTTAAGCTCTTCATCTGCAAGGTGCTTTAAAATATCCTCTAAGGGGGCAATAATTTCGTCTTTTTTAACAGTTCGATTCTTACTTATCCTTCCTTCCTTTACTTCTAGGCTACTTTGGGCCCAACTGAACTCGTCGTTGAATGTAAAGAGAACATCTCTATAAGCCCCCTCCGTTCCTCCATCTCTAGCC
Organism: Promethearchaeota archaeon; assembly: GCA_013375485.1. Taxonomy (GTDB): domain Archaea; phylum Asgardarchaeota; class Lokiarchaeia; order Sigyniarchaeales; family SOKP01; genus Loki-b32. The sequence goes on along the minus strand of JABXKB010000008.1, from coordinate 11,132 downwards.
AGTGGTTTTTGTTCGATTGGAACCTCTGGATCTTGCAAATAACACCAATCAAGTATTACCCATTCTAATTTCCTTTTGGAATCAGGTTTGTCAGCAAGATAAAGACAATAAGCATGACCTCCTACTTCAGTATCTGATGGAGCAAAAATAGGGTCAGTCACTACTTCTGCTGCCGCCACTTTTACTCGCCAATTAGGAATGCCAGCATTAATCAATAAGGCTGCAATTAGGATAGCACCATCCTCGCAATCGCCAATCTCTGCTTGTACAGACTCCCAAGGCATTAACCAAAATTCAGGGACTTCAGCAGTTAAATCATCGTACTTATACTTCAAGAAATTACATACGAAATTCTGTATTGCAAAAGCAGTCTCATTAGGTGTTTCTCTCCTTAATCCAATCTGGGTTACAACATGCCATAATATCGCATCATTTTTTTTAATGAACGCTTTAACATCTACATCTATTTGTTTCTTATAAACTTCTGCCCTCAATGCCCTCCCTGTGTAGATTATCGGAGCAGTTTCCCATTTATTATTCCAATAATCTGGGCCATACTCTCCATACTCTCCTTTAAATTCTTCAATAGGTACATAATCAATTTTAGGTATAGGTGATGGTGTAGCATCATCTTTTTTCACAGGTTTCTTGGCTGGCTTCTTCGCGGGTTTCTTCTCTGGGGCTCCTGAAATATCTTTAGCAGCTTTAATCCAACTTTCGACATCTTTTTGAGAAGGAACTTTTGCAAGATCTTTAGGATTATCTTTTTTTAATTGTTTTAACTTTTCTAATGTGCTCTTTGAATTTCTATAGGCAAATTCCTTCACAGAGTCTATACCAATAAGATTTAATGCATTAGCCATTTCAGGACCCACGCCTTGAATCTGCATCAATTCTGCGTGTTCTTGCCAAGTATCAAGAGTTTTTACGGAAATACCTATTTTTCTCGCAAGTTTTCCAATTTGACTTTTTGTTAGTGGAATTAAATCTTCTGTACTTGATATTCCTTCTCTTTCTAAAAGTTTAGCATGCTTTTCTTCTAATCCAATAATATCTGTTAATTTCAAACCTCTTTCTCCTTTTTTTATAGTTTAATTGAATTTGATTAGTAAAAATATTGTATACTTAGTTTAAATCCTTTTTCTATAAATGATAAAAATAGGGGTTATACAGTTTTAATAATATAATTCTTAGATTCATATTTTCTATAGATGAATTGGAATTTTTTTTTTTTCTCGTTGAAGAGGTATAAAAACCTCGTTTTCAACTAATTCATACATTAAGTTAGCAATTTCTTCATTACTTAATTTGAAAGATTTACTTACCTCAGCAAATAATTTATCTAGTAAAATCTTTCCTTTTGTTTTATGAGCAAGGACCTTAGCAAACTGATATATTTTTTTTGATTTAGGAGATATTTTTTTTCCTCTTGGTGTTCCTATTTTGAAAGGATATATTAGGTATAAGTGGAAAAGATCCTCGATTATAGTGTCTAAACTCTGCTTTGAATATGGATCTCTTCGAAAGACAGAGATGTCCCCTTTGAATTGTGTATATAACTCCTGAATTTCTCTTTCGTATAAATTTTCAAATAATTTGCAAAAAAATTTCAATACTTCTCTCGCATAAATTATAGGTTTATGTTTAAATATTAAAGTAATCCAGAATAATTTTCCCGCCCGTGTTATTAAATACTTCCCTTCGAGAGTAGCTTGTTCAATTTCACCGTCTTCTAAAGGTAAATCTAAGATCTCATAATAGACGGAATTTCGGAAAACATCAAGTATATTCGGATCAAAATCTCCCACTGTCTTATAGTAAATAATCTCCTTCGATTCCCTATGCGTTATGACAATATATTCAATTGATATTGCTAAAGAAAGATACTCAGAAATTAGAATCTTTACCTATCACTGTGATTTCTATGTATATTGAATAGTACCTTTTTTATTTATAATTTTCCTCAATAAATTATTTAGAGTTAGAAAATATTAAATATAAAGTCTGAATAATTGAATAATATTGTATAGGTTGAAAATCTATACAAACGCGAATCTAAAATTAATTATATTGAGGTGGTAAATAATATGCTTTTTATATCTTATTGGGAATTAAATCCAGATTTTGATCCCTCCGAACTGGCGGAAATTGCACAAAAACTTATAAGTAAAAAAATGTATCCAGTTGAAGGAGTTAATCAAATAGGTTTTTATATTAGTGCATCGGATTATTGGGGTATCTCTATTGAAGAAGCCGAAAATGAGGAACAGTTAGCAAAAGGTTCAAATATGTGGAGGCTCGCTAAACCAGGTTATATTAAGTTTATGAAAACTACTCCAGCTATGGATGTAACAAAAATGCTACCTTTAATAATGAAATTAAAAAAGCAATTGGAAGATTAATCATAAATTGACTCTTGAAAATTAATAACCTAAATTTTTTCCTTTTTTTATTTATTTTAAAATTTTTGTCATTATTTAAAAATAATATTATTAGAATTCGAAAGAGGGAATAGCAAAATCATTCATTGCGCTAAGACTTTTTGAGACCAAATAACTATTGTTGGGATTGGCTTTGGAAAATCGATGTAAGAAAAAGAAACTTAACACGGGGATAAAGGTTCCAAGATATATGGAAATAGAGAGTAATAAAGAGAATAAAATTGCATTTTTAAAATTAGTTGTTTTTAACATGTTTAGATATAGGAAATTTATTATTAAAAAGTTAAGTATCTTTAGTTTTTTAGTAAATTTTCAGCAAATCTCCTCGTTAAATCTTTGAGCAAGCACTTTCTTTTCAATATTTTTTCTTTATAAACTCTCAAACACAAACTATTAAAAACTATACTTTTCAAAATATATATGAGGAAATTTTTAAATAGAAAGGAATCACATTTATAGAGTAACTGCAATTGACCCGTACTTATGGTAGGTGATCAGTAAAAAGCGCTGTAGTCCCATTCTGTGAGGAAAACACTACCTGTTCTTTTTTAACTAGAAATAGATTGAAACCTCTTCGCGTCTCCTATAAAATAGTACCATTCTGGGGTTCTTTTTTAACTAGAAATAGATTGAAACTTTTTTATTGAATTTTCCAAATGATTTACAACTGCCGTTCTTTTTTAACTAGAAATAGATTGAAACATTTCATGAAGCTTTTTAGACCTTTATTTAATTTGTGTTCTTTTTTAACTAGAAATAGATTGAAACAATTGAGGTTTTTGAATTTTGCTTCTTATTTGGCTCGTTCTTATTTAACTAGAAATAGATTGAAACAGTCATTAAGATAATGTCTAACGAGAACCATATATCTAGTTCTTTTTTAACTAGAAATAGATTGAAACTGTCCCTGTGCGAGTTGACTTCCCTGCACTAAGTACGTTCTTTTTTAACTAGAAATAGATTGAAACATGTAATGTTAGTTCACTTGTATTACTGACAAAAATGTTCTTGTTTAACTAGAAATAGATTGAAACTTTCCTTCAGGTGTGATAACCAAACAGGCCGGATTTCGTTCTTTTTTAACTAGAAATAGATTGAAACATTAATCTCCGTCTTAAACCGAAGCTGTAGACTTGTTCTTTTTTAACTAGAAATAGATTGAAACTTATTTTGTAGTTTATTTTTAATGTCGTCATTTAGGTTCTTTTTTAACTAGAAATAGATTGAAACAATTGAGGTTTTTGAATTTTGCTTCTTATTTGGCTCGTTCTTATTTAACTAGAAATAGATTGAAACTTTACATGCTAGACGATAGTCCTAATTTCGCCAAAGTTCTTGTTTAACTAGAAATAGATTGAAACAAACTTTCCCTTGTAACAATCCTCACAAATATATTTAGTTCTTATTTAACTAGAAATAGATTGAATTTGGGGTTATTTTGGAATGGTAAAAGACTCTAATTACTCTCTTTATAAAGTGTTGAAGTCATTAACATCAGGGGCAAATTCACATAGCTCAATTATAGATCGAAATATTAAAGAGTTACATGATGCTCTTTTACATGGAGTTGTACTACATCAATTTAGACAAGGATTAAAGTTACTTCTAGATTAATAATTTCAGTCATAATAGTATTAGAAATTCAAAAATTACAATACGATAGACCATATAATGAAGATTTAATCCAATATGCGAAGGGTGTGGGCAAAACTCAGATAGGAACGAGGCGAGAAAGAATGGTTTCGCCTCTTTCTATCAGATTGCAAAGAATAAGCAAATACAATTCGATAATTTCTAGTGAAAAAGCCATATTTGAGAAGGCTCGTATTGAAATTGCAAGAATTTTTAATTATTTAGATTTAAATGGATACGATGCCATTAAAGAAATGGTTTTAGATAAGTTTAAAAAAATTAGAGCGAAAATTCGGTCAGGTTCAAAATATAGAAACATAGAAAAGTTAGTTTCAATTACAATATATTTCTGTCTTAAGCTTAGGAATGTTTCCATTAACCCCTTCGAGCTAATTGAAATTTCTAAAATTTCAAAAAAGGATTTCAATGATTTTATTTTACAACTTCAAAGATTCTTACCAGAATATGGAGAGCGTAATAGGCAAGAATATATTCTCCAAAGAATTCTCGAAATTTCGGAGCATTTTGAGTTAGGAATGCCTTTCTATTTTCTTTCCAAGAAAATTTTGTACAGGTTATGGAATGGAATCAAAAATACCACAGATAATGTAGTTGCAGGGTTAGTGAGTTCCATCGCAATTTTATGCACACATAGTGAAAAGGTGAGTATTAGTGCGGTATGTACTCGTTTAGGTATTAAAATGAGTACCATCCAATCCCAAGTAAAGAGAAAAGTTTTTGGACGCTATAAAGTGGATGGATTTACTACACTTATTAAATCTTCCCATCTCTTAGTCAAGATAATGGAGAAATTAGGAATTTTAGATGTACAACAGCCTGTTGAAGTAGAAGTTAGTGAAGTAATTGAATACAATGAGCATGTTGAGATTGTGTTGGGTAATGCTACCAAAATTTTTCATAATCATAAAGAGTATTATTTCTTTGCGGTGAGGGGAAAATATGCAATTCCTCTTGTTATCACTTTGCAAGTGAATGAAGATCCGTTAAAAATTCTCAGTAAAACTCGGTCAAAGTATCAGTATAATACTTTAATGAAGTTTAAGATTCATCGCTATTATCGAGAAAAAGATCCTCCCTGTTCTCCTTGACAACTCACTTAATTAGTAATTTTTTTTCTCTTCCTATTATCTTTCTTTTTATAATTACGCGATGAGTTTGTCGTATAACTTTTATTCCTGATTTCTTGTTTGAATTAAAGAATATCCATTAAGTGATGGAACTTCTATGGAACGATTGGATGCTCAACTATATTATGAATTAATCTCGATCTTCCATAATAAAATTTAAGATAAAATATATCAATCATTTTATACAAAATTGTTAAATTTTTACATATCTGTATATATTTTAATCCAATTAGTTTTTGGGTGAAATTTAATGAGAAATAAGAGCAAAATAAGAATAAGTATAGTAACTTTCGGAATAATTTTCGCGTTTTTGTTTATCAACAACCATAAATTTTTCAATGAACAAGATGGAATTATTGAGAATGGTAACAAGATAAATATTAAAAGACTGAAGTCCTCTGGAAATTATTTCGAATCTTTTATACATGTTAATGGTAATTGGTCAGAAACTGCAACTATCTATGATTGGTGTAGCGGTGATGGTTCGTGGAGTAATCCCTACACTATTGAAAATGTTATTATTAACGCAAGTACTTCACCTACGGGAAACGGAATTTTAATAAATAATTCCAAAAACGAGTATATTATCATTAGAAATTGTACGATTCATAATGCGGGTAGAATGGGAATCTGGTTGGAAAACACAAATAATGGTAGATTAATAAATAATACCTGTATATACAATGGAGAGTATGGAATAATATTGAATATTAATTGTATTAATAACACAATCTTCGATAACATAGTAAATAGCAATACCGGACAGGGAATACAATTACGTGATTTTTGTGAGAATAACACTGTCTCAGGAAACATTATAGATAACAATGGGTGGTGCGGAATAAGAGTAAGGTATAGTAGCAGCAATAACATCATCTCAGGAAACACCATTAGCGACAACAACTGGGAAGGGATATATTTAGATGAGAATTGCGACAATAATCTTATCTCGGAAAATACTATAACCAATAATGGTCGTAATGGAGGGATAATGTTTTCTCAATTGTGCGACAATAACACCATCTCTGGGAACACCGCAAACGCTAATACTCAAAACGGGATATATTTAGTAGATGATTGTGATGACAACACCATCTCTGGGAACACTGCAAACAATAACACTCAGTTTGGGATATATTTAATAGAGCATTGTGATGTTAACACCATCTCTGGAAACACTGTCAGCAACAATTCTTGGTTTGGGATAGTAATATCCAGTGATAATAATCTAATTTATCAAAACTTCTTCATAGGAAATAACTATTTGCATGCACACGATGATGGTATTAATAACCAGTGGAACAACTCGATAATTGGAAATTATTGGGACAACCACACATCTCCTGACTCTAACAATGATGGAATTGTAGATACTCCTTATATATGGATTATGGGTAGCGCAGGATCCAAAGATTATTTTCCACTCGCTGAAACCCCTTTTCATTCCGGTGAAAAAGTTCATATAGATGATTCTGGTGTGAATGCATGGAACTGGAGTACAACAGCTAGATTAAAGTTTTGGTGTACTGGTTCGGGAACATATTCTGATCCATATATAATTGATGGGCTAGAGATTGATGCAGGTGGTTCAGGGAGTTGCATTTTAATAAATAATTCTAAAAATGAGTATTTTATCATCATAAATTGCACTGTTTATAATGCGGGTAGTGGGGGTAGAAATGCAGGGATCAAATTGGAAAACACAAATAATGGAACACTAAAAAATAATAACTGTTCAAACAATGGATATTTTGGTATATTATTAGATAAGAACTGTAAAAATAACACTATCTCAAAAAACGTTGCAAATGACAACGAATGTGGAATATGTTTAATTAGCAACTGCAATAATAATACCATCTTGGATAACACAGCAAACAATAACTTAATAGATGGGATAATGGTATGGGATTGTAAAAATAATTCCATCTCGTACAATACCCTAAATAGTAATGATAATGTAGGGATAATTATAGTTGATTCCAGTTATAACACCGTCACGAGAAATATCGCAAATAATAACAAAGATTATGGAATTATGTTATATGGTTTTACTACTTATTGTCTTAATAACACCGTTTCGGGAAACACTGCAAGCAACACTATAACTTCAAACCAAGAGTATGGAATATATTTAATTGCTGGCAGCGAAAACACAATTTCGAACAACACAGTAAATAATAATAACCAGTATGGGATAGAATTGTATTATAGTAGTTACAATAGCATTTCGGGAAATACTATATATTACAACAAACACTATGGAGTACATTTAACTGGTGAATGTAATGAAAATAATATCACAGAGAATTACATATATTTCAACACAAATGGAGTAATCTTTATAGATTCTTCTGATTGTGATGATAATAGAATTACAAGAAATATATTCGTTAGTAGTGATCAAAAATTTATCAATGACGATGGAACAAATACTGTAATTTCTATGAACTATGAACTACTCTCTCCTCCTCAGTTATATGTAGAAATTGTAGATCAATTATTTTCAATAGCGGAATTTACTATTACTATTAACGTTTTTAGTGAATTACCTTTTGATTTTTCGATCCTAAACTTTCAAATATGGTGGAACGGAATTGTAGTAAACAGCATCACAGAACTTGAACATGGTTTATATAATATCTCATTAACTCCGATATTTGTAAATCCCGGTGACGATCCAATCTTGTTGAATATGACAATCACAGCAATTTATCATTTGGAAAAGTATTTCGAAACATATATCGCTGTAGAACCATGTGAAATTGTTAAATATTTACAAGTAGATATAACTGATACGTCTTATTCACTCGAACACTTTAATTTCACTTTTTTTATATTCAATGAGACTGAACAGGGAATAGATGCAACAACAATTCAGATGTGGTGGGATGGCGTAGACGTGTCTGCTGAAGTTAAAAATCTTGGAAATGGTTATTACTTTATCTCATTAGAACCAATAACTGTAGCTCCGGGTGAAGATCCAATCCTCTTAAAAATGGCAATCTCTGCTTCTGGATATGAAGACAAACAGTTTGAGACATATCTCGCCGTAGATCCTGAAACTTTGGAAAAGGGGGTTGAACAAGATGGAGACGAATTCCCTTTCATGATACTCATTATCGCAATCGTCTCAACAGCAGGGGGCATAGGAGCAGCAATAATTACAATAGGAATATTGCGTAAAAGAAAACCAACAACGGAAGTAATTTAAATTAAGAACTCATTTTTTTTCATTTTTATTTTTATTTTATTTTTTAGAGCTAACACACCTCACCATCACTGAACTTTGTATCCAATCTTGATTTTTTCTTTAAATAATCTCAAACACATAATATTAAAAACTGTACTTTTCAAAATATTTGTGAGGAGAAGATAAAAACCTAATTAAACCATGACTCCTATCAGACACCCTGGATTTTTGTCTTTTGGTTGTGTAGTAGACTACACGATGTTTTCGCCCTCCTCCCCCTATTTGAGTTTGGACCTTGGATTAAGGTCCTGCTGGTAGGAGTCGCCTTTTTTTATAATTCTTAATCACATGTAAATTTCATTTAAATAGGAAAAGACTTATTGATCTTGTAAAAAGAAGAAAGGATAAAGAAAATTCGATCCTTATAAGATAATTTTAGCAGGAATAGTAATTCTTGAGACTTTTTGGATTTGATATGTTTCCCCATCTGGGGTTTCAACTACAATTCGTTTTCTTGGATCTAGTTTTTCAAGTTCCCTGATTAAATCTTCAACTCTATTTATCATGGTAATACCCTCTTTTATTATTTTATGTTAATTTTTTGTTATTATATAAATAGTCAAATTTATTTATAAAATTAAAAAAGACTCCTGAACCAATATAAAGAATAATTCCGAACTCTCATCCACATTATATATCAACAATCCATTCTAGTAGTATATGTATGAAAAGAGTGAAGCTCTACAACAAGCGAGAAGAGAGTTAATCCAACAAACTATGGATAAAATTTGTGAACCACGGAATTTTAGAGATCTTAAAAGTAAGACGTATGTTGTACTTTCTCATTTATGGCTCCACAAAAGAGCAGAACAAGAGAATCTATTCAACGCTGAAGAATGGTCGAATCCTGAATGTAGAGATGAGTTAATAAAAAGAATAAGAGAATTTTTAATTAGAAATATACGGTAATTCAAAAATGTACAAACCTATAGTTAAACGTTAAATAAATTGGTATTTAGTAATAAATATCTATGCAAATTAATTTAAGAGTGAATTTTTAATTCTATAATAGAGATCTTAAAACCATAAACAAATGAATAATTAATTTGATCCATATAGATAATGATACACTAATATTAGTTCTTTCTGATGTACACTTAGGGGATATTTATTGTAGGAGAGATGATTTTCTATCTTTTCTTTCATTTATACATGAATCTCGAGTAAGTGGGAATTTACAACATTTAAGGGCTCTTGTTATTCTGGGTGATTTTTTTGATTTAATTTGGAGTACAATTGAAAATTTATCTAATAATAAAGATTTTAATAAGATTTATAATATTTTACAAGCGATAAGGAATAATAGTGTTGAAATAGTCATTGCTTTAGGGAATCATGAAATTCCTACAGGGGGTTTTTATAATTTGGAATTTGAGGAGCGAAAAATGTTGTTTTTAGAAAAATTAAGATTAAATGGATTTTATTATAATTTTTTAAATGAATTTACTGTTTGTCAGTATGTAATTCTTGGTCAAAATTCTTCAAACAAAACTGTAATATCATTATTTGACTCTATACATGATATTGAGTTCAATGGATTTGGGTTAATTCTAAGAGAAGATGATAAAAGAACTATAATTCTTGAACACATAAAACTGATGAATAAATATCAATATTTTATGACTCACGGATATCAATTTGAAGGTTGGTTTAAGCATCACATCTTTTTAGCTCCAGTATGGGAGAGTTTTGTTGAAGAAAATATTGAAAGGGTTCTTTTAAATGAATTATGGTATGAATTAAAACAATTAAATTTATTGATTACTGATGAAAATATCGAACATGTAGCCTCAGAAAGGAATCTCGATATTTCTGACTTTTCTTCATCGAGAATAGAAAGAGATTTAATAAAGATTGATAAAAAATTAGCTTATAATGGAAGAAATGTAAAAAATAACATATATTTCAGGAGAATTCTTCAATTCTTGAAAAAGTATTCACTTCAACCAATCACCCATGTTATTTTTGGACACTCTCATGAGATTGGTATGAGTAATGTTAATAATATCATAATGATGAACGCAGGTTGTTGGGTTGCTGATAAGACTCCGAGTTATATAGAAATTCATAATTATGGAGACTTTAGAGTTAAACAATTTTAAACTTTAAAGCTACAAAAAAAAATGATCCACTTAATCCTCTTAGTTAATATATAAATTCTCTTGGGAATCTGTCTCACCTTTAGCTTTTTTAAAACTTTCAATTTCAGACTTAAATTTTTCTTTTTCTTCCACCCATTTTTTAATATTTTCGATATTTGTATCATATTCTACAGCTCGTATATTATCAGACAAATTATTCATATTTATGAAATCAGCTTCTACAATTTTTTCATTATACATCCCTGGAATGCGTTGATAAATTGCTCGTTTACTATACTTTTCTGCTTTTTCCAAAATATTATTTGCTAAATTTCTGCTGTCACCGATGCGGTTAAGCAGAATTCGAACTCACTATTGCTGTGATATCTGGATCTTAATATATTAGTGTGGAGGGAGTGGGAAAACCGGTAAAAATCTTAGAGATTATTCACTTTCGAACCCACGAATTAAGGATAAGCCCGAGATGGACATATTGGCCTTTGCCACTGGATCTTAAGTCCAGCACCTATAGTCTTGACCCATTTTGGTGTAAAATGGCTTTGACCATGCTCGGTAA
>JABXKB010000007.1 GCA_013375485.1 Promethearchaeota archaeon | reverse complement strand
TCTATGGACAAAAGAGCAATGTTCTCTTAAATTGACCATCTGGAAATAATATGGGCTTAAACCTGCCTCAATTAAAACTGCTCTATAGGTGGGTTCATGGATTTTTGGTGTACATGCAGCCACAACTATTCTATTTAAATCTTGCTCTAAAATATCATTCCGTATTATGTTTTGTCCTGGATCAGAACACGTAAAAGAATTCACCTTAGCAACCACTACATTCGGAATATGTTCCACAGCATCTCTAACAGCATCACAATCAACGGAAGCTTTAATATTTACTCCTCACTCGCATACATAGACTCCTATTCTAACAGTGGTCTGACTTTCAGACAATTATTTCACCTTTTTGTAAAACTTCACCATTACTTTTATATTGATTTGAAATATAACATTAAATCTTATTGCGTTATGAAATTATTGAAATAATTTATTTTTTCTTATTAGTTTTCATAATATTGATTTTGATAATAGAATTCTCTAAAAAAAAAGAAAATCTTAGATATTTGTTTTTAATAAGATATTTTTAGATGATTGGACTTAATTTTGATAATTGTATTAAGATCTTCTCGTGAATTTTTTATTGAAAAAATAATTATTTAATATTATGTCTGAGGTAGAAGAGAAAAAGAAGGAAGATTTTGCAAAAGAGTTTATGCTTGAAGAAGGTCTGAAAGGAAAGGCTAGAAGAATAAAAATAATGAAGATTATCGATACGGTGGGTTATGATAAAAGGAAGATTAAAACCGCCTTGGCTCGTTCCACTATTGTTGATAGGATTCAGCATGAATGATTTAAATTTTTGAATCAGCTTCATATTTTAATAAAATGATAATTTTATAAATCTAACAATATATTTATTTTTCCAATATAATTGAAGGTGCTAAAACTTGCTTGATATTGAATTATTCAGAAAGAATCTTGATATAATAATCGAATCGGAGAAAAAAAGGTTTAAAGATCCATCAATTGCAGAAAGAGTTTTAGAATACGATATAAAATGGAGGACCGCTCTACAAGATATAGAAGAATTAAGGAAATATAGAAATGAAATTTCAACTAAAATTGGAGAGTTTAAAAAATCAAAAGACAGTAAAAAAGCTGAAGAAGCAATAAAGGAATCAAAAGAAATAAAGGATAAAATTGAAGATTTAGAAAAACTAAAAGCTCAATACCTTGAACAGCGAGAAGAGTATCGTTATAAGATAGGTAATATCTTACATGAATCTGTTCCCATTGGTGAAACAGAAGATGATAATGAAATTGTAAGGGTTTTTGGAAAATTACCTGAATTTGATTTTAAACCATTATCTCATGTTGATTTAATTGAAAAAATTGATGGTGTAGACACTAAAAAAGCTTCTGAAGTTGTAGGTTCAAGATTCTATTATTTAAAAGGAGATCTGGTTTTACTTAATTTAGCCCTTTTGAAATATGCTTTAGATAAATTGATAAGCAAAAATTTTACCCCTATGTGGACTCCCTTCTTTACTAAATATGAAGTTATGAAAGCTGCTGCAGAATTAGTAGATTTTGAAGAGCAATTATACAAAATTCAAGATGAAGACTTATATATGATTGCAACATCGGAACAATCTTTAGCTGCTTATCATTATAACGAAATTGTTGACCCCAAAAGATTACCAATCAAATATGCGGGAATTTCCTCTTGTTTTAGAAGGGAAGCAGGATCACATGGCAAAGATACCCTTGGGATATTCAGAGTTCATCGATTTGAAAAAGTTGAGCAGTTTATTTTCAGCAAACCAACAAACTCGTGGAAATATTTTGAAGAGTTAATTACAAATTCAGAAGAACTTTTTAGAGAATTAAATATCCCTTATCGAGTAGCTAATATAGCGTCTGGCGAATTAAATGATAATGCTGCCAAAAAGTATGATTTGGAAGCATGGTTTCCTGCATCTGAAACTTATCGCGAATTAGTATCATGTAGTAATTGCTTAGATTATCAAGCAAGAAAATTAAAAATTCGGATGGGAAAAGTTGGTTCTCAGCAAGCTAAAGAGGTATTACATACATTAAATTCAACAGCAATAGCCACTGAACGTACCATCTGCTGTATACTTGAAAATTATCAAAATGAGGACCATTCAATAACAATTCCAGATATTCTTCGTCAATACATGAATGGTAGAAAGATTATTAAGGCAATAAAATAAAACCTAATAGGATGCAAAATGATTGAAAAGGACCTAGATGAATTTGAAGTTTTTTATAAAGAACAACTCAATTCTCAATTTTCTAAAATCAAGAAATTCCCAAATAAATTTCTTCAAGATATTAGAGAGAATTTAATACAAATAAAGGTATGTTTGGATCACTTCATAGAAACGGGGAAAGAAAAAATTGATCAAAAAGCCCAAAAATCACTGAACTTTTTTTCTGGTCGAATTAGAAAGGAAATTGATGAGATTCAAATTCCAGAAGAAGAAATAAATTATGATAATATTTCAGATTTACTGAATTCAATTAAGAAGTTATTTACTAGCATTAATGAAATCGCTAGAAAATCATTTCCCAAGTTTCATAAAGAAGTACAATCAGAAATAAAAGAATTAGAATATCTTACTCGTAAACTGGGAAAAAAACAAGCACAACTAAACGAATTCATGAGAAAAAAATATACTACTGTTAGAGATGCTGAATATCTACTTAAGAAATTACCAAAACTCTTCACTTTAAAAGAAAATATTGAACACGCCAAAGTAGATTTAGAGGAGTTTGAAAATGAATTGGACGAGCGAAAAACAAAACAAGAAGAATTAAACTCAGAATTAATTAACTTAGAACAAAATGAACTTTTTAAAGATTTAGAAGCTGAAAAAGAAAAATTATTCCAATTACAAATGTCAATAAATGATGAAATTGGATTTAAAAAGGCTTTAAAAAAATTTAAGTTTGAATTAGAAAAAGAAACAATTCATGTACTCAATATAGATATGAATTATTTGAGAGATTTTCTTAAAAATCCAATTAAAATGCTAAGTAATGAACGTAAAGATTTACCAAAAATTACGAGTCTTATGGTACAATTACGACATGTTTTAGAAGAAAACAAATTAAATCTTAAATCTGAAACTAAACAAAAAACAATTGAACAAATAAATGCAATATTTGATGAGAAATTATTACAAACAAATATAGAAAATTATTTACAGCTTAAAGGAGTAATAAAAGGAATAGAAAAAAAAATTGAAGAAGAAGGATTAGCTCAAAAATTAGATGATCTCAAAAATCAAATCTCCTCAAATACAATAAAACTTGAACATATCGATGCAGATTACAATCGAAAAAATAAAGATTACACCAGATATCTCAGCACTCTTAAATCTGAAAGGGAAGAATTTCAGAAGTTAATAGAAGAAATCTTAAAGGAAGAAATAAAAATAAATATAACTTTTACTTTATAAACTTTTATTCTCTTTCTATTATTTCAAAAGATCGATTATTAATCTGATTTCTTTTCTTAAATGATAGTCTTAAATTCCTTTTTAAAAATTTATAGACATTAGTGTGCGTTAAATTAAATACCTTTAGATATTCAAAAGCCAACACTAAATCTTGTTTGATATCAATATCAAAACCAGCTCTAAAAGAATCATATATAGCGATTTTGTCAATATCGTTTTTTGAAGCATTGTTAAATAGAGCTAATAAAGAGGGGATATTTGGATCTGAAAAATAAGAAGATATTATATCAGGTGGATTTCTTCCAAGTATAGAAATTCCAGCGGAATGAATAGCAGGGCATATTACTAATTGGTTTTTACTTAAGAGGGAAAAAATTTCATAGAAGTTATTAGCAGTAATTAAAATTAAATCGAGAAATGAGAACACAGTTTGGGTTGCTTTATATTTTTTTATGGCGATGTTGTTAAGATCTTCAATAACATTATCGAATGATTTAGGTGGAGTTGATATAGTCTCTTTAATCCCTACTAAATCGTAATCATTTGCAAGTTCTAATATTTTACTGGTATTACAATACACAATTTTTTCATCAAAACAATTTACTTTAGTTAATATATTCCCGAGATCCTTAAACATTGCTATTGTTAATTCTTTAAGTTGTTCAGTTGAAAAACAATCTCTCAAGCGAGATTTAGTTCTAGATAACGGAGCAATGGGAATTAGTAAAATACTCATATTATAAGACTGATTATATTCAATAAATCCAGTAATATTTTTTAACCTTAATTAATAACTAAGAATATTTTAAATTTTAAATATAATGAGAACTTTATGTCTAATTTCAATATTGAATATTTTAATATAATACAAATTGTTTTATTTGTTATTTATTCAGATAAAATTATCGTAAAACTATTTAATTAATAATTAAACAATTTAAATTTATTTAGTTATTTTATATTTATTTTAAATTCATTTTAGTTTATTTAGAATTTGAACTGACAAAGTCTCGAATACCTTATCTACATTCTCATCCAATTTTGCAGATGTCTCAAAATATTCAACTCCTAATTCTTTAACCTTACTTTTAATGTTGTCTTCATTGAGCTCTCTTTTTAAATCTGTTTTATTTCCGATTATTATATATGGTACATCTCCACTTAATTCCTTTAGTTTTGAAATCCAAAAATCTATTTGTTCAAAGGAAGAAACTTTATCTAAACTAAAAATAACCATTGCTCCAACTGCTTGGACGAAATAATACTCATTAGCCCAAAGTTTGTCAGTTTGACCCCCGATATCCCAAAAGTATAGTTTGAATCCTTTTTGTTTAATATCTTTCTTTAATTTCGGGTTTTTTATGTCTAATTTATCAATTACTTTACTTAAATCAATTTCCTTTATTAAAAAATTAGCTCCAATCGTTTGATGGTACTCTTCACTAAATTGATTATCAACATATTGAGCTAATAGGCTAGTTTTACCAACCCCCGCGTCTCCACAAAGAATTACTTTTCCTCGATAAGACATAATGTTTTTCCCCTAATTTCTTAATTATGTTTAAAATAGTATTTTTGACTTTTAATTATATATTTTTCTAATTATTTATTTTTAATTAAATTAAAGAATTTAATAGGGTGTATTTTTGATAGGCGTAAGTTTTATTAACTTACATTCGCTTGTAATAAAGTGTTTAAATAAATGTTCATATCCTACGATCTGTTTTGGAGTACCATTTTCTAACCATAATCCAGAAGTATATTCAGGTGCCTCTTTTACGCTATCTAATGTCGTGAGCAAAAAATGATTATCAGTTATTAACAATCCAAAAGGAATAACACTATCTCCCTCAATTGAATGAATAGTTATCGATATTTTCAATAACTTTTTAATTTCTTCTTTTAAAATGTCATTATATTTTAAAGCGATGATAAGTTGGATATTAGAAGAAAATTTCTTATTCCAAAGTTCCTTTAGTACCCAATCATAACCGCCTAATTCTTGCATAAGTAAATCTGGTGTAATAATAAAAAATATTTTCTCGTTTGCTGACACTATTAATTCCTTGATTTTCTTTCGAATTTTTCCTCTAGAATTTATAGCCCATACTCTAGGTTCTGATTCTTCTTTATTAATCTCTAATTCGCCAATTATTTTTTCGAGCATTAATGTATCTTCAATTTTATTCTTATATTCATCACGAATTACTTTAAAGATTCTTTCTATTGGGATTACTTGATAATTAGCTCCCCTTTTTATAGGTTCTTTTTGAATGAAACCTTTCTCTATTAATCTATTTAAAGAATCATATACTCTTGCTCGATCAACACCAGAGTGTTTTGCGATATCTGCAGGGCTAAGAATCTTAAATTTACATAATGTTAATAGGACTTTAGAATCATTTTTTGTGAATCCCAATGTTTGAAGTGCTTCTTCAATTTCAGAGTCATTATATTTTTTTGAATCGGTCATTGATGTTTACGGAGTATTGATTAACTCAAACTATTATTTTTCTATAATATCCTAATCTAACAATTAGTATTTTAATTTTTAGATTTGAAAAAAACTTCAAAATTTTAAGCTTTAACAATTTAAGATTTGAAATATTTTTATATTAAAACTTTATGAATGTAAAAAAAATAGGATAAATTGATTTAATATATTTTTTCAGAAAAATGCTTATTGAATTGTGAATAACAGTAAAAATATAAATAAAGTGGTATTCAAGGCTTTAGGAGGTTAAATTTCAAATTTTTTTGATCCCCGATTCATTAAACTTTTAATATATTTTAATTAACGATTAATAATATATCAAGTAAAAAAATTGAAATACTAATAAAAGTAAAACTTCAAAAAATAAAGAAACTACGCCTTTACCTAATAAAAATTAAAATTTAATTTTAGTCGGAAAAATTAATATCAAATTAATAAAACGATCTCATTTTCGATTCACTATGATCTCTCCGAGAAAATTCTCGAGATTATGTCTTTCATTGATTTGAATCATAACATTTATATAATAGAAATGTGTAGTTATACTTAATTATAATCTAATTTTAAAAATTTAATTAATTTTAAAAAAAGTGGAGGATGAATTATGGCTAAAAAGAAAGCTCCTGCAAAAAAGGCACCTGCAAAGAAAAAATCTGAAGGATATATTGCTAAAGCTCCAATCAGAAGATTAATGAAGAAAGAAGGTGCTGATCTCGTAGCTGCGGAAGCATTAGATAAGCTCATAGATTTTCTTGAAGGTAGCGCTGCTACAGCAACCAAGGAAGCTATTAAGGTTTGTAAGGCGGACAAGCGTAAAAGGGTAACTGCTGCCGATATTCGCAATGCTACAAGGTAAACTCATCAAATTATAAAATTTAATGTAATATTTTTTTTTCTTTTTTTATCTGTTAGAAATTCTCGAAGAATTCTCTATTTAAATAATTTTTAATGGATCCCTCTAATTTTTCCTTTACAGAATCCAAACCTTCAGGTAAAACACGAATTTCTCCTACAATATCTATAAATCCAAGTTCAGAGCCATATCTCGGAACTATATGAAAATGTAAGTGTTCAATACTGCCTCCTGCATCTCGTCCTTGGTTTATACCTATATTATACCCTTTAGGATTATATAACTCGTCTAATAATAATTGAATTCCTTGAATTGTTCTTGTGATATGAACGAGTTCTTCTTTAGTAAGCTCAAGGAATTTAGTTATATGTCTTTGAGTAACTATCATTAAATGAGCAGGGTTGTAAGGATATAAATTCAGAGTAATAAAACATAAACTATCTTCGTAAATTTTTAGAGATTTGACTCTTTCATCATTATCACGCACAGCACATAAAATACAATCAACGAGTGGTTTTGTTTTTCCTTGAACATAATCCAATTTTCCTAATGCCTGTAGCCACTTTTTAAAAATTAATGTTCACCATTAAATTTAAGTTTGAAATTATGTGTAGAGAGAAAAATTAGAATCTTCGGAGAATTCTTTAGATTTCATAAAATCTTCTGGTTTTATCTTACCCACACAGTATTCTCCAAGGATAATATTACTATAGGCAGCACAATTAAATACCTTTCGAATGCATTTATAAAAAGTATTTTTCGAAATATGTCCATCCTTATTGAGAAATATTTGATCTGTTATTTCATATCTATGATTTTTTATATCAATTCGATAGAAAACGTCTTTTAAAAGAAAAGATTTTCTTAAATCCATGAAAAAATTCAATTTTTTAGGATTTTCTAAAGAATCTAAAGCTCTTATATGTGGTTCTGAAATTTGAACTCCTAAACTCACAACAATTATGTTTTTCTTCTTAGGTTGAATTACTACCATATTCCTGCCAATTGGGCGTCCTAAGGGATCTTTTCCTGGGGGAAATACAAATTGAAAACCAAATTCAACTTTAGGATCAGAAATCTTTCCTCGCAATAATCCCTCATCTAACAAATAATCTTGGATAAGTTGTTTAATATTATTTTCTTTACTCGACATTATATTCAGTATGGTTAAAAATGAACTGAATTTTATATTATTTTTCCAAGTTAAGATATATCTTTCAGTTTTTTTAAATGAATGAATCTCTCAATATTTCCCTTTCGGTCTGGGTTGAGGTTTAATTCCTGCTTCTTTTAATTTTTCTATATTTTTTACTAACTCTTCAGCAGGTGTACAATACACAACTTGTAAAGAATCAACTTCAATATAGATATTCCCTACAATACCTAACCCCATTAATTTATTATCTTTATCAACAAACGTATGATCTATATTCATTTTAATTGCTTTTTTACTCCCTTCTAATTCAACGAGTTGAGGTTGACAAGCAGTATATCCAACTCCTCGATTTTTAAGTAAATAATTCATTAAAGCATAATCTAACTCATCATTGATTTCTCCTCGTTCTTCGAGGATTTTTATAACACTTGGATTCATTATTTTTATGAAAAATAATATTTTCTTATTATTAATAAAATCGGTATAACTAATTTTTATTTTTTTGGTTAGTCCAATATTAAAAAAAAATATGGAAAAAAGATTTAATTAATCCATTTCTTCACAAATAACCTCATCTACACTGTGCAAAGCGCAATTATTCGTTCCAAGTGTTTCAGTTATTTCTTCAAGGGAGAGATTGTTCCCCACAATGTGAATATGTAAAGAAGCTGTTTTTTGATCTAATTCATCAACTCTAATGCTAACTCTTGATACCCCAGTAATTTTCATTAATTCTTTAGCCACAATATATGAATCAGGTTGATGAGGTTTTAGAACATCCAAAAGAAATTCTACTTTCATTATTTTATTTTAATCCCTTATATGTAATTATACAATAATAGATTTTGTGGATATTTTATTGATATTTTATTAATAATTTTTTTTTAATTTATAAGTTTTTCAATTTCTTCTATTAATTTTAATGGTATTTCATTTTCTTTAACTATTTTATCTGCTATTTGGAGGGTTTCAACTTTAGCTAATTTGGTATGCAGTGCTATAGAATGAGCACCTATATTGATAGCAGCCTCAATATCGCGGATATTATCTCCAATTATTAAAATTTCGTCGGATTTTATGTTTAACTGTTTACATATATAAATTAAATGCTCTGGATGGGGTTTTAAATTGGTGACATTATCTCTTCCAACAATTAAATTAAAATAATGTAATAGATTCACATTTTTGAGAGAAAGTTCAGCATTTTTTTTTGTATTAAAAGTAAAAATTGCTTGTTTTAGATTTTTCTTCTTCGCGAATTCTAATACTTGATCTATTCCATCAATCATTATAGCGTTTATGGCAGCTTCATATTCTATCTTAATAATCTCAATATCTACTTCTTCTATTATTTCATTTATTTTTTTCTGATGTAAACCTTCTTTTTCAAAATGCTCTCTGGCAAATTTCATATTTTCCAAAATAGAAATATTAACAGTAAGGAGTTGTTTAGGAACTGCATATTTTTTTAAGATTTCTATAGCTGTCTTCCGTGCTCTTAGATAATCGATTTTAAAATGAATTATTGTACCATCTAGATCCCAAACAATTGCTTTAATAGATTTTTTCTTTTGCATTTAATATTTCAGATCTGTATAAATTGGACCCTTACTAGTGAGTTGAGATTTCTTCAATTTTACTTGATTAATAGTAAAAACTCCAAACTCCAAATCTTTATTCTCAGTAATTAAATTCTTAAGTGTATCAAAAGTTTTATAATTTATTTTATCTTTTTTAAGTCTACCAATTGTCAGATGAGGCTTAAATTTAGTTCTTTTATCACGTTCTATTTTTAGTTTATTAAAGAGGAAATCTTCTAAAGAATCTTTAATGTTCTGTAAAAATTGAATATTTCCAAGAAGTTTTATCCAAAGAACAGAAAATTTATTAAATTGACCAACTCCCTTTAAGATATATTCAAAATTTTTACCAGGAAATAATTTGTCATTAATTTCTTCTTGTAAAATTGAGTAAATTTTAGGTGCTTGAGTTTCGGGGATATTTCCTAAAAATTTCATGGTCATATGAAGATTTACGGGTTCGACAAGTTTAATCTTTGGCTGATTTTGCGTTAATCTTTGAGTGAATGAGATAATTTTTTCAATTGTTCCTTTATCTTTCAACTCAATAGCTATAAAAGATCTTATCATTTTCATTTTTTTCTCCAGTAATTAAAAATTCTCCATTTTTTTTCTGTTAGTTGTTTTTTATGTTCAGGAATGATGTGAATTTCTTTCAAATCTTCTAAGGAGGAAGATCTTATAATCTTAATTATATCTTCTAAAAAAAGAATATTCATTTTAGCTCTGGTATTTGCATCAGCAGAGGCATTATGTGGAATTAAAATCATTCTAATGTCTGGTTGTCTCTTTTTTATATTTTTTAACCTTTTAAGAGTTTTAGATTCAATAGGTTCTATTGGAAATACATCAAAAGCAATATTAATTTGTATTTCTTTATTTTCTAACATATCTAATAGAGCTTCTAAATCTAAAACACCTCCCCGCGCAGTATTAATAAGCAATGCTCCTCTTTTCATTAACTTTAACAGATTTCGATTTACTAAATTTTCTGTATATTTATTTAAAGGAATATGCAAACTTATTATGTCTGATTCTCTAAAAATATCTTTAATATCTCCTTTAAATTCAATTAAAGGAAATTTTTTCTCAATTTCGTTTATTTGTTTAATATCATGATATAGAATTTTAACACCCCATGGATATAATCGTTTTACTAGTTCCTTCCCAATTTCACCCAATCCTACAATACCGAGAGTTTTATCAGTAAATACCGAGGAAAGAGATTGATCTAAATCCCATTTATTATCAGTAGTCCATTGTTCATTCCATACATAATTATGAAGATCAATTAAATTCCTTAAATTTGCCATAATTACCGCAATCGTGTAATCTGCCACAGTCTCGTGAAGAACACTGGGAGTGTGCGTAATTAAAATATTGTCTTCTTCAGTTCTTTGAATATGATTATATCCTGCTGTTGAAGTAGAAATTGCAAATATTTCTGAGTTTTTTAATATTTTTGAGGATATTAAGTGACTTAAATGACACCCTAGAATATCAGGATTGAATATTTCTACATCTTTTTTAAGTTGCTCCTCTGTGGGAAATCTCCCATTGAAGAATTTTAATTTCGATATCTGATCTAATTGATACCATAAATCTTTAATCGTATTACGATAATTTTCTGAGACTTTCTCATTAGATCCTATTTCACTCGCAGAAAAAACATTCGAGGTGAAAAATATCTTAGGTTTATAAATCATATCTATTTCCGGTAATATTGAATATTTGATTTTTTTTATGAATTTAAAATGTTTGTATTTTTGTTATTATCAATATTTATTAAAATTAAACCTAATTTTTAATTAAAAAATCTTAATGATGATAGAAAATAACTATAGTTAAATATCAAGAATGTGAAAAAAACTTTACTGGAGTGGCTAAAATATAAGAGTTTGACCCGATTGAGCCTACAACCATGCACGTGTTCTGTTCTGAATCACCTAGAGATAAAAAGATTTCTGCTCAAAAAAAGAAAGAAAAGTAAATCCTTCCATTATATTATCTTTTAATTTTTTCTGGAAGATAGAAGTCATATTTTTTCTTTAATAATTTAGTTTTTAGATATCTATCAAATCGTCTAGCATTTTGAAAAACAACCCAAATCATTTTATCACTTTTATAATATTTATACACTTCTTCAAATTTGATAGGTTCTATCTCAAATTCATTAGCTTCCTCTTTAAAAAATCTATTTATCCTCCTAATTAGCCTAGGGATAATTTCAGGTTTCTGTTCTTTGAAAAAATTGGCAATTAAATCAATTGTCACCAATCTCCAATCGTAATATCGATCTACAACTTCTTGCACAAACAACGCTTTTAATAAAAACCTCAAGAATGATGGAGCACTTTTTAAGAACAATTCAGCTTCCATAGCTTCAATATTATTTTTTCGAAAAAGTGGAGTACTCGTATCTAAATAAAATAATTTTGAGGAGTTACTTATCTCTGGATTATTATGATCATAATCAATAACAACAAAATTTGAGATTTGCCCGTCTAGACCAACATCGAAAATCTTATTTTCCCTATTAAATGTCCATACTTTCTTTAATTCTCTCATAGTTAGGATTATTAAGTTTTCAATTTCCTCATCGGATATATGTTGAATAACCTTATTCCCAACAGCTTGAGGATCAATCTTTTTTTGAATACAATAAAATTGAATTTGTCCTTTATGATCTCTAAACCAGATTGCTTCATGTTCGGGAAGATTTAACCCAATATCTTCACTTAAAATTTTACAATATTCATTATAAGCCCAAATATGTCTTTTAACTTGCTTCTTGTTATCGAAAATAGGGATTCTCTTGTAAGCCAAATGTGCGGGATCATTAAGAATTTCAAACACTAAGCTAATTTCTCCAAAACCAAGTATTTTAATTGGTATTTTTCCTCTTTCTGGATGGATAGTATCAAGCGTTTTTTCAAATTCTTTTAACAATTCAATATTTACTTTCATAAGGTATCATTATAGAATTTAGAAATATCTCTTAAATTTAATTTAACTTTATTTTTATTTAAAAGTATAAACTTTATTGTTTTTGTTTAATTTATTGACTTTAAAATAAAGTAAAATTGAGGATTAAGGGGATTATTATAGTAAAGAGTCTGGATTGGGAAAATTCTGAAGTGATTGGGAAAAACAAGGAACTATCTCATAATACGCTCGTTCCGTATCATGATATTACTTCAGCTTTATCGGGAAAATTTGAATCTTCAACATTTTTTTCATCGTTAAATGGCAATTGGAAATTTCACTGGGTTAAAAAACCTTCTGAACGCCCCGTGGATTTTTATCAGGAATATTATGATGATAGTCAATGGGGTGAAATACCGGTACCTAGTAATTGGCAAATGTATAACTATGGAATTCCAATCTATACAGATTCAAAATATCCTTATAGTATTAAGAGAAAGAATATTCCGAGCATAGATCATGAATATAATCCAGTGGGGTCATATAGAGTCGAATTTACGATTCCCTTGGAATGGAACGAGCGAGAAATTTTTATTCATTTTGATGGTGTAAAATCAGCATTTTATATATGGATGAATGGAAAAAAAGTTGGGTATAGTCAAGGTTCTATGACTCCTGCGGAGTTTAATATTACAAATTTTCTACAAAAAGGAAATAATCTTTTAGCTGTAGAAGTATATCGATGGTCCGATGGAAGTTATCTTGAAGATCAGGACATGTGGAGATTCAGTGGCATTTATCGAGATGTTTATTTATATTCTACTCCTAAAATTCATATTCGGGACTTTTATATTTTCAGTGATTTTGATGAGAAATATAACAACGCTTTATTAATAATTAGAGCAAAAGTTCATAATTATACAGCAGATCAGTTTTTGAATTACCTAATAGAATTCAAGCTGTTAGATAATAAGAATAATGTTATTGGATCTAATCCTTTAAAAGTTAAAACGTTTAGTCTTGAGAATAATGAAGAAATCATTATAGAAATTGAAACAAAAGTAGAGAATCCTCATAAATGGTCTGCTGAAAACCCTTATCTTTATAAAGTTCTTATTGTCTTAAAAAATCCAAATGGTGAAATTTTGGAAGTAGAACAATGTAGATTTGGTTTTCGGAAAATAGAAATTAAGAATAGTCAGATTTATATAAATGGAGCTTCCACAATTTTCAAAGGTGTTAATCGTCATGAACATGATCCTGATCATGGACGAGCAATTCCATTTTCAAGAATGGTTCAGGATATTAAAATATTAAAACAAAATAACATAAATGCCATTAGGGCAAGTCATTATCCCAATCATCCAAAATGGTACGATTTATGTGATGAATTTGGGATTTATGTTATGGATGAAGCTAATGTAGAATCTCATGGATTACATAGAAAACTGCCTAAAAGCGATCCTAAGTGGACTAAAGCTGTCGTTGATAGAATGGTAAGGATGGTTGAAAGGGACAAAAATCATCCATGTATTTTTATGTGGTCGCTCGGAAATGAGGCAGGATTTGGAAAGAATTTTAAGAAGATGAAAGAAGCTACAATACAAATAGATTCTACAAGACCAATACACTATGAAGGCGATCCTAAACTGAAAGTATCTGATGTATTCAGTTCAATGTATACAACGGTTGATCAATTAGAAAAATCAGGTCAATTAAAGAGGGTTAGGAGATTTTATGTTCTAAAAAAAATCTCACCGAAATATTATAAAGATAAACCAAGAATTCTTTGTGAATATGAGCATGCTATGGGGAATAGTTTAGGTAATTTTCAAGAATTTATGGATATTTTTGAGAGATATGACAATTGTATAGGAGGTTTTATCTGGGATTTTGTTGATCAAGGCATAAGAAAATTTGCTGAAGATGGAAAAGAATTTTGGGCTTATGGTGGTGATTATGGAGATGAACCAAATGATAATAATTTTTGCTGTAATGGAATTGTTTTACCTGATCGAAGCCCTAATCCTTCTCTTTTCGAAGTAAAAAAGGTTTATCAAAGCGTTAAAGTCTATCCTGTAGACTTAATAAAAGGATTGATAGAAATTCATAATAAATACAATCATATTAATAGTGATTTTTTAAATATTACGTGGGAATTAACCGCAAATGGGGATAAAATTCAAGAAGGAGAAGTACCCCCTATAGTATTAAATCCCGGGGAAAAAAAGCAATTAAAAATATCCTTTGAGAAGCCTAGATTACAAGCAAATACTGAATACTTTTTATTGGTTAAGTTTTCATTATTAGAAGATACATTATGGGCTAAAAAGGGTTATATAGTTGCTTGGGATCAATTCAAAATACCGTTTAAAACTCCTGAACTACCTTTGATTGATATTACTTCAATATTGCCTTTAGATTTTAATAAAACAGCAGATTTTTTCATTATTAAAGGAACAAATTTTAGAATAGTTTTTAATCAAAAAAATGGTAATCTTGATTCTTATGAATACAATGGAATTAAATTAATATCTAGTCCTCTTATTCCCAACTTTTGGAGGGTTCCAATAGATAATGATCTGAATGTTTTAAAAAATATTCCTTTTTATAAAGAAAATAATGTCTATAGATGGAAGAGTGCTACAAATAAAAGGAAGGTAAGAAATATTATTGTCGAGCAAATAAATTCTTTTTATATTCAGATTACGGTACTATTTAAAATTCCATATAGTAAAACACATCAAGAGATTATTTACAATATTTATGGAACTGGTGAAATAATTATTGAAAACTCCTTTACTCCAAGGAAAGATATTGTAAGATTTGGTATGCAGATGTCTATGGCAAAAGAGTTCAACAAAATAACATGGTTTGGAAGAGGTCCTCATGAAACTATGTTTGATAGGAAAACTGGAGCAGTTATTGGAATATATTCTGGATTTGTAGAAGATTTGATTCATAATTATGTAAGACCTCAAGAAAATGGAAATAGAACAGATGTAAGGTGGGTTGCATTTACGAATAAGGAGGGATTTGGTTTTTATATATCTGATATTGGAGGTACAAAACTTAATTTTAGTGCCTGGCCCTATACACTGGAAGATTTGGAAAAAGCAAAGCACATAAATGAATTACCAATACGCGACAAAATTACAATAAATATAGATTATAAACAAAAAGGTGTAGGAGGAGAACGTTTAGGTATACTAGACGTCCATGAGAAATATAAATTAAAAAAAAACAAAGAATTAAGTTATAAATTTTTACTTCGACCCTATTTAAAAGAGATGGGAAGTTTCAATTCGATTGTTAAATATAAATTTTCATTAGAGGATTTAAGTGTTTAGAATCAGCGACACATAATCATGAATTACCTCATCGAGAATTTATTTTATTTAACATTGACTATAGATAACAAGAAGTAAAGGGTGATTTCCCAGCAATTGCAGCAATTCATAAGAAACATCTCTTGAAAGGAGGAGTTACAGATAGCTATGCATTTCTCCTAAGAGGATATACTAAAGACATGGGAGATTTTAATGCTATAGCTCAGAAATAACCACCATTATATTAATAACCATTAAAGAAGGTTATTAAATTTTGAATTACTTTTAATTTTCAGATTATCGATTTATTAGATTCATTAATTATTAACGAGTGATATTATGGCAAATACTTATTTTACTGGTGTAATCTTAGCAATCTTAGGCGGCGTTATTAATAGTATTGGAGTTATTTTTCAGAAAAAAGTAGTGAATGAAATTCCAAAAGAAAATCGAGATGAAAAGTTTATTAGGACTCTGTTTAAAAGTCCCCTTTGGATTTTAGGATTTATTTTCATAATGGTTTTTAGTGCAATTTTTTTTCTTTCTGCTCAAGTTTTCATAGGGGGTGCATTAGTACCTGGTTTAGCAGCAATGGGAATGATTGTTCTTGTGATTGGTTCGATTAAAATACTTGGAGAACACTTAAAAAAATCAGAAATATTTGGAATTGCATTAATTATTATCGCTATTTTTCTAATTGCATTAAGTGAATTATCAATTTCAGGCGAATTGAATATTTTTTATGATATTTACTTCACCATAAGAATTACAATTCTTACAACAATTCTAAGCATTTTATGGATGGGATGTCGTATGGCAGGAAAAAAATACCAAAAAGTTGTATTCTTGGCATTTTCAGCGGGACTTCCCTTTGCGATTGGTAATATATGGCTTCAGCCGTTTACAATTTCGATGGGAATGGTGTTCAGTGGTAACGCGGAGTTAGCAGAGATAATTATATTTATCATTTCTTTAATAATAGTAGTACCTACTAGTTTTCTTGGTGTTTTTTTCGTTCAAGAAGCGTTTAAATATGGAGATGCTAGTAAAATCAGCCCAATTCAGCAAATACCTATCCAAATTGTACCAATTTTTCTCTATTTTGTTGTATATTTGAAAAATCCTCCAAACTTCTTATCTATAGTCTATATTATTATTGGCGTTATGCTCATATTAATAAGTGGATTTCTATTAGCTCAAAAACAAGCAGCACTTGAAGCTATTGAATAATAACTAGTCTCTTTACCTCAAATTTAGCAAGATTATTAAATAAAATTTAACTTAAAATTATATTTAATTAATATTTCTAAGAAATTGGTGTTTGAATGGCTCGTCCTTTATGGTTTGTTAAATTACTCAAAAAAACATTTCCAAATATCAAACTAATTGCCAAATTAACTAATTTCCCCATTCTTGGTTTTATTTTTGATTATCTACTTTTTAGAGATGATGATATAATATATCTTCCTCAAGATAGAATAATTGAAGTAGGTAAAGCTTTAGGTGACTACAGTGAAATTGTATTACCTTCTCAAGTACTAAAATATTTTATTGAGAAAGCTAATCATCATTGGGTGATGGATTTCTGCATTTGTAGGTCAAGCATGAAGTGTGAAGATTATCCAATTGATCTGGGTTGTCTATTTCTTGGAGATGCTGTAATAGGTATTAATCCACAATTAGGAAGGTTAGTTTCAAAAGAAGAAGCTCTCTTACATTTAAAAAAATGCGAAGAAGCAAGATTGGTTCACATGATTGGTAGAAATCGGTTAGATGCCCAATGGCTTGGTGTTAAACCTGGAGAAAAACTACTTAGTATTTGTAATTGCGATCCATGTTGTTGTTTATGGCGTGTATCTCCAATCTTATCTGCTAAGATTGGTCGGAAAATTAAGAAAATACCGGGAGTAAATGTTAGGGTTACTCACAAATGTATTGGCTGTGGAACATGTACTAAAGGAGTGTGTTTCGTTGATGCGATAAAGATAATAGATAACCACGCTGTTATAAATTATGAATGTAGAGGATGTGGTCGGTGTGTTGATATATGCCCTCAAAAAGCAATAGAACTTCTAATTGAAGATGTACAATATGTACAAAAATCTATTAAAGAATTAGATCACATAATAGATGTGACTTAATTTTAAAGAGTTAAGATTTTTCCTTCCAGAAGAAGTTTTTTAATTTTAAGTTATCTACCCTTGTTCTTTCTTTTAATGCTGATACAGCTTGGACTGCCTCTTTAATTGAATGAAACACAGGAATATTCGCAAGTTCTAATGATTCTATTATCAGTGAATATTTTGGAACATATGGAACAAAACACACAGTTGGTTTATTTTTATATGATATAATATTAGCAATCCTTCTTCCAATTTGAAACGATATATTTGGTGGATAAGGAAGTAAAAGTAATATTATACATTCTATCTTTTCCAAATCTGATAAGTAGCGAATTATATTTTCAATATCCGTGTCTAATACAGAACCTGTTAAATCAATGGGATTATTAAACGATGCTATTTCTCTAGCAACTGGATTCATAAGCTCTTTTAGATCTCTTTTTTCTTGTGGTGAAAATCGAACAGCATTCAATCCATATTTCTTTAGCATGTCCGAGGCAAGTACTGCATGCCCTCCAGAAACGGATACAATTGCTACATCGCCATTAGTTATTACATTTTCTCCAAAGGGGTTTCTTCGTTGTGATAATACATCAAATACCTTTAAACTTGTCAACAACTCTCTTTCAGAATGTGGTTGTATTATATAGTGTTGTCTTAATGCATCATAAATAATTTTAAAATCCCCTGCTAAACTTGCGGTGTGCGATTGTGTTGCAACTTTTCCTTCTCTCGTTTTTCCTCCAAAAAATACAATTACTGTATCTTCTGATTGTTTTGCTAGCTGTAAGAATTTTCTTGCTTTACCTTCTTTAAATCCTTCTAAATAAAAAGCTATATTTGATGTTTCTGGATCAACTTGACTGAAATATTCTAATAACATTACTTCATCTACAACGGCACGATTTCCAATAGATACTGCAGTTGACACACCTATATTTCTTTCATTGAACTTAACAAAAAATTGATCAACAAGCACTCCCCCACTCTGGCTTATCAATGCTACAGAACCTTTTGGGGGTTTTGTGATACGTTCTGTAGGTAGAAAGATTGTATCTACGAGGGGCGGAGCATAAACTCCAAGGCAGTTAGGACCTAATACCGCTATGTCATTATCAAATGCTATTTTTATTAACTCCTCTTGTCTCTTTTTACCCTTTCCCCCAATTTCAGCAAAACCACCACCAATTATCACGGCTGCTGGAATTTTTAAATCTGCACAATCTTGGATATATTCTAAAGTATCATCAGGACTTACTGCAATCACAAGAAGATCTGGAATGTCTGGTAGTTTGTCTAATCGTTCATATAATTGAATACCCTCTATTTCTCCAGCGCTAGGATATATTCCATAAACTTTTACCTCCATTTCAAATTCATTCTTTAGTAAAACAATTCTTCCGGGGCTTAAGGGATTTTTTTTACTGATACCTACAACACACATTGACTTTGGCTTAAATAGCTTTTCTAAATCCATATTAAACAGAACATTATACTAGTTTGTATTTAAGTATAATCTTTAAAGATTAAAATAATATTTATTTTTCTTCTAGGTTTGTCCAAATTAAACCTTTATAAGGAAGCAAAAAGAACTAGTATCAATTTAATTATATTTAAAAACTTTAAATGACAGAGAAAAAATTGGTTAAAAAAGAAGATTATTCATTTAAAAAAGCTGCTAGTTATGGTACTGGACAAATTGCTGATCAAGCTACATATCAATCCTTTACCTTTTTAATATTCACGTTCTATTTTGCGATTGTTCAAATTAATATTACACTGATTACAGTTGGTTTTATAATATGGGCGGTTTGGAACGCCTTCAATGACCCTATGATAGGTCATTTATCAGATAGAACACACACCAGATTTGGGCGTCGAATGCCATACATTATGATTGCAATAGTTCCTTTAGGAATAATAATGTTTCTTTTATTCACACCACCTTTTCCTATAGGTGTAGCAAATCAATTAGGGAATTTCATATATTTTATGTTCATAATAATAATTTTTGAATTATTCTATTCGATGTTTAGTCTAAATGTAACGGCACTATTTCCTGAAACTTTTATTTCTAAAGAAGAGAGGACGAAAGCTAATAATGTGAGACAAGTATTTCTCATTTTAGGATTAATTATAGCATTTATTTTACCAAGTTTATTTATTAATAACTACGCTCCTACTTCTTCAGCGGAGAAAGATATTGCATTAGGAGAATATCAAATTTTTGGAATCGTTTTGGCTATTATCATTATTTTAATAGGAGGTTTTTTTATAAAATTTGCCCCTCGAGAAAAAGCAGAATTCAAACAGGATTATAAGAATGCCCCTGGTTTTCTAACATCTATTAAAATGTGTATGAAAAGTAAATCTTTTAGATGGTTTATTCCAGCAGAGATTGCAAATTGGTTTGTGTATGGAATATTACCAACCTTAGTACCTCTCTATGCAAAAGCAGTTTTAGGAATGGAAGATGCTTTTATGATCTCAATTTTATTGGGATGTACATTTCTATCATCCGCTATTTTCATCACCTTCGTATGGAAACCAATCGTACAAAAAATCGGTAATAGAAAAACTTGGCTGATTTCAATGACAATTTGGATCTTTACACTCTTACCATTGATGTTCCTTGGACCAAATATGGAAATAATCGCAATGATTGTATTTTTCTTTATTGGGCTTGGATTATCAGGATCTTGGTACATGATAGATTTAATTATGGCAGATTTCATTGATGAAGATGAGATTAATACAGGCATTCGGAGAGACGCAAGTTATTATGGCGTAAATTCATTTTTTTTACGATTAGGCATCATTATAGTATTTATAAGCATAGGTCCCGTTTTTATTATTGCTGATTGGGAGGTTTTTGGCGTAATAACTCCAGAAATACAATTGGGTCTTCGAACATTGATGTTTGTTTATCCTGCTGTAGCTTTAGGGATTGCAATCGCTGCAATTTATAAGTATCCTTTGCATGGTGAGAAGTTGAAACAAGTTAAAGAGGTTCTTCAAAAGCTACATGAAGAAAAAAAATCAAAAATTTAAATTCTTTAATTTTTCTTTATTTTTTTTAAGTTTATTATACCCTGACGAATTCTTTTAAGAATTTCTTCAATTTCTTCCTTTTTTACAATTAAAGGAGGCATAATTATAAGGGTATCTTTTTTATTTCCACAATAGTTAAGAAGAATTCCCTCTTTTATAATTGAAACCATACCTAGTAGACTATCCTCCTCCTTATAAAATTCTAAACCCCACATCAACCCTCTTCCTCTAGCTTCTTTGATCATTTCGGAATAATCTTCTGCAATCTCTTCCAAACCTTTACCAAATAGCTTCCCCAACTCTTTCACATTATCTAAAAATGTAGGAGCGGATTGTATTTCTAACATCTCAAGAGCAATGGCACACCCTAGATCAGAACCGCCCGTAGTAGAAATATGGATAAATGGGTCGTCTTTGAAAACTGCTTTTTCTATAAAAGGTTTATAGCTACAAGTTGATAATGGATATATTCCAGAACTCATCCCCTTTCCGCATATAATAAAATCTGGTACTACTTTCTCATTAGGATACAATCCCCCATAAATGGCCCAAAAATTTCCAGTCCGGCCTAAACCCGCCTGGACTTCATCATTTATCATCATTACTCCTTTATCATCGCAGATCTCACGAACTTCAGGATAGTATCCCTCTGGAGCAATTAAAACTCCTGCTGTAGCAGGAATGGTTTCAATAATTACACAGGCTATATCTTCAGTTACAACTTTTCGCATAGCATCGATATCTCCATAAGGGATCTGTTTAAAATCAGGAGAATTCCATAAAAACGGATCTCTGAAATCTGGATCTCCCGTAAGTAAAGCAAATCCTGTATGGCCATGATACCCCCCAATTGCAGAAATACATCCACGTCTTTTTGTATACGCTCTTGAAAACTTAATAGCAGTATCGATTACTTCACCTCCACTAACTCCAAAAGTAGTTTTACTAATATCTCCAGGCATTAATTCTGCTAACTTCTTTCCTAAAAGAGCTCGTTGTTCTGATAGAAGCATGTGATCACCCAAATCTAAGCCTCCATCTAAAGCTTCCTTAAGACGTTGAATAATTCTTGGATTTCTATGGCCTAAATTGAAAACACCCCCAGAAGAACGACAATTATATAATTCCATTGGGGGATCTCCGAGTTTGGAACCTTCTAATGTTTTTAAATGAATTCCATCTCTCTCACCAGGAATAACTCCTAACCCAAATCCTTTAAACATTCGAACTTTAGGACTATTAACGTACTTTGAATATATTTTAAGTAATTCCTTTTGAGATAAAGTTCCAATAAATTTTTGCTTAGGATTCGTATTCATAATTTTAATAAAACATGTAAAAATATTTTAAAATTTTGAAAACTAGTTTCAATTCTATTATATATTAATTTAATAATTCTTTTTCATATTCAAAAAAAATCCTTTTAGAATTAAATTGTTTAGTTGATAACAAAGATGGAAAGGAATCATATAATCTATTATTTGGGTAAAACTAAATAAAATAATTATTTAATAATTAATATAAAAGAATTAAGAGCTAGAGACATAGAACTAATCCCTAAAGATCCTAGATAGATAGATTATTCAAAATTTACATTGTAGAAGAGTCTAAATAATTGAATAGAAAAAAATCTAAAAAAAAAATTAAAATTCATAGCCGCACTTCTTACAGACATGCTTCTTTGCATACATAGGGATATGTCCTACGTAGGAGAGAACTTTAGTCTTATCTTCTATGACCTTGATATTAGTTCCTACAGCACCACACATCGGGCAAGTAATCCGCTCATCACTGGCGAATCCTCCCGCACCTATGTCTGGTGGTTTCAATTCATCTAACTCAGTTTCAACTTCATGAAGATGTGCTGAAGTGGATTCTAAAACCTGTTCTTTCTCAACGACTTTATCACTTAATTCTTGAATTTGGTTATCTCTTTGCAATAGTGTGTTATTTAGTTCACTCA
Organism: Promethearchaeota archaeon; assembly: GCA_013375485.1. Lineage (GTDB taxonomy): Archaea > Asgardarchaeota > Lokiarchaeia > Sigyniarchaeales > SOKP01 > Loki-b32. The sequence continues at coordinate 13,781 of JABXKB010000007.1, read as the reverse complement.
ATTGAGAATTTAATTGAGTAATTTCGCCTTGAGCTGTTGCTAGTTTCGAATTTAATTCTTCAACTTGAGAAGTGAGATTATTTATTTCTCCTACTTTTGTTGATAAAGTATTATTTGCCTCATTCAGTTGGTTTTCTAAGTCTGAACCTTTTTCTTTAGAAACCTCTAACTCTGATGTTAAACTTGTTATTTTTTCTTCAGATTCAGAAACTTTTGCTTCTTTAAGAGCCAAGTTGTTATCCAGATCGTCAGCTTTAGTTTTAAACTCTGCTAATTCTTGCTTAAGGTCATTATTTTCAGTATTCAGATTTTTAATTACTTCTTGATCATCTATTTTAGTCTTTTCAAGGTCATTTTCAGTTTTTTCTAGTTTGGATTGAGTTTCATCGAGTTCATTCATTGTATCGGCAAGTTTATCTTTTGTTTGAGTTAATTCATTTTTAGTTTCAGTTAATTGTTTTTCTAAGTCATTGACTTTAGCTCTGAGGTCCAGTAAGAATCTGCCTTCAACCGACATTTTCTTATCGGGCTTTTCTTCTGCTTTTGACCAGTCGATACTAATTATATTTCACCTTATTCAAATTTTTTTGTATTTTGAATTGATTTTATGAATTAAATTTGTTAATAATATATAAATCATAGTGTAATAAGTTTTAAATTATTTTTACTTTTGAGATTCAATTACTAGAATTAAATATGATGATTTAATTATTTTCAAAATTATAATATATTATAAAGAAATCATAATTGAAGTTTGATTAACACAATGGAAAATACAAATGATTCACAATTCAGAATCGAATATATTTCGACTTCCGGAGTGTATAAAACCCCATTTACACTAATTGTCCTTTTACAATTGTTTGTTGGATGCATGGTAGTAATTTCAGTTAATCTATGGTTTTATAATGACCTATATTTTCTTCTCACAGGAAAGAGATTTCTATCATTTATTTTAATTGGACAATGGTGGGAATGGTTTCTACTTCCTTTGAATATTTATGGAAATCTCTTGTTATTTGCATTTTCAATTATTTTGTTTTCAACAGCTATATTTAAAATATTAACCAAACTGTATCCTCCAATAGAGGGTGTTTTTGAAAGAAATAGTAAAGAATGGAAGTATACCCATCGAAGATTTTGGACAGCTTATTTTCCAATTTGGTTAGCAAGATCATTACCGCTACCTTGGTCCGATATTTTTGTTTATCGTTTTTTAGGGGTACGTATAGGTAGAAATGTAGTTGCTTATGAGGGGTATATAGATCCTGAGTTTGTAGAGATTGAAGATTATACTATGACTTCACTTAATATTTGTATATTTTCACATTTAATATATCAGGATAAAATTTTAATCAAGAAGGTAAAGATAGGGAAAACTTGTATTGTTGGGCCTCAAACCATAATTAGTCCTGGGACTATACTTCAAGATGGAGCTATTTTAGGGGTAAATAGTTATACATGGGTAGACCAAGTACTAGAAGGAGATTTAATTCATGTGGGAACCCCAGTAAATAAAACACTTCAAATTCAATCAGTGGAACAATCCCAAAATAAGGTAGAGAGAATTAAAGGTGATTCTCTGGAAGAGATCGATAATAGAGGTAAAAATAAGAGCGGAGACCGTAAATAAAAAATGTTTCAGCCAGCAAGTTTAAAAGGAGATTCTCCAACCCCCATAGATGAGAGATTTAGAAATAAATATCTAATCCTATATTTTATCATCATCATTTTAAGTGTTATTCCATGTGTTATATTTGAATATGGGTATTTAGGTATTTTCTGGAGAAAAGGAATTTACTTATTGTTCTTTTTACTATTACCTCTCAACATCATATTAATCATCTATTTGCTACAATTTAGTGCTATATTAATTTCATTTTTATTTTTAACTGTAGTAAAGCTAATTTATCCCCCAAAAGAGGGAAATTTCAATAGAAATATAAAAGATAAGGATTATTTTTACTGGAATTTGAGAAATGTTGTTAAAAAATGGCCACTTTTTATTATTGCATCAAATCCTTTTCCCTGGTTTAAAAATCGTTTTACACTTCGATTTTTTGGAGTGAAAATTGGTAAAAATGGAATACATGATAATAGCTGGATCTCTTCTGAATTTGTATCAATCGGTAAAAATGTAATCATTGGAATGAATAGTACTCTATTGAGTTTTGGAATTGAGCAGGATAAATTTATTTTAAATAGAATAGTTGTAGAAGATAACGTTCTAATCGGAGCAAAATGCGTATTATTGCCAGGAACTCACATTAAACACAATACAAAGTTATCTGCCCACTCATATACGAATTTTAATGAGGTTTTAGAAGAAAACTCAGTATATATGGGTCATCCTGCAAAATTAAAATAAAACAAAATGAATATGATATCTGAAAAAAGTGTTAGAACAAAAACGGAAGAAAAAAATCCTTCAAAAAAGAGATTTGTAATTGTATCGGATACTCATATCAGTCGAACCAGAGGACCTTTTAATCTACACGCCTTCAATTTAGGTATAGAAAAAATAAATAAGATAAAAGACGTTGATCTTTATCTACACCTTGGAGACATCACTCATACTGGTACTCTTTTAGAATATGAATATGCTATGGAGCAATTCAAGAAGTTCAAGCCAATTTCTGAATGTCCTTTAATGATTTTAATAGGGAATCATGATGCGATGAATGTTGGATACTTATTATTTGAAGAAATGATAGGTAGAAGGCATTATGAATATGAAGATGATGATATATATGTAATTGGAATAGATAGTACTAAACCAGATTTACCGGGGGGAATAATTCATCATAATATAATCGATGCTGTTAGAAAGAGATTACTAAAACCAGAAAGAGAAAATAAATTCAAAGTAGTTTGTTTTCATCATCAACTAATCCCCATTCCAAATACCGGGAAAGAAAGATCTGCTATTGATGATTCAGGAGATATGTTAAGAATGCTTTTAGAGACAAAAACCGATTTAGTTTTGAATGGTCATAGACATACTTCAAACTTATATACTGTAAGCAGTAGTGAAAAAGATTTATACATTTTTAATGCAGGGACGTTTTGTTGTAATAAAACTAGATATCGAGAATTGTTCACTTATTCAATTATAGACATGGAAGAAAATAATCTCACTTTCAAGATAATTCCCATATTAGATTCAAATTCAAAACGTGAAATACATCGTGAAATTAATTATTATCTTCCATTAGAATTAGAACGAGGGCAAAAACCATTGTGTAAGTTTATGCAATTATCACACTCATTAATTAATAAACAATCGGAAAATCAGATAACAATTTTAGATAGGGCTATCGAAAAAATAAATACATTTAAAGATGTAGATTTGGTTGTACATACTGGAAATGTAACTCAAAATAGTTATAAAGAAGAATTTAGAATAGCAAAAGATAAAATCAGTAAATTAGATTATCCTTATTTGATTGTACCAGGATATACTGATTCGAAACCCCCAGCTTGGGAATATTGGAAACACTATTTTGGTGATTTTGATCCTTTATATGAGAATGAAAAAATATTTTTTCAAGGATTAAACTCTACAACCCAAGATTCTACAGAGGGTTTTATAGGGCGAAAAAGATTAAGCAAGTTTATAGAAAAAGTTTTATCTCTTAGCCATCAAAAAATTTTTGGAGTTTGTTGTTTTCATAGTTTAATTCCTACGCCTTTAAGCATATGGAGAACGGAGTTAATAGATTCAGGAGATATACTTTCTCAATTTGCTCGGTCCCAAATTGATTTATGTTTAAATAGTTCCCCAAGTATTTCCTTTAATGTTAAAATTGATCATACAGTGTTTTCTAATGGAGGAAACCTTAACCCTGAACGTTTTGATGAATCTATTATCGAAATTGAAATTTATAAAAAAGGTAATGTTGTATTAAAGGAATACAACTTAAAAACTGGTCAAGTAAAAATCGTAGGCAATTATAATATAACTATTTTTATATAATTGGAAAGCAAGAATACATCCGAAAAATACTCTAAGTTTAGTATTTCATCTATTTTCAATAAAAAATAAACTTATATTTCATATTTTTTATATAAAAATAAAGAATAAACTTTAAATAAATAATTATTTCGAGATTTCTAGTATTTTAAGGGTTTTTCTATGGCTAAAGTGAAATTGAACTTATTAAATATTTTTCAACTTAGAATTAATAAAAAATCAATAGATTATGAAGGAAAAACTGTTGGAGATATAATATCTCAATTTCTAAAGGAAAATGGAGATAAACTTGATGTGGAATTATTGAATAATAGCAAACAAAAATTTAATACCCATATTCTAATATTATTGAACGGTAGAAACATTAAATATCTTAAAAATTACAAAACAAGCCTTAAAGATGGAGATGAACTTTATTTGTCTTATGCATTAGCAGGGGGCTAAAAAGGTCGCTTTTTTAAACGTTAAACTTAAATATGAATATCATCATATTTTTTTTACTAAAAGCGATTATTTATTAAGAGTTTTTAATATTGAATAATTTAGAAGAAGATTCATTAAAAACTAAATAAAATCTAGATTTGGTGATTTATTATTTCAAAAAAGATTGGTGTAATGGGCTTAGATAATGCAGGTAAGACCAGTATCATAACAGCAATAACAAATCGCTTTGGTTTTGAAGAAGAGATTGCTAGATTAACACCTACAAGAAGAATTGCTCGTGATTCTTTCAAATTTTTAGGCATAGAATTTACAAGGATGGATTTTGGAGGTCAGAAGCAATATAGAGAAGAATATTTAAAACATCCAGAAAAATATCTAATGGGAACAGATTTATTATTTTATGTTATAGATGCTCAAGATTTTAACCGATATATTGAATCTATAGATTATTTGGAAGAAGTATTACTTTTCTTCAAGGAAGAACAAGAATATGTGCCGATATGCATTCTTTTTCATAAATTCGACCCTCAACTTGTTAATGATAGAGATATCAATAAACGGATTCTTACATTAAAGCAAGCTTTAACAAGATATTCAAATGCTTTTGATATATTTTTCTTTGAAACAACAATTTTCGACATAAAATCTATTATGGATGCATTTTCAAGCGGTTTATCAATGTTATTCGAAAAGATGGAAATGGTTTCTCAATTATTTTCTGAAATAAGTAAAAACTATAATTCCATCTTAATTGCATTATTTGATGCCAAAGGAATAACTCTTGGCGAATACTATAGACCCCATCTTCAATTAAATGAGAAATTAAAGATATATGAAAAATATATTGAATTACAAAAACGTGTTGTTACCGAAAATAGAACTTTATTAGAATTTTCCGATAAATTTGAAAGCGGAGAGAGGTTCTCAGGTATAATTGAAGTTCTTAAATTTGGAAAATTGGATTTCTATTTGTTATTCATTGTAGAAGAAGATAAGGCAGATTTAGAAAAAACTATCTCAATTCTAGACAAAATTGAAGCCGCCAAACCTCAAATGGAGAATTTAATTCTACAGATAATACAGTAAATTGTAATAAAAACGCAGATGGAGGGAATCGAACCCCCGAGCGCTTACGCGCACCGGCTTTCTTGATCATCACTATTAACACTCGAGGCCGGCGTCTTACCAGCTAGGCTACATCTGCTTCAAGTAAAATGAAATATGTCAGTTTATTTTCATAAAATACTTTAATGATCTTAAAACCCTATGTATATAAATTTATTTCCTTTCTAAAGCAGTAAAAGCAAATTTTTGGTTTCTTTAAAAATGTAGGATTGTAAGTAATAGATTGATACTTTTAAGATGAAGGAACATAAATTTTTAATTTTAAGGATGGATCAAACAATTTGATTAAACCTTCATCTTCGTATTGTTTTAAAAGTAATTTTACTGTCGATACTCTTATATCATACCTCATTGCAATGTCAGTTGCTAAAATTGTTTTCTTTTTCATGATCGCTTCTTTTATTTCTTTTTCTATATTTTTAGGAATAAAAGCATCTCTCTCAACAATATTTATTTGTTTTGTTCTTCCGTATTTTCTTCTAAGATTTAGTGTAGTTTTTCTAACTATTTGTTTTTCTTCTTTTTCCGACACTAGAAATCACTTTATATTTAATAAATTTTAAAGAATATTAGCTGAATGAAATTATAAATATTTAAAATTTAATAAAATTTTTGATTTATTATTGAAAGTTTAATTTCAGCGTTGAATGGCTAAGTAAAATATTAAAATTCAATAAATTTGAGTAATAATTACGATTTTAATGTAAAAAGGAAAAGACCAGAAGAGATATATAGTGATGTCTCAGATTACTTTAAAGGAGAAATCCTTGAACAATATGCATCCTCTAAAAGTATTATGAAAACACAAGAAGAAATTACGATCAGAGCTTTAGAACTTTTAAATCTTGAAAGAGACGATTTATTAATCTTAGACGCCGGTAGTGGTCCAGGATTTACTGCGATGTATTTAAATGAGATAGGATATAAAACAGTGGCTATTGATCTCATTTCTGAATTCTTAAATTATTATGATATAAAAGAATTAAACCCAATTGTTGCAGATATGTGTCTTCCTCCTTTTAAACCAAGCACATTTGATGCTATTATATCTATTTCAGCATTACAATGGATATATAGAGACATTGAAAACCAACAAATGAGTTTGATGTTAAAAAGTTTATCTAAATCTTTTTTTCAGATCTTAAAACCTAATTCCCGAGTTGTCATTCAATTTTATCCTAAAAGTAAGAAAATCTTAGAAAATATCGGTAAAATTATTACAGAAAGCACAGGTTTTCATGGAAATTTCATAATAGATCATCCAAATAGCCAAAGGAAGCGAAAAATCTATCTTTTATTAGAGAAAGAGACATAATTAGTAAAAATTGTATCCATAAATAAGATCGATTCTTCCCTAATTCTTTATATAAGAATTTGACTATAAGCATAATGTTTTATTTATCTTCTCATATAATATTTTTAACAATTTATTCAAAAAATATTAATTTAATATGATGATTTTATGAAATCACAAAAAATACATAAAATTCGGAAAAGGAAAGGAACTTTGATACTTACCTTACTCCTAATAGGTCTTTTCCCTACGTTTTTATTGAATTTTTCTAGCATAGAATATTCTAAAGAGAATTCAAACGAAGATATCGATGGCATCAATGGAATTAGTCCAGAATTAAGTGTTTTCGGTGAACATCCTTGGTGGGATTCTAATTGGCCTTATAGAACTTTAGTAAATATAACGAATCAAGCTGGAGTTGATTTAGAGAATTATGGTGTGAGTGTAGTTTTGCCATATAGAGATGATGATTATCAAGGTAAAGTAAATGACTCATTAAAAGATATAAGAGTGATTGAATACATAAATAATGAGCCTATAGAAAGAGAGTATTACATTTTTAAGGATTTTGATGGAGATTTAGGCGATGATTCAGCAGTAAAAGCAACCATCTACTTCAATACAAATCTTACTGCTTCCAGCTCTCCTCAAACTGATACATACATATATTTTGGAAATATGCAAGTTCAAAGTACAGCGGTAGATTATGGTCTTGGATCGATAAAAAATGGAGATTTTGAATATGTTCCTATCGATGATGATCCTACTGGAAATCCTTCAGTTTCACCTCATTACTATAATCCTGTAGGTTGGAATTGGTCTGATGATATACCGGATGATATTGCACCGAGACCCCCTGATGTAGGTGAAGATTCACAGACAGAAGATCAAGCAACAGAATGGTGGCAAAATTGTTTGATTGCCACTGCGGTGGGAGACACTCAAGTGAGAGGGACATATACTTATAAATGGGGATCAAACCAAACTTCGATAACTGATTCTACTGGACCTGATAATCAATATGGTGGAGTTTTATACACAAACCCATTTGTTGTTCCAATTGTAGATGATGGTAGTGGAAAAATTTATCTTAGACTCTGGCAAAACGTTAGAATTTGGGGTTTTGATGGTAGTTCTTCAAAAGCCTACAATGATGGTTATTTTGTTCGAGTAATTAATGCTTCAAGTGATTTATTTGGTGATCCTGATGACCATCAACAACTAGGTCAATATTTAGGGTATTTTAAGGGAATCACTCATAATAATAAAGGTGGTTATTCATTACAAAACTATACCCTTGGCACGGTAACAGGAACTTTTGATACAGATTTAGGTGAATTAACGGGTTTTGTATCATTTGATCTAAGTAATTATATGGGACAAAATATATCACTTGAATTAGGAATGTATGGAGATGAAAACACAGTGGGTAATTATGACACTGGTTTTGTCCAAGTTGATGATGTTGAATTTACTTACAACGATGATTTAACAATCGTGTTAAATGATCCCCAGATACAACAATCGGATATTACAGTTATTACACGCGATATTGATGGTAGAATTATTTCAAATGCAGAAGTATCGCTAGTACAGGATGGTTCTTTAATGAAAAAACAAATCACTGATGAATCTGGTACGACTATTTTTACTGGGTTAAATTTTGGGATATATAACTTTACTGTAAATTATACTTTTTCTCCAAGCTATGAAGATGAAGTATTTAATAGTTACCTTGAAAATTTTGGAACCGCAAAATGGAATCTCTATAATGTTTCTGAATTAGATCATACTTTTGAATTATATTTAGATGTATGGACAATAGACTTTGAAATCGTTGATTGGGATGAAGATCTTCTCAATGACGGATATGTTAAAGTTTTTGATGATAATGGAGGGACACTATTAAAACAACTATCATTGGTTAATGGAACAGCAAGATTTCGATGGAATAATGCTTCATTTTATTATTATGAAGTTTATTTCGATAACACAAAATATAATGTTAATGAATTTCTTTTGAATTCAAGCTATATCTACCGATCTAATTATGTCCAAAATGAAAAGTTTTATGATCATCTTTTACCTGTAAGTACTTATGACCAAGAAGCTGGAAATTATTATAGGGTTTATGAACGAATCTATACAAATGGTTCAATGTCAGATTTCACTCATAAGAAGTTGATTAATTTTAATATAACCTTAGAAACTATGGATGACCGAATTGATAACATGACAATTTATTACATAGATAAAAATAATCAAACTGTAGGAAATGTCATTTATCAAAATAATAGTATGTCAGGTACTGAGTTCTTTAAATCAATAGATATTGGAACTGTAGATAATGATAAACTTAAAGGAGAAAATTATGAGGCTTATGGAATTTTAATTGATGTTAAGGGATATCGTATTGGTGCTCATAATGGATTAATAAAAATTAACACAACAGAATTAACAAATGTTTATAACAAAACAGCTTTATCTAAGATGCATATTAGAGTTATTGATGATGCTTATTCATATGATCCTGTTCCTTATGTTAGTGTTAGAATTTGGAATGGTAGTTCCTTAATTACAACCCTAACTACTTATGATGATGGATGGGCATCTCATTATGAAGCAACCTATAAACCATTCATTTTTCTAATTGGTTATAGATATAACATAACTCTCAGAAGAATTGGTGTTCTTGCTGATTTCTATGTTAATTACACCGATCCATACCAATGGGGGCCTCTAACAGATGTTAATATATATAATTACACGTTATATCAAAATTCTACAGTTATACTTGATTTTCAAGAAGCTGCCGCTCCACCTGCTCTGGAAACTCAAATAGAATTACTGGCGGATATTTCTCAAGCAGTGTGGAATATTGGAGATCTACATGTAACAATAAATGTATCATATTCAACAGATGGTATTAATTGGATTCAAGTGCTTGATGAGGGAACTTTTACTTGCTATGTAGAAGATTGGATAACAGGTGAAATAGTATTAATCGAAGATTTGACCCCAAATTATGATGGTCCCAATTTGCAAAACTATTCCTTTACAATAAATTCAAGCAGATTATCCGCAGGATATAATTTCAAAAAGTATTGGTTTATAATTGATGGTGAGATACCGGGATATGAACCTCCAGAACCATATTATCAGCAAGTCCAAGTGAATGCATCCTCAACATCTATAAACTTATATGATTATGAAACACGCCTTATTGTATCTGATCTCAAAAAGGAATTTGGTGAATTAATAAATATAACAGTTAGATATTATGGTCTACCTGATAATCCATTAGAAGATCCAATAATTACATTCAAATGGATTAATCAACCGACCAAATATTTTGTTGAAGATCCTGTTCATAATGGATATTATTATTGTGAAATTGACACGTCTCCGGCTATAAATGTAGGTACATACCCAATCACTATTACTGCATCGAAAGAAAATTACACATCACAGACTATTTTTTCTTCTCTACAGGTTCTTGAAAGGCCAACAACTTTAAATGGCGAATCTGACTTAGTCTACATTAATTCAAAAGTCTGGGTTCAGGATCCTAATCCCTTTGAATTTATATATCAAGATATAATTTCAGAGGAGAATATAGGTAATTTAACTACTGCTTCTTATACTTGGGAAGAATTATATTCAAATGGATCTAGAATTCCTGGAGTATCTGGTACTGGGTTCTTAGTTCAAAACGGTGACAACACACATACTTTAGATTTTCACACAGAATTAAAATCGATTGGATTTTATTATTTATATGTTACATTACACAAACAGAATTATAAAGCTAAATCCGCTCTAATTAATTTAGAAATTATGTCAAGAATCTTCAATTACACATTTCCTACGGAAAAAATTGTGGAAGGTATTCTTACGCTCAGGAATGGAGATCCTTTAGATCTCGATATAATTCTTCATGATCTGACAAGAGATATTCCACTACAAAATGCTACAATTTCAATGGTTTATCAAAATAACAATTATACGTTCTCTGAAGGTGTAAATGGATCTTACTCAGTAAATGTAATAGATTATACTCGATTAACTGAGGATGAAACCTCGACTACCTCAACCACTCAGATTATCATTTCTAAAGTTAATTTCACTTCACAGATAATTGCGACTACTATTTTCTTACAGAATAGATTTTTTAACATTTCAATAACAGAGCCATTTAGAAATAATCTTATTCGAATAATTTCTGGAGATAGACTATCTTTTGATATCACACTTATTGATTCCTATGATGGATCTCCAATAACAGACGGAACTATCAACATTTTCATCGGTGGTGGATTATATGAAGATATCAGTATTGTTAATAATGGAGATGGAACTTATGCTATTACTTTTCTCTCTTATCCAGAAGCATTTACTTCTTCGAAAACTCTATCTGGAGAAATTACATTCCAAAAGACTAATTTTAAAAAAGAAATAGTATCAATTACAATTGAGATTAAAATGGCAGAAATATTTCCTGGAATGCCTACTTTTTATTTTATTTTGATAACTTTGTCCATAATCGGAGTTTTAGGTAGCGTAGTGGCATATCGAGTTATTCAACAGGCTAGAATCCCTAACCACGTAAAGAAAATTAGGAAAGTTAAGGGCTTAATAAAATCTAAGAAGAAGATTGAGGAATTAATATCTATTCCCTCAAAAGAGCAAATGATTGCAAAATTATTTGGGAATGATTGGAAGCAAATTGGTCTATCAATTGAGAAATCACTAGGAATTGAAGAATCAAAAAAGAAATTAGCAATAAAAGATAAAATAACAGAACAAAGAGGTGATATTGAGTAATGCCAATAGGATTAGTTATAATGAGATGGGATATTAAGGTTAGTACTGAAATTCTTACAAAATACCCTGAAGAACTCATTATTAGCGATGAAACTTTAATGCAAATTTATGCAGCACATGAATATACAGGAGAACCAGGGATGATTAGTCTATTAGTAGGTCCACTAAATATTGCTTCATATTATACAGGTCGAGAGAAACCTCTTTATATCATTTTACTTCTTAATTTGGATGAGGATGCTGATGCTTATGAAGGGGGATTATCAGATATTTCACGGGTTATTTTCCAAAATTTCGAAGATGATGCTTATTTGGAAATGATTCCCTTCCTGTTCCAACGACTATCTACTTATCCTAATTTAAATGAAGAACAGAGTTTAGCCATTACGTATTTGGATAGTGTCAATCGTTTGATAATTAATAGACTTAGAGAAGAAGGCGTGATTACTAAATCTGAATTAAAAATATGGCTAAAAGATAGATATAGAGAGGGATTTTTTGACGTAGATGCGATTTTGATGGAATTAATTAAAAAGGAAATCATTAAAGAAACATCAGTAAAAGGAATGCCTTCTGAATTAATCTTTTTAATTAATGATCTTTTTATGATTAGAAGACCTCCGATCAAGTTACTCAAGAATCCAGTAGAACGAGGACTCCCTGAAAGATTTGTTGAGGAATATAATGTTGCTATACGGAATTTTTTTCAAAAATATCGTCCAACCGATGAAGATAACACCAAGATTTTAGATCAAGTTATTGCTGATCCCCAAATCTATGAAATATTGAAGCTTTTACGAATTTCAATTGTAACCAAGAATGTATTAGAGAAACTTAGAAAAAAGGGAGTAGATGATATAGATGGTGGCTTAAAAAAATTATGGAATAATCAAATGATTCACGTATTTCAAGATACTAAAGGAAATGAGTATTATGCTTTACTTACTGATTTTTATAATTCATTACTCTATCCTAAATACATGTTAAACACAATTATTCATCAATATGGAGTAAAATCAAAATCAGAGGGTGTTTTGATTGAATATCTAAACGTTCTCGATGACAACTATCGATCGACAAAACTATTAACTGAAGAAGAAGAATAAATTTTTTTTTTAATTTTTTTTTTTTGTCTATTTAATAATAGAAAGATTAAATAGAAGCTTAATATTTATTGATTAGTCAAATATCCTTTCAATTTCTTAGCTTTTTCATAAAAATCCTTATAAAGGGAATCATCTCCTAATTCAAGACATAAATCAGAGATTTTTTCAAAATATTCAGCAGTTTGAGCAATATCACCATTTTCTAAGCTAACTCTTGCTTGATGGATTAGTTGATCTCTCTCAAATAAAGGTTTTAATAAGGGAGAAGCATCAGTACTTATCCCTAAGATATCTGCAATTATTTGGATCATTTTATCTCGATTATTTGGTTCAATAGCGACCATTGAATATGTTTTTAACCCAAGGATCTCTTCAATTTTTTCAACATTTAAAGCGTCAGGTAAGTCCTGCTTATTTCCTATTATAGCTGTGTGAGAATAAGGGGCGTGTTCTTTTATTAATTCAATAAAAAACCTACTTTTCTCCACGTTTTCTAATGTAGAATCTGTAATAATGAGAACGGCATCGCTACCGAGAATGAAATCATTCCATAAATAACTAAATTGTTCTTGTCCTGCAAAATCCCATAAATGAAAATATAATTTACCAATTTTTACGGTTGAAATCTTTCCTGTTATTGTAGGAATATGTACAGAAGGAATTTCAGTAGCGCAAATCAGTTTTGTGGTCGTTGTTTTTCCTACTCCTGAAAACCCAACTAAGGAAATTTTTGTTTTAAGATTCCTATGAATAGAATCCATTATAGGATCAAGTAACTCCATAAGAGAAGGATCCAAATTATCTGTGCTTTCTCCAAATGTATCTAAAAATTCTTTTTGCAAGGTTTCTAATTGACGTTTTGTATGCCTAAGTTCATCATTAAGATCAGTTATAAACATAAACATTAATCCTAATTCTTGATCAAATGAAAATACTATTTTGTATTGAATATAGTCATAACTGTTGAGTTCAATACCTGTCCTATTAGAAGAAGCTTCAACAATCTCTTGATACA
>JABXKB010000186.1 GCA_013375485.1 Promethearchaeota archaeon | reverse complement strand
ATGATGATTACTTATATGATCAAAACAGCGATTTTTAAAGATGAGATTGTAGATGTTTTCAAGTATTTAGACTCAAAAGGTCCTGTTTTAGAGGCTTTTGCTTCCGAGATTAAGAGCCTAAGTGAGTTAACATCATTCTTACATGTTAAGAAGAGTGGCTTAACTAATGATTATGCGTTAGAAATAGCTAATGAAGAATTACAAGGCAGCTTTTTGGATATTTTCAATAAATATTTTAAAAAATTAGCCCCCAAATTCCGATTAGAAACCCCAATAAAAGATAAACGTCTGATTAAAAAATTCTTTATAATTGGAGCTCCAAGAGTGGGAAAAACTACATTTTTGAAGAATGTTGAATTAATTCAATTTTTAAATATCAAAAGAAATGATTTACCTAGTAGAATTTTTGAAGTTGTCGTTGAAAACCTCGAAATCTTGAAATACGATAAGAATTTAAGTGAATTTGAATGTAGGGAATTTGAAAATCTAGAAAATTGTGTAAATTTCTCTCAGGGTTTTATTCTTCTTTTTAACTTATCAGATAAAAATTCAGCATTAAGAACAAAAGAAATTTTTCAAATTGTTGATAATACTCGATTAGAATTGGAAACAGAATTAGCTCCAATTTTAATAATTGGAAATAAATATTATAATAAGAAAGAACTTGAACCAAAATTTATTTATGAAACTTTTGAAATAGAAGAATTAAGAGAGCTTGGAGTCAAAATCAAGTATACTCCAATAAATATTTTGAAAGAAGACGAAAAAATTATGGATGCTTTACGATGGCTAATAAAAAACATAATTTAGCATCAAAATCAGAAAAAAAGTTTTAATTAAAACTTCTTATCAATAAATTGAACATCCAACAAATCTTTTAAATTATTATAAATATAATAAATAAAAACAGTAAAGCATTCTATCTCAAATAACATTATAAGAAAAAAAATATGGGATTTAAAGGTATTGGATGGGGAATTATTTTCCTAATTACTGCAGTTATATATTCTGCAATTCCCACTTATTTAATAGTAAGATTTTGGGTGTGGTTAAACAGCTTTCCAGTATATACGTTATCGTTATTTATGCTTTTCTTATGGATTGTAGCAATAATTATTGTTTTAATATATATTGTAGCGATGATAAGAGCTTTCATTCAAAGAAATAATGAAGAGGGTTTAGGGATACCAAAAGGAGTGATGGGTTTTGGGTTAGTTTCGAGTATAATTGTTCTATCATTTATGTTAATTTGGTATTTTATATTTAACCAGATAGCTTTTTTCTCGATGATTCCCCCTTAAAAAATATACACAGTGCCAAATCCCTTATATTCTTTTGAGATAATTCCCTACAATTCTATACTTTTTAGTAATTAAAAATTAGAATTAATTATTGAATATAGGATACGTTCCGTATTTCTTTAAAGTATTATGCATTGTTAAATAATTTTCAAGTTTAACAGAGGGATTAATACTATGTCCAGAGCTTAGGATAAATCCTCCTTTTGGAGCAAGCTTTTTGATCAGTTTTTTTGTATAATTATTTATAACATTAGATTCTTTATCTGCTAGATCTTGTGGAGATACATTTCCTAAAAAACAAAGCTTATCATTGTATTTTTCTTTTAATTTGAAAATATTATATTCAGGATTAGCGGTTGTAGGTTCAATAGGATGAATTGCATCTACACCAACTCTAATAATGTCATCAAGTAATTGTATAATATCCCCACAACTATGGAGAATCACTTTTAAACCAGCATTATGTGCAATTTTACAACTTTCTTCTAACCACGGAAAAACATATTTTTTATAATTTTTTGGGCTCATTAATGGTCCAGTTTTATATCCATAATCATCCATTATCAGTATAGCATCTGTTTCCCCCCAATCAATAAAAATTTTTACTAAATTCACAAGAAATTTACCAAATTTATCAAAAATTTTTTGAATCTTTCTTGAATTTGTTAATAATCTACTAAAAGTAGAAAATCCAAAAACTTGCCATGAAGGCTCAAATATACCCCATATTGCGGGAATAATACATATTCTCCCTTCGGAATTTTTCTCTCTTTTTTTCATTGCTTTAAAATATTTCTCTCTTCGGGGAGTTACGGCCTCTAAATCTGGGAATGATTCGAATTCTTCAAAATTTTTAAATACTCCATCCCTATAATATGCTATATCCATACCATCAGAGGGATTTTTTCTTAAATCAAAAATTCTTCCATATTCATCTATAAAATGTGTTCTTTCACATCTTTTAGGGAAAAGAACATAACCTGAAAATGGTACGATTGCTAGATCAATTCCAATTTTTTCATATAAATTTATATGCCTATCTAGAGTGTTCTTTATGTAGGATCTTGTTTCAGTTGCCATAATAATAGTTTTGGTTAAATTATCTGTATCTCCTTGACACAGATTATATGTATCATTATAACTTTTTACCATACCTTGAAATACATAATCTTCATTAAAGTGTTTACAGATCTTTAAATTATCTATTGATAATTCAAAGGAAGGAATTCTATCTGGTTTTTCCAAATTTAAAGCAGCAATTATTCTTTCTCTACAATTCATATTAATTCTACTACTCTCATTAATGATTGAATTTCATTTCGTTAATATCTTCAATATTTTGATAAATATATTTGGGTTTTTTAAAATAAACTTTATTAAAAATGTAAAAAATAATGGGTTTTGTAACAACTTAAATATTATCGCTTTTGGGAAATCCATGTCCCCATGAATTGAGATTGAACTTTCGATTTCACTTGTTTTTATTATTTGAAACATTTTTTGAAAATCATTATCTTCAAATTTATCTAGAAAAACTCGAATTAAGTAATGGATTTTTAATTCTCTTCCAATAATAGATCTGCAGGGCTTTTCATAGTATTTTTTAATTGTTTTTTTTGAATATTTGTTATGTTTAAAACATGTTTTAATACAGTTAGCAGCATATTTAGCTGCTATTAATAGCATTATAATTCCACCTCCGGTAGTAGGTTTAACTTGACATGCAGAATCCCCTACTAATAAAATATTATCAAAAGCAAGTTTATTCATTAAACCATGTGGTATAAGTCCACCTTGTTTATCAATTATCTGCTTTAAGTTTATATTAAATTTATTTAAGAAAAATCGGAAGTTTTTTACTATGTTTTTTGAACAAGCCATGCCAATACGATAAATCCCTTTTCCTTCTGGAACAATCCAACCAAATAATTCTTTCCATCGTTTATCAAAAAACATTACCGCTTCATTTTCATCAAATTGAGCTTTAATCCGAACTTGAGTAGCAAATAAATTCTTATTCTTTATTCTTAATGCTTTTGCTACTGAAGATAAAGGCCCATCGCATCCAATCAACATTTTAGCTTTGAGTTTTCTTTTTGATGTTTCGATTAATACAAGTTTTTGATGATTGGCCCATATATACTTAAAGGTTTTAAATTTTTCTCCAAAATTATATACAATGTTTTCTCTTTGTTTTACTTTATTAAAAAACAGTCGATCTAAGCCAATCCTATCAATGATATATGGCTCTTCATTTCCAGATAATTTAATGTAAGCTCCGGATGGCCCTACAATTTTCGCTGTTTTTACACGGTTTAATATAATTTCATTTGGTAATTCAATTAACTTACTTAATTTTTGAGAAACTATACCTGCACATTGAAAAGGTAGACCTACTTCTTTATGTTCTTCTACAACTATAATTTTCAAATTTGTCTTAGATAATAAATAACATAAATAATTCCCTGCAATGCTTCCACCTACGATACACACATCAAAAGTATCTAAATTTCTATCCATTATAAAATCTTATGATAATAATGAATTAGAAGTTTTTGGAATGAATATTAAAGAGTCCTATTTTAAATATTTCATTTCTTCTTTAGGGATTGAGCGGAATCCCAAAGACATCATCATTCCATACACAATAGCTAGTGCTACACTTTTAAAAACAGGATTATTGTCAACAGATAAATCAGTTCTAGGAAGTAAGATTGGCATGATCTTTTTGACGATATATCTTGTTTCTGGAGTCTCATTATGATATTTTATAATTAAAGATTTAAATTTCTTCATAAAAGATTCATGTTCAAAAACAATTTCCCTGACATTATTTTTTCCATTTATAACTCCAAAATGCCCAAAACCCGCTGTCAAAGGATTTAATTGTTTTAGGTTTTTCAATGTTTCCATATAAACATCATGGTTGTAATATATTGGCATGGATGTTGGCATTGTTAATAATTTTGAATCATGATATACTGTACCTACTGCTTCTCCGAAAAAAATGAAATCAATTGAATCACCGTTTATCAAAACGGGAATTTGGTGATCCGGAGTATGACCAGGTGTTTTTAATATTGCTAATTTTATCTCTGATCCCTTACTTATAAAACTTTCAATTATATCTAATTTCTTTGGATTAGAATTAAAATTTATACTTGGCTCAATAATTTTAAAAGCGTCCTCTTCAATATGTCTCATCTCACCAACTAGATTGCCATACGTGCTTCTTCCTCGGTTCAAATGTTGTTCATAATCATTTAAAAGAGTTTTAGTTATAAAATTTGTTATGATTTTAACATCTGGATTATATTTTTTTATTTCTTCATAAAGTTTCCACATTCCTCCATTGTGATCGAAATGATGGTGAGAAGTTATGAGGTATTTGAATGATGATAAAGGAATTCGATTTTTTTTAAAATATCTTAAGCATTTTTTAATTTCTAATGAGGAGCCACAATCAAATAGAATTGAGCAATCGTCAAATTCTCCAAGGAAAACAGAAAGCAATCTCGCCTTTCCGTATGCTTTTAAATCAATGTGATGAATATAGTCGTTGATCTTCCCAGATTTAATAGTTATAAGCTCTTTATCCATAAAGAAAGTAATTAAAATTACAATATTAAGTATTTTATTATAAAAAATCAGTAGTTTAAGGCAATATTATTCAAAAATTTTGAAAAAAAAGAGATTCTTTTAGAGATTTAATTTTTGTTTCCATATTTTCATAGATAGTTTTAATTCGTCTCTTTCTGGTCGATTCAAGATTTCAGGATTACCCTTGAGTTCTGTACTAGCATTATGAATATTTTTTAATATGCTATTATAGCCTTCCATTTTAACATATTCATTTTGAAATCTTTCTAGTGCTAGTGAGATTTCCGTTCCAGTCATATTATCGATCTTATTCACGATCTCATCAAATCGGTTTGATAGGATTCCCCGTTTTGGACCTTCAACAATTTCTTTTTCTTTAGAGGTAATAGCTTCTTCTTCAGGTGGAATTGTAATCGCTGGTGTGGATACAAAAGGTTCTTCTTTTAAGGGTTCTTCTCTTAAAGGTTTTTCTAAAACAGGTTTTTTTATAGCCCGCATAACTTCTTTTCGAGCACCAACCCAAGCATCCTCAAGAATTGGTACAAAGATTTTTATGTGTTCCTCAATTATACTTCCAATCCCGGCAATTTCTGTTACATCTTCTCCCCTAAATTCAGTTTTGGAAAGTACACATAGGATTACTTCTTCATAATCTTTATTAATCCCCCAAAGATTTTGTAAAGCTCGATTTCTATAATCAACATTGTCCATCTTATCCATTTCCTGCATAATTGCATCATGTTCAGAATTTGTTGGATCGATATATGTGGCGACTCTAAAGTTTATTCGTGAAGGGCGAGCTTTAATTGCTTCAATATCAACATCAGAAAGATTTGGGGCTACAACCAAAACCCGCATCTTAGCTTTTGATATTTCTTCGCTTATATGGGCTTTTGCACTTTCTGGAGAACGAATAAACCAGATATCTTTCATAGTAAAACCCCTTTTGCCTTTGGCTTGATCCCAGAATTCTCTAGTCGTTATTTCGCTAATTTCTAACCGTCTTAAAATATCAGATAGTGTGTTATCCAAAGTATCAACAATTCCCTTCGAAAAAATGTCTTTAATGCTACCAAATGATTGAAAAATACCTCCAGAAAGACCATCAATTCTTTCTTCTGCTAATTGTACAGCTTTATTAAAATTATCAGAAATTTCTCCAAAAATTCTTTCTTTATCTTCCCCTGATTTAGAGGTTAAAGTTTCAATATTTTTAACAATATCTGTTAGTGAATCTTTTAACTTTGACACTATTTCTGTATTTATCCCTTGTGTTGCTTTATTCAATTCATCAGCAAATACAGTCTGACTAACACTTAATTGCACATTTAGATTATCTGTAATGTCCTTTAGACGTGTAGCAATAACTTTATCAATTACATCTCCTACTGCTTGTTGAATTACTCCTAAACGTAATTTTTGTAAATTATCAGTCACAGTTTTTTTAATATCTCCAAATTGATTTTTTAAATCATCAACTTGATTTTTAATTATTTGAGATGTTTTTACATTAAGATTTTCAAATTGTTTTGATAGAGAACTAATTTGATCATCGGAGAGTGTTTTAGAAAGATCTCCTAGCTGTGAAATATCTTTGGTTATATTTCTTATTTGATCGATTGCTGAAATAGTATCATCAAATTCTTTTTTTTGAGCATGGATTTGAGAAAGCATTTTTTCTTTCAAATCTGTCATTACTTCACCAGAATCTTTAAGTTTATCCATATCCTGTGCTTCTGCTTCAAGTTGAGTGAAAGATTTTTCTAACTGTTTAGGAATTTTAGATTTTATATCTGAGATGTACATATAAAAGTTCTTTAATTGTGCTATTAAAGCAGCGTATGGAGGTAAGGCTTGATAGTGGGGGGTTGCACCAATAATTTCTTTAAATAAACCTTTTTCAACAAATTTATCGGCAATTTCTTTACACTTTTCTTTGGGTTTGTCAATTAAAATTGACATTTCTCCAATAGATACTGCTTCTCGTCCTGTAGTTCGAAAATATAATTCAATTTCTTCATCTGATAAATCAATTTCACTTAATACTTGTCTTGCCAACTCTTTCGAATATGTAACATCTTTTTCCCTTTCTATGACATCTTTTATTTCAAAATTCTCAACTTCTAAATATTGGTTGATAAATACAATTAATTTATGAGGCGGTTCACCATGAATATCCTCTCTTTTAATTGGAAACTTTTTTACCTCTTTGTATTCATCAACAGAAATCGGCAATTTGATTTCTTTTAAACAAATTTTACATGTGATTGCAACATCAACAATATCTTTATCTTTAAATAGGTACATTTTTCACAATCATCTCTAGTTAATTTTTAAACTTTAAAATTCTACTTTTTCAGGATAGGTTATTTCTAATAAACTAAGTGCTTTCTTAGCAATTTCATATGTAATTCCACCATCAGTTTCTTGGTTCTTATATGCTGCTCTTATTTTAGGAAGCAAATATTCCGGAAATACTATCAAAGGTTTTATATCTGTCAATAAACAAATCCATTTTCTATCATTCTTATCTATAACCTCTGTGATGATATTTAATTTTTTCAAATCATCCAATAAAATTTCTGTAACAGCAAACTCTGAGAAAATTTTTGGAATTTTATCCAATGGATAATGATTGTGCCTCATCAATACAAAAAAATCGTAAACATCAGGATTCAAAAGAATTGATGCTAATTTCTTTATTTCTTCTAAGGGTTGCGTATATGGATCATAATTTGAAAAGAAATCGATAACTTTTTGTCTATATAAAGGTAATAGTTCATTATTTGTTTCTTTAAAATGGTTTAACAAACTCTCATTAGGGATGCGAGCAAGCATTAAATCCTTTACAAGAAATAAATATTCACCTTGGTGTGTGAGTTCTCCTGTATTTTTATTTTTTTCTCCTTTTATCCAATCTCTGCGAATGATATTTAATTCTAAAAATGGTTGAAGTAAAATGTCTACATTTACAATCGAAGTCATTTTTTCTAATATATCTTTTACTTCTTTTTTTGAAATTGGAGTTTCTCGTAATACTTCCAAGATTTTTAGGCGATCAGCACTATTGTAGATCAATGCTGCTTTTTGAAGTTTATCTAAATTGGATAACCGATCAACTTGAAATATGGTGAATTTTATTTCATTTTTTAACCTTATAGTGATATTTTCAATTAAAGAAAGTTGCTTTGAGTTTCTTGCCCTTGTTAATTTATCAAAAATTGTATCTAATCTAGTTCCCATCGTTTTGATTAAATCTTCAAAAATCTCTATTTCATCGTCTAATTCAAATATAGAAATAGCTAAATACTGTGTCCCATCGGCAACTTGCTTAAAATAAGATATTACTTGATATGGAGTCTCTTTTAATCTCCCCTCATAAAAATTACTATAACTATATTTAACTCTAGAAAGTCCTGTTGTGTGCTGATAAAAAATTGCGAAAATATCATTTTGGGCAAGTAATTCTGAAAAATTTTCTTCATCATACTTATCTTCCCGAAATATTAATTGATTCGGTTCAAATTCTGGTTCTATCTCGCCCGTTTCTTTCTGATTTATTTTAAACTGAAATGTTAAAATTCCTTGGATCAATTATATCACTTTAGAAAATTGATAAAAATGTTTTTTAAATTAAAAATTATATAATTCTTTCTTAAGTATTATTTATTATTATTATTTAATTAAACTTTATTCAAATCAAATTAGTTTAGACATTAAAAAGTTCCAAATAATAGATGATATTCCTTAAATCAAAACTAAAAGTAATTGTAGAATAATTGCTTTCTTTGTGATTATTATGATTATTATTTCTTAATTAAATCTGTTTATAGGAACAAATTCTTTAAGTAAAATTTATGAAGGTTCAAAATCCTTTAAAAGTCTACATACGTCTCGATTTACAAACCTGTTAACTTATATAGTATGATTTCCTAATGAATTTCAAATAAGAAAATAATTCGAATTTATTTTAGGATCAAGTGGCAAATTATTTATTAAATAATTTGGTATATTACCTTAAACACAATTATTTAATTAAATAACCAATGAATACCAATTATGATATCCAGAAAAGTTAAAAGTAAGGATTTTTCAGTTATTAGTATCATTTCTATAATTTTGTTGTCATCTTTATTCATGTTTTTTATATTTGATAATCATAATCTTAACGATTCATTAAATAAAAAAAATGAAGGATTTGAAGGTAAAGAATTTAAAGATCCGCAGTTATCAGCAGTAGAAAATCTTACTGCAATATGGTATAAAAATCCTACTTTTAATGATCCAGTGGAACCAACATGGTATTCAAATTTAGAAGGGGATACATCAGATATAAATGCAACATCTGGTTCTGGTCAAGCAAACTACGAGATT
>JABXKB010000185.1 GCA_013375485.1 Promethearchaeota archaeon | reverse complement strand
TCTCAAACTTTTAAAACTTATTGGAGAGTATTTTTTTATAGAGTTTGGTTATATGGTGGGATTTTTCTCAGTATATTTTTTATACTTTTATTTATTCGCACCTATACAATAATAAAGATAAATCTTTTGATATTAGGAAGTGGAATATGGACCCTTACAATAATTATTTCAATCTCAAATATTTTTTTAATGTTTTTAAACACTCATAATAATTCCCCAGGAGCTTTAGATAACGCTTCTGGAATGGCGGTGGTTTTTGAATTAAGCGATTATTTTAAAGAAAAGGCACTTGATAACTTTAATATTTGGTTTTGCCAATTCTCTGCTGAAGAACTAGGAACTATGGGTTCGAGAGTATTTGTAAACAATCATGAAGGGGAATTTATAAAAGGTAGAATATTTCAAATTAATTTAGATATTATATCTTGTATATGTGAATCAAAGAATCAAGTGGAGTATCTAAAATCTTATGGTGTATTACCTCGGAAAAAAATTGCTCCTTTACTAAGTAAATACTTAGATAGCGCTGCTAAAGAAGAGGATATAAGTTTAAAAGGATTTCATTTATCTACCGGTGCTCATACAGATTCTGTTCCATTTCATTTAAGGGGATTTGATTCTGTTGATATTGTCACAAGAACAGGTGGTAAATATACTCATAATAAAGTTGATACACCTGATAAAGTAGATCCCGAAATATTAAGGGAAGCGTGTCTGATAATTAGAAGGGTAATTCTCTCATTAGATGGAGATTATGATATTTTATGTAAAAATAAAGAATTAATATGTGATCGAGGTTAATCAATTAAAGAATAAAACAATAGATTAACTTACTACATTAACATTTCAATTTCTTTTTGAATCTTTTCGATTCTTTTTTTTGATTTTATTAAGATTGTACTTCTACCATATTTATGAAACCATCGATTAAATCTTTCTTGAATTGATACTTCTCTGGTACCAGCCATATGCTTATCTGCTAAGCATATTATTTTTTCTTCTAAAGTCATTGGTAAATAATTTTTTATAGGTAATCTGAACTTTTTAGCATCTTCTTTGTCTAATCCTCCTAGAATATGAGTTTCACAAATTCTTGCAAGTTTTTCAGAAAAATTTCTCTGTCTTAAGATTTTACCCCCGATTAAAGCATGCTTAAAGCCATGAGTTTTTGTTCTTCCAACATCGTGTAATAAGGCACCGATCTCAACTAAATTCATATCTACTTGAGCATTTTTTATTTTACAGGCAATTTGTATTGCTTTTTCGGCAACTTTTTCTGAATGGCGGCGAACTGAAAGTGGAATTTTTAATATCTTTAATAAATCTAATACAAATTCCCGATCGGGTAAGATTTCTTCTTTTTTAACCATTATTTTTTATAATTAACCAATGGACTTTAAGTTTTAGTTATCATCTAATTCAGTAAATTACTGTTCTAAGTAAGAAATAATCAATATATAAAGTATAGATATTAATTGTTTACTAGAGTTTAGAATAAGGTTTGTTTAAAAATAGAAAATATAACTCATTATGATCTTAATAAATTTCTTCGTAAGGACCACTTACTAGACCTCCAACTGATCCTCCTATTAATACCCCTACAAGTGCGCTGATTATTCCACCTAACGTTTCAGTTAATTGAATTCCTTGAAATAAAGCCATTAAATCCACTTCAGAAAAAATGCTTAATATAATCCAAATCAATAAAACTACAATTACAACCAAAACACTTGCGATTGTACCTCGCTTTAGACCTTTTGCTATTGTTCCCGTAATATAACCCATAAAAATCCATGCTAATATCTCTGGAGCGAAAAAACCAAGGATTGACGGGGATCCAGTGAAAAATGCAATCATATCAAAATTAAAATTCGCTCCAACTAATAAAGAAGCTATTCTGGTCAGATCATTACCAGCATATAATTCTATTTGATTTATGATAACCATCATATTAAAGAAAAAAACCGTAAAAAAACTTAACATGATACCAACAATGATACCAATAATTAGTCTATAGGAGGTCATAATTCAAACCATTACAGAATTAAAATTTTATATTATAATTATATTCTATAAGTTATATTAATAATTAAAATCATTTTGCTATATTAAAACTTTAGTTCTAAAGGTTTAAGAAATTTCTACGCGATAAAATATTAAAGTTATCATGTATTCAATAATATATTCACTAATTTGATAAACTCAAAATTATTATAATCTAGTTAACATTAGAAAAAAGGCTACTATTTTGGCTCGAAAGAAAAAGAAAACTGAAGAATCCGATACTAAGAAAAAAAACGAGGATTTTAGCGAGGATTTTGATATAGATTTTGAAGAAGACCTAGATCTAGAAGAAGAACTTAACTTATTAGATACTGATGATATTGAAGCAGGAATTGAAGTTAAAGAAGAATTAATCGATAAAGATGAGGAAAGAAAACAACTCTACTTAAGTTGCGGCATACATATTGGAACAAAATTATTAACAGGAGATGCTAGAAGATTTATTTACAGACAAACTAATTATGGATTATATGTTATTGATTTAACGCAAACAGATGAACGACTTCAGATCGCAGCTAAATTCCTAAGTAAATATGTTGAAGAAGGAAGTGATAGAGTTATTGTTACTTCTGTTCGACGATATGGAAAAGAACCAGTAAAAAAATTCTGTCAAGTATTAGGTTGCAGAGCTATAACCACCAGATTTATTCCAGGATCACTTACAAATCCTATTATTGATACTTATATTAAAGATGCAAGCGTTGTAGTAATTATAGATCCTCATGCTGATAAAGTAATTTTACGTGAAGCTAAATTAGCACGAATTCCCGTAGTTTCTTTATTCGATACCGACGATACTCTTACAGGTATAGATCTTGCGATTCCAGCAAACAACCGAGGTAAAAAAGCATTAGGTTTAGCATTTTGGTTATTAGCAAGACAAATAATGTTAGAATTGGGTAAAATCTCAAGTGAAGACGAGTTTCCTCATACTCTAGAAGATTTTACATCAAAAATTGTTCCTGTGTACCGTCAAGAACAATAAATCCATTAAGAAGATGATTTATTAAATTTACATTTCTCATTTTATACACAATAGGTTAGGAAGTTCAGAGATATTATTAAGAATTTCTCTTACTTGATATAGATTGAAAACTATTCGAGGAGTAACTCCTGAGAGAACAGCAATAAATGAGATATTTGCTCTATTAGCCGTTTCTGCATCAATTATACTGTCACCTATATAGATAACTTCTGAGGAAGTTAAATTTAATTTTTTAACAGCCAACAACAAACCAAGGGGATTTGGTTTAAGAGCTGAAACATCTTCCCCACCAACAATAACACCAAAAAAATCTAGAAGATTCTCTCTATTCAAAATTGCCTCTATTCTATATCGAAATTTCGTAGAAACAATCCCTAACTTAAAGCCTTTATCAAATAATCTTTTAATTATACCAGGTGTCTCTGTAAATAATTTAGTAAGGTCTGCCATAATCTCATCTGCTTTTTTGATGAAAAAGTACTTAAATTTCTCAATTTTGTCTACATGTTGTTCTCCTAATAGTTTTGTGAATGTATGTTCGAGTGTAAGACCAATCGTTTTAGTAATCTCCTTTTCTGGAATTTCTGCAAAACCTAGCTCTTTACAAGCATAATTTACACATTTTACAACTCCTTTTGATGAATCTGCTATGGTAAAGTCAAAATCAAATATAACACCTCTAATTCCCTTTAGTTTATTTTTCACGATTTATCTCCTCCTATTACAAAAAATCAGGTACGTTAGCAACTGTTCTATGAATATTAATTTCTATGCTAAACAAATTAATTTTTCACATTAGAAAATGATTTCCCTGATTGAATATAAAGATGGAATTGATAAAAAAAAAGTTAGTTATTCATTTAAACGTTTGAACAAATAAACTCTGAGGATTAATATAATTTTGGGGATCACTTCCTCGATATGTGATGGTAACATTATGACTCCCTGGTGACAAGGTTGAATTATAATGTATTAATGAAGCACTAACTATTAATCCGTCTGGGTCCACGTTATTATACCCCTCAACTTTGCAAGTGGGATTATGCATCCTAATCCCATCAATCATGAAATAAAAGTCCATGTATGTATCACTAGTAGTATATGTAAGAATGACTTGTCCAAGATAAAAGAAATACACGGATTCTCCTTGAGTTATATTAAATTCAATTAATAATGCTTGAACTGTTAACCAATAGTGAGCTATGAGTACGTAGCTAGAAACGTAATAGGCTTTGAAGTATTGATTAGAAGCAGGAGTGATAGGAGTTGTATCTCCCGGTGATACTATGATTTTATCATATACTATATATCCTCCAAAACCAAGGCTAATACATAAGGCTATTATAGCAATAGCTTTTCCACTGCCTTTTCCCATTTCTTTCAACCTTTTTTTCTATTATATTAAGATTTTATAGTTAAATATAGCTTCTTTTTTTTTAAATCTTTATATTAATTTAAAACAGTGATTTTTTGAGGTTTTTTCATAGTTACACAAGAGATATTCCTTACTGTCTCGTAAAATATTTACTCCCTGAACTATTATTTTTGATGAT
Organism: Promethearchaeota archaeon; assembly: GCA_013375485.1. Taxonomy (GTDB): domain Archaea; phylum Asgardarchaeota; class Lokiarchaeia; order Sigyniarchaeales; family SOKP01; genus Loki-b32. The sequence goes on along the minus strand of JABXKB010000185.1, from coordinate 4,674 downwards.
TTCTTTCAAATTTTCTATTTATTATTACTATCTCTATTAAACAAGCTTATATTTCTTCTTAGAAAGTGATTTAATCTTTTTAATTATTTATAATAAATTTTTAATCTTACTTCAATTATCTTTACATAAAGAATAAACATAAGTTTTATATCACTAATTATGAAAAAAATCATCTCATTTTCGGGAAAGGGTGGAGTAGGCAAATCAACTCTCCTTGTCTTAATGCTGAAATATCTGCTTGAAAAATTTAAAAATCTCGACATCTTAGTAATTGATGCCGATCCCGACGCAAATATCGGAGATATTATTGGCAAGGAGATCAATTTTAAAGAAACTATCGGTGGGAAAATGACAGCCCTAAAAGACAAGATACAAAATCGACAAATACCCCTTGATGTGTCGAAAGATCAAATTATTGAATCTGAGGTTTTTGAAGCCTTAATCGAAATGGATGATTTTGATATTTTAGAAATGGGGCGCGGAGAAGGCAGTGGTTGTTACTGTAGTGTAAATAATACCTTGAAACGGGTAATTGATGTATTATCCAAAAATTATGATGTCGTTCTTATCGATGCTCCTGCGGGATTGGAGTACTTTGCTCGAAAAACGGGACGAAATGTCACAGACTTAGTAATTGTAAGTGATCCAAGCAAAATGGGCATTCATACGATGAAACGAATATTAGAAGTAACGAAAGAAGTCGATTTAAGATTTGAAAACATATGGGTCTTAGGAAATCGCTTTCCTGAAAACTCTATAAGAGATATTTTAGAAAAAGAAGTAGGTAATATTAAGGAAGAATATGTAAAGCTTCTAGGTTTCATTTCAAATGATGATGAGATTAGTAAAATGAACATTATCGGGGAAAATTTATTACAACTACCTAATGAAAGTGAAGCATATAAAATAGGTAAAGAATTATTTGCTAAAATAATATGAAATTAAAGAAAATCATTGATCTTTTTATTTCGAAAACGCTTTTCTATACCGCCTCTCATTCCTGGTAATTCAAAACAACTATCAGGAATCATCCGTTTAAAGTAATTTTGGTTCTCTCTTTCAGAAATAAACTGTGACTTATAAAGTGTCTCGAAGATTTCTTTACCAGAAAATTGGATGTCGTTGAAATATGGTATGACTCGTCTATTTTTACTAACTCTTTCTACAACACTTTTCAAAGTAGAATCAATCTCTTGAATCCTTCCTTTTTCATTAATTATTCCAGTTTTACCAGAATGTTCATTATACAAACAAATTATACACTCGGGCCATCTCTCGTGAAAGTAATTTAATACCAAATCCATTACTCGATGTCTAAGTGAGACGACTCCAAATAGTACACCACGATTATTTATCTCAGTTCGAGTAAACTGTTTTGCCCGATATGCTTCAGTAGTTACTTCTCTCATCATTCGGTTTATTTTCTTTGCAATCAGAGTGCCTGAATTGCGAAAGATTACTTCTGGTATTTTTTTGATCTGTTTGAAGAGATTAGGAGAAAATTTACAATGTCGGGGTAGATTATTAATTATTTCTTCATGTGAATGGCCTTTAGCACATCCAACAACTTCTAATGGATCATTTTTATTCATTAACCTTCCCATACGATTTCCCTCTGTATATTCTTACTATTATTAAGATCAATGAAATTTTGAATGGTTTTTTGATTTTTTCCATTTATTAAAAGGAAAGGATCAGCTCGTTTCAATACAACACCAACAGATTTTAGATCTTGTCTACGTTTAAATACAAATTTTTTGGTACGCAAATTAATTATCCGTTTAGCTGAGATTGGACCAATCCCTGGAACTCTTAATAATTCATTATAAGATGCTTGATTTGGATCCACAGGTCCATGATCTTTAAAATATTGTCTTGCTAAGTGAATTTTTGGATCGCCAATGGGTAAATTGTCCTCCTCTGTTAATACTTCTCTCAAATCTTTGAGTTTATAATGATAGATTCGCAATAACCAATCACTTTGATATAATCGATGTTCTCTTGCTAAAGGTGCAGCTTGCTTACCTGCTAGAGGCGTTCCTTCGATTGGAATGAAGGAAGAAAAATAAGCTCGTCTTAAGTCAATTTCTTTATATCCCCAATCGATTCTTTTAAGTAGGTCATAATCACTTTCATTTTCTGCTGCCCCTACTACAAACTGGGTTGTTTGTCCACTATTAAGAATTGGCGCCCCATCCCATCTGAATTTTTTATACCCATCTTCTCGTCTCTCCTTAATCATTTTTTCTTGGTAATTCAATTTATTATCTTGCTTGAAATCTCTCATAATTTTAAGAGCTTCATCATTATGTTTAACTCGAATTTGCTTTAACCAACGTTGGCGTGTTATGATATCATTGTCAAAGTCTTTCTGTTCAGCAATTTCAGCAAGATGGGCTTTAGTAGAGGCTTCAGAATTAATTGAAATGCGATCAGACAGAGTTATTGCTTCTTTCAGCAGATATTGGCTTACACCAGGTAAACATTTAAAATGAACATATCCCTGAAATTTATATTTAAATCTAAGAAGGCGAATTGCTTCCAGCATTTCTTCGGTTGTTTTATCCGCACTACCACAAACACCAGAAGAAATGAATACACCCTCCACAACATTCATCGAATAGAGTTTCATAAATGTTCTAGCATACTCTTCGGGACTAAAGCTCATTTTCTGCTTCGTACTATGTGAAAAACAATATTTACAATTATAAATACACTTATTGGTATATAGAGTTTTGAAAAGACTCATACATCGCCCATCAGGGGTATAGGAATGACAAATACCCGCACTTGCCGTAGCTCCGATCCATTCTTTTGAATCTCCAAAAAGTTTAGGATATTTATCGGTACGACTGGAAGCAGTACTGGCACAAATATCATATTTTGAATTTTCTCCCAAGATACGTATCTTTTCTAAAACAGAAGGCACTTTACTCATCAACTAGGTGGAATTATATACCGTAATATGTATATATGTTTAAATCTTGAGATTTTCCTTATAAAAAGAGGGGGCATATTGAATTTTCAATATAATTGTTGATGATAAAAAAATTTTCTTTATTTCTTATTATTTTTTAATTCTTTTAGCATATTCCTCCTTACTTTTCTAAAATTTTCACCTTTATCTGCAAAAGTAGGGACATCTCCTTGAGGTGGTTTATATGAATCCATTCTCATTCGAAAGTACGTACGAATAATATCAACAATTGCATCAGAGTAATCCATCCAAATCCCTTGTTCAATATTTTCATTTAAAAGATCGAGCCAAAAAGTTGGAATTGAAAAAATAATTCTTGATGTATTTGCTACTGATTTAATTGGAGTTATTATAGTAGTAGGTCTACCCTCTTTATCCCATTGTTTAGCAGACGAAATTGTTCCATAAGAGCATTTTTCATTATTTACGATAGAAGACTGTTTTTCTCCTTTTTGAAGTCTTTCAAGAATACTTATATATTTTTCTTTATCAATTTTTCTAGGCATATTATTATCACTTACTACTATAATATCAATTATTCTATTTAAATATTTGTAGTAGAAAAATAGTAGAATTTTTCTCAAATTCTTTTTATTAATAAATCTTCTACTGATAAGTAAACTAAAATCTATTTTTAGCTTATCAAATTATAATTAATAAAGTTCAACAAATAAATCAGGATTAAAAATGCCAAAATATACTGGTGGAGAGATTATCTCTAAATATCTAATAAAAGAGGGAGTAAAATACGTTGTTGGGATTCCTGGGCATGGAAATCTTCCTCTTGTAGATACTTTCTTTAAAGATAAGGATAAGATTCACCTGATTCAACCTAAGCAAGAAATGTCTGGAGTTCATCTAGCGGTGGGATATTATAGAGTTACAGGAAAACCTTTATGTGTTTTTACATCAATTGGTCCTGGAGCAATTAATACTGCTATTGGTATCGCCGATGCATTTGTAGATTCTTTTCCTTGTCTCATAATTACTGGAGATACTCACGTTCATATGAGAGGGAAAGGCGTTCTCCAAGAAATAGAGAGAAAAAAAGATTCTAGTATGCCAAAAATATTAGAACCTATTGTAAAACGTAGTTTCGAGGTTGATACCATAGGGCAAATACCCACAACAATGCAGAGAGCTTTTAATATTATGTTAACAGGAAGAAGAGGTCCAGTGCATATTGATCTTCCAATGGATGTACAAGCAAATTCTATCGAAGTAGAAATTCCAGAACCGTTAGAGAGAAGATCACTTGGACGCGTAAGGGGTGATCCTGAGTTGATAAAGAAAGCTACACAGTTAATTAAAGATTCAAAAAGACCTGTTTTATTCATAGGTGGAGGTGCAATTTCTTCAAATGCAAGTGAAGAAATTAAAGCGTTAGCAGAAAAAATTGGTGCAGCAGTAGTAGTTACCATGATGGGGAAGGATATTATTGATAATTCTCATCCACTTTATTGCTGGTCAGCGGGATCCAAAGGTACAACAATAGGATTAAAAATGACTTCCAATGCTGATGTTATTCTCGCGGTAGGGTGTAGATTTGCTGATGAAACTGCGAGTTCATATAAAGATGGAGTTAGTTTTTCAATTCCACCAACTAAATTAATCCAAATAGATATAGATCCCCATGAAATTGGAAAGAACTATCCTGTAACCGTTGGTATCGTTGGGGATGCTAAAGCTTGTTTAAT
>JABXKB010000184.1 GCA_013375485.1 Promethearchaeota archaeon | reverse complement strand
GGGGATAAAGTCTCAGATACTGTTTTTGTCCCTCCTTTCTATCCTCCGCATTGGGATAGAGAAAATTTTCTTAATTCTATTGATAAAATTAAAAAGATTGACTATGAAACCATAAGTTTAACACATTTCGGTTTAATCCATGGAGATGAAGCTAAAAGTATTTTAAATGAATCTATTGCTAATTTAAATAATTGGTGGAGTTTTTTTGAGGAAAATATTGAAAATTTAGATAATATCCCTTATTTGATTGATGAAGTGCTTCCAGAAGTAATACCTAAATCGGAACTCGAGAAATTCCCTTATAAATTAAAAGAAGCTGTTGTTTTTTGGTTAAGTGAAGGATTTAGAATTTCAAAAGGTATCTAAAAAAGCATTTCTCTGAAGGAAAATTATTTATCACTCAATCCAGTTAAGATTTGTTCCATACTCTTTCGGTAAATCTCAAAAGCTTCCCTGCCTTGTGTGCTAAGTTTCAATATAGTTTGAGGTTTTTTACCCTTAAACTTTTTTTCAACTTCCACATATCCTACAGATTCCAGTTTATTCAAATGGGATGATAAATTCCCATCAGTTAATTTCGTTTGGTTCCGTAAGAAAACGAAATCAGCACTCTCAACAACATATAAAACTGACATAATCATCAACCTTGAAGGTTCATGAATGACTTTATCAATGTCGCTGAGAGGTTGGATAATATCGTCTGACTCCGCTTTCTTCTTTGCCATTGAAACATTCCTATTTTGTTAATGGATACTTTTTTAAAAACGTAATAAAATAATATAAACCAATTACTACAATTACCCCTCCCGTAATACCAAAAGGAAGTAAAATATCCAGAGGGGTCCCTACGATTGGATAAAGCAATTCTGTTAAAAAAAAACCTAATCCTGCCAGAATAGCATAAAAATATAATCTTATGAAATCTAAAAAATAAGCTACTACCACAAAAGGTAAGGTTATTGCCCCTAGGCCGAGAATTAATGCAATAATAAGTGGTTTGAATTGTATGAAATTAACTAAGTCTGTAAATGGTAAAATCAAGAAAATGATATTTAAGATGAAAAATATAAACAAAAATAACTTGAGTTTTTGTTGCTTTGACTTACGCTTTTGTCCAAATTTAACAATTCCTAAACGTGGGATTGTGATAAATTTCTTCCCTAAAAAAAATATCAAAAAGGCAATAATATTCAATATTAAGGTCGGAATAATAGCAAACCATAACTCATTCAAATTAAGAATTGAACTTAAAAATGTACTAAACCCTAAACTTAATATAATCAAACCGATAAATAAATCCCATACTCCATCCTCGAAAATTGATCTATATGCTTTTCTCTCAAGCGATTTTAAATCTACATTTTCAGCCATATTTTAGACCAACTCCTCTTTTGGTAATGGATATTTCTTAAGAAATCGAATAAAAATTACTAATCCCATTAAAAAAATAATACCTCCTAAAATCCCATATGATAAAAGCCATCTAATTCTATAATCTATCGGATCATAAAGTAGCTCATTGATAAAAATAGCTAACCAGATAAGTATTGCGATTAAATATAATCGTGGATATTTCATTAAATATGCTATAATAGCGAAAATTGGTAAAAAAAATAAACCTATAATCAACATAAACATAAATCCTTCAATGTGTATTCCAGAACCAATTCCAATAACTAATAATATAACAAAGATTAAATGTATTGCAACTTGAATAAAAGTAACAATGAATAATTTCCTTTTCATTGATTTTAACGATGGACCAGGTTTAGCGACTCCAGTTCTGGGCTGAATGACATATTTGATAATAAAAAAAGTTAATATATAGGTTATAATAATAAGAATCAATGGCCATAAAAAGTACTTATATGGTGAAGGCAAGCCCTCCCGAAAGAAAGGGGCAAATCCCATTCCCATAACCATAAAACCAATTAATAAATCAAAAAAACCATGTTGGTGAGCCATTTTGAGAATATTTTTCTCAATTTTCCTTAAATCAATATTCTCTCCCATTTTTTAATCAACCTCCTCTTTAGGCATAGGATATTTCTTAATAAACTTAACTAAGGATACAATCCCTAGAGATATTATTATCGTACTCACAATACCAAATACTGTTAAAGTATCAAAAGGTTCTGGTATAAAAAGAGAGAAAATATCTGACAAAAAGAAACTTATCCCTACCAATAACCCTATGAAATAAAAACGAGGATAGTCTATGAAATAACCAGCAAAACATACGGGGGCAGTAATAAATAGTAACCCAATAATTAATCCATCTAGATATCCAGGAAATTCTAAACTTAATTCAGGATTATAAAATCTGATTACGAAAAGGATTATGAGGACAATAAGATTTATGGAAAGAACGATTAATATTTTTATTTTACGTCCTTTTCGCTTATATCCAAATTTTACTACACCTAACCTAGGTTGAACAATAAGTTTTTTCGCTGTTAAAAAAAAAAACAAACCTATTGCAATAAAAATAAAAGGTATAAAAATATCTAAAGGATCTGGTAAAATAGGACCAAGACTCATACCTACACCAATACCCAAAACCGATATACCAAAATATATATCTAAAATTCCATCTTCAAGAGTAGATCTCCACGTTTTTTTCTCTATTTCTTTCAAATCAATATTTTCTGTTATTTTTTTCACCTTAATATTAAATCTTAAGTTATATTATTTAAGAACATCATAACAAGCACTACAAAAATTGCAGAAAATGCAATGATTAAGATGATTCTTAAAAGTAATAGCTTATTCATTTATATCTCCCCCTTTGATTTATTTTTTTTTATTTCTTAATTGATAACTTATTAAAAAAAAAAAGAAAGATGTAAAATTTCTTAGTTAAAATTTTACTCCAATTTGTTCAATTTTTTCATGCCAAAATATAGGATCGGAAGACTAACTCCAATGTTGTAAAGAAATATAGGAACTTGCAAAATTATTCTTAGTAATTCAACACTCCTCGGACTAAAGAATATCAATAATCCTATTGGCAAAAATATTAATGGTTGTAAAAGTAACATTGAGATCATCATATTTCCTTTCATGCTTGAATCTTTCTCTCCGAAAGCGGGAGACATACATTGAAGTCCCATAGCTTGGCACATAGATATCTGGGCAAATAATAGAAATTCGACAAAGAAAATCACCGTATTTAGAAGATCAATATTCGAGAATATTGTAAGCATTGTGGTAACGAATATTGCTAAGAAAGTATTGAATATTAACATCATTAGCAAATAAGAATATACAATTGCTTTTATTCCTCTTGGAGATCGCTTATAGACCCATATCAAATCTTTTGAATCAACAAAAGCAAGATGTCCTACAATGATACTTCCTATTCCACCTCCCATCGCGATTAATATGGTGGAACTAAAGACTATCATAAATGAATCTTCACTACCCATCCTTGAAATAAACCAACTCATAAATCCTAAAAGCCCTACTACATAAGCAAATCTAGCAATATTCGCTTTTCTCCTGAAAAATCTCTTTAGTTGTATAACAATTAAGCCTCCCCATTTACGACCGGAAATTTTTCTTACAACTACATAAAATGGATTTTCATGTTCAATAATCGTAATACTGGTCTTTTCGATACCTCCTTCTAAAGTATAAAACGATTCAGCTTTTTTATATGAAACATACAAAGTAATAAGTGGGATACCAACGGCTAATAGAACACTTATCCATATATTTAATATGAATGTGTTGAGTAAAATCGGATCTATAGAGTACAATATGATATTTGAAAACCATAGAGATGGATAAAATGCCAACCAGTTTTTTAGTTCAGGGTGTTCCAACAGGAAATTAAGGAAAAACATTACTGCATACATAATAACAACCAAAACAATTGTAAATACCCATATCAAAGCCTTTCCTAAATCCCTTGCTTTTTCATTTTTAGAAATTTTATGTTCAAACCAACTTGCGAAAATTGTTCCTATTAGATTAGCAAAATATACATAACCGAAAACTGTTCCATATATAATTATGTATTGGATTGCCGTTAAATCAATGATAGGATTTATCACCCCCACAATTATTGGAGCAATTATTAAGATTGCAGTTGAATATATCGGAGATTTACCTAGAAATTCCCCTAAAAAAATATCATTTGCCTTAACTGGTGTTGCTAGCAATGTTTCCTTGGATGCTACTTCGTTTTCCTTATATACATTGTTTAAAGGGTATATTACAAGCACTAAAAACACCATCATCATGAGCGATTCGATAGTAATTGCAACTACAGGTTTAAATACATCGGAGAATTGAACAGCTAAAGTCGGCATAAACAAATCGAATAGATAGGGTGCGATAATCACCGCCCATAGTAGGAGAAGCGAATATAATGCAATAAAAAATAACTTACGATGATTTCTGAAACTACTTGTCCTAGTCCTGATCTCGTTCCTTGCGATTACTCCCCATAAACTCTTTTTTTGATATGCTATGTCGAGTGATTTTTTTCTTTTATTGTCAGATGTTGTCGCATCTATCACTTTTTCAGTCGTTAAAACTGTCATCTATGATCTACCTCGATTTATTGTTTTTCTTTTTCTTTTTTTTACTATTACTAAATTCATGATTATTAGAATTCTCATCTCTCCAAGCCAATAAATCATCGATATGAGATGCCCCTGTAATTTTTAAATATGCTTCTTCTAGATCTTTAGCTCCGACAGATTCAATGATTTCTTTTGGACTACCTTCAATTTTTAGTTCGCCATCCATAATGATACCAATAATATCACATAACTCTTCTGCAGTATCAAGTAGGTGAGTACAAATGAAAACAGTTTTGTCCGCTTTTTTAGCAAGTTCAGAAATAAGATTCTTTACCATTCTGGCGGCGGCAGGATCTAAATTTGATGTTGGTTCATCTAAAAATAGTATCTCAGGATCTTGAATCAATGCTGCACATAAACAAACTTTTTGTTTCATCCCTCTGGAATATCCTTCTAAAAGATCGTTCTCTCGACCTTCTAAGTCAAATAACTCTAACAATTCATTTATCCGAGCAGAAATTACATCTTTTGGCAAATAGTATAACTCTCCGATAAACTCTAAGAATTCTTTTGCGGTAAGTTTAGAGTATAGTCCAGGAGATTCTGGTAAAAAACCACATATCATTTTCACTTTCTTGCTTTCAGAAACAATATCATACCCACCGACTGATGCATTTCCCGAAGTCTTAGAGATAATCGCATTAAGCATTCTTACAGTTGTAGTTTTTCCAGCTCCATTTGGTCCCAATAGACCATATGTTTTTCCATAAGGAATATTTAAAGTTAATTTATCGACTGCAAGAAGACTACCAAAATTTTTAGAAAGATTCTGAGTTCTAATTGCGTATGCTTTACTCATCTTTTTTTACCTCCTTTTATTTTTTTTATTTTTTTTTTTTTAATTTTAAAATTTGATGTTACAATAAACTTAGAATTAAATTCATGCTCTCAGTTATGATTAAGCATGACATTAATACCCATAATACTTTTTTATATTGAAATGATTTATTTTGTTCCATTTCTAGCTTCCGTTTAGTTTCTAAATACACTGCTGGCATAACTATAAGGAATATTGGAATCATATATCGTTCTCCAGGCACAGCAAACAAAAAGTTATATAATATTAATAAAAAACTTACAAGATCCGAGATAATCAATGAAGCAATCAAACCTCTCTCAGAAGTGTTTAAAGTTTTCATTTTCTCTTATCTCATCAACTAATATTATTGGTTCAGCAAGTAGTAATAAAACTACTGAATATATTTGAATTAAAGCCATGATTGTTGACCCAAGGCATATTGCCACAGCAGGAACAAGAAAGTCTATGAATTTACTTGATTTCTCTTGAGTCATTTCCACTTTTTCTTCAATAACCTTCATTTTCAGTATCCTTTGCACATATTTTTTATTTTTGCTTAATTTCTAAATTTCTTTCAATTCTTAACCTAATTAAATAGCCTAGATTCATCGTTAATGATATTCCTGTCAATAAACCACAAAAAAAATCAATTATTGTTCCTACTCCCGCAAATCTATCCAATAAAATAGCAATGGTCAAAGAAAATAGACCAATTGTGAGCATTATTTCTTTATTCTTATTAAATAACATACTTTTATGCACCTTTTTTCTAAACCTAAATTGAACTAATTGATATTTTTTAAATTTGATTACCTAAGGTGGATTAAGAGTATAAATTATGAAGTTGATATTTCTTCTCTTATCCAGTGAGACTTCCTTAAGTCCCAATTATATAATAGAAAAAAAAGTATTTAAAGCTTTGTATCGCAAAGTACTTTATAATCTTAATCACGAAAATTTGTCTTTAAATGTTAATTATGTTAAAAATTTAAAGCTTCTGAGAAATATAATTTATTTAATGAACTAAAAATAATATATGAAGAACCTAAACAAAAAAAATCACATAAAATCCTTTTTATAAGGTTCAAAATTGAAAATAAATTTAAAAACTTTTATTAAGATACCTAAGATTATAAACCTTATACTGTTTAGCGATTTTGTGAAATTTATTTATAAAAATCATCAGAGATAATTGAAAGTATAAATAATGTTAAGTTATATAATTAAATTAATCCAAATTTATGAGTGATTTTAAAAATGGAAAGTAGTTATGTCCATAGAACGATTAGGAAAAGAGAAGATGTGGGCACTCAGGGAACCATTACTTCATTAAAATTTACGCCTGATAGCAAATATATTGTTTGTGCTTCAAAAAACTATATTGAAATTTGGGATATTGAATCTGGTAATCAAATTAGGAAAATTAAAGCAACAACAGGCACTTTTAGTTGGGTAAATGATGTAGCAGTTTCTCTAGATGGAAAATATATAGCTTCTGGAATAGAAAATATTAGAATAAAAGTGTGGGAATTTTCATCTGGAAACCTAGTATGGGAAGCTAAGACAAAGAGCGCTGTCATAAAAGTTGATGTTTCTGCTGATGGGAAGTATGTAATTGGAGCAGCTACGCCATATAGTGGAATACGCACATGGGATTTGGAAACAGGGGAATTAATTGATAAATTTAAAACGGGTGGATCATCTAGGACATTTGCAATCTCGTCAGATAATAATTATATAATTTATCAGAAGGGAAAAAAAGCCATTTATGTATGGGATGTTTCAAGCAGAACTAACATCAGAGAACTTAAAACTAAAAAAATCGGGTGGATTTACGCGCTAGTAATAACCCCTGATATGAAATATGTCATTAGTGGTTCATTTAATAAGCTTATTCATGTTTGGGATTTTTCTACAGGTGAAAAAATTACTACAATTGAGGGTCATAAGGGGCCAGTGTTTTCTCTTGCATTAACTCCTAATGGAAAATATTTAATCAGTGGATCAAGGGATAGAACAATAAAGATATGGGAGGTATCCTCGTGTCAATTAATCCACACTTTAACTGGACATAAGGGTTCAGTTGATACTGTTGCAATTTCACCTCATGGGAAATATATTGCCAGTGGATCAACTGATCAGACTATAAAAATATGGGATCTTCCTTAGGTTTAAAGATGTTTCTTAAATTAGGAATAGACAATAAGAAGTTTACGATTAAACTTCAAATTTTTCTACAAACCAATTCTCCTTTGCCAATAGGTACTATCAAGGCATCTACTCGTTCATCAGCGAGAGCTTTATCTAACATCGGTTTTAATGTTTGATAATGATTAATTGCATTATCAGCAACAAGAAAACCTCCTTTAACCATATTAGGAATCACTAAATCATAACAATCTTCGTAAACTTCTTTCTCAGCATCTAAAAAGCAAAAAGATATATTTTCATAATTTGGAATGTATTCTCGAGCGTCACCTTCAATTAATTCTACAACATTGTTTAAATTAGTTAACGTGAATGTTTCTCTAGCTAATTCAGCTTTATCTTTTAACATTTCAAATGTAATGAGTTTATTTCCATTGAGTTTACATGCAAGAGCTATCCAAAGAGTAGAATATCCAGCACTGGTCCCTATTTCTAAAAATTCTCCTTTTGGAGCACTAGCAGCAAGAAGTGATACGAATTTCCCCGTTTCAGGAGGGATTTGACGGAGTCTCTCCATTCTAGGTGTTCCATCAATTCTATCCTTTGTATCTAATTCTTCTAAATATTCCATTCGTTTCCTAATAGACTCTTTTATATTATGGAACATTCTTGATCGCGTTTTTTAAATCGATTATTATTTAAGAATTAAATTAAGAAAATAAAGAAGATTTAATAAAACATATTATTAGAAATTTAATCTTGGTAAATATTCAATTTTGTCATTTCTTTGCAGAATTTCCATAGTTTTTCAGCATATTCAAGACTGTAGGATTCTTCAGAGGATTGTTTAGGTTGTTTATTTACAAAATATTTCCCAGTTATACCTTCTACTTCTGGTGAAGAAGCTAAATATTTCGAAGTCTGGGCTCCTTCTTCCGGACTTTTGAAAAATTTTCTTGCAAACCATTGGCTAAACTTTGATTGATCTCGACCAAGATTAGTATTCACTACACCGGGATGAACAGCATTAGCGGTTACTCCAGTTCCGTCTATTTTCCTACTTAATTCATAAGTAAATAACATTTCTGCTAATTTTGATATGCCATATACTGTAAATAACCGGTATTTCTTGTTTTCACTCTGAAGATCGTCAAAATCCATTTTTGCCCTTTTATGTGCTGCCGAAGCGACATTAATAATGCGACTTGGAGCACTCTTTCTTAAAACATCAAGTAATAAATTAGTTAATAAAAAGGGGGCAAGAACATGCACAGCAAAATTCATTTCAAACCCATCAACAGATAGTATTCTTTTTTTAAGCATAACTCCAGCATTGTTTATTAGTATATGTAAGTTCTGATATTTTTCCTTAAATTCTGCCACAAGTTTTCGAATTTGCTCTAGTGAAGATAGATCACAGAGAAATAAGTCAATATTTTTATTACCTGTCTGAGTTATTATTTCATTTCTAGCCAATTCTCCTCGCTCTTTATTACGACATACCATAATTACTGTGGCATTCAATTTTGCCAATCCTATAACTGTTGCCTTACCTATGCCAGAGTTCGCGCCTGTTATCATGCAAATTTTGTCTTCCATACTCATAATCTACAATTCCATCAAATATATAATATTTATATTATATATTTACAATTTTTTTGTTTTATTAAATGATCTGATTATTATTCAAAAGAAAATAAAATCTTCTCTGATCAAGCTATTTAAGTTTTAGACGTTTTTTCGTATAATATATTAAGAATAAT
>JABXKB010000183.1 GCA_013375485.1 Promethearchaeota archaeon | reverse complement strand
TAGAAAAAGATGCCGTTTCTTGTATATCACTACGATTAGGTATGAACATATGTGAAAGAGGTCATGACGGTCATGTTTTTTCGGATAAGCCAACAACATATGGGTTTTCTGAATGCGGCGGTTGGATGGTTGTTAACAGAACGGCTAATCACTATGGTTCTTATTGGTCATACAACCTATCTGTGGATGGTCACATTTTCAAAAAATCAGATATGGAAGATATGGTATTTGAGTTATGGAAAATTTCTCAATTTAAAAAGTGGAAACAAACGCCAAACGAATTTGAAGGAGCGTTACAAAGATTCTGGACCGTTACCCCAACCGCAATAGTTTGCCCGTTTCAAAGTGCGGTTGTGAATAGTCCTAATAACAAAGTGCAAGACAGTCATACAGAAAATAGAGCGGGAGATGTTTTTAGTTATTGTGAATATGATCTTCTTGAAAAATATGAATCTGGTGCTAGAATAGATCTTGATAATATTGAATTTCCCATTATTAAATGTCCTCACACAGAAATAGATATATTGAAAGGATTAAAATGATATTTGATTTAAAACAAATACAAAATGTGTCAGCGAAAAAAATACGTGGAGCGATTCATGTTGGCGCTTTTGTGGGAGAAGAGTTATTACAATACAGATCTTTAGGACTAACGAATACCATATTATTTGAGCCTCAATACAAGTTATTTGAAATAGTAAAAAGAAAATGTATACTAGGAGAAAGGGTTTTTAACATAGCCCTTGGCTCAGAAAATAAACAGGCAGAAATGTTTATCTCCGATAGGGCTGGCGGTGTTGATAACGGGGCCGGGGCATCTAGCTCCATACTAGAACCTAAGCATCATTTGGTAGAACATCCAGAAGTCACGTTTCCAGATAAAGAAACCATAAATATAAATAGATTCGATTATTTTATTGAAAACACTATCGCGGAACCGCCAATAGTTTTACCAGACTATAATTTTTTAAATATAGACGTTCAGGGCTACGAGCTAGAAGTTTTAAAAGGTTTTGGCGAACATTTATCGCAAATAGACATTATAATATGTGAAGTCAACAGACTTGAAATGTACAAAAACTGCCCACTTCAAAATGAAATCACGAACTTTCTGCAAAAAAACAACATGGCTCATACCTACACCCACTGGCAGTCAGAGGGCTGGGGCGACTCGATATATATAAGGAATGATTGATGATAAATATTTGTGCGCTATCAGACAAGAATTATCTAAAATTTGGAATGGCTCTTTATGAGTCAATAGAAGAAAACTGTAATGAAGAATTTAATTTTTATTATCTTTGTATGGATGATGAAACATACGAAGCGATGAAAAGTCTAGATAAAAAAAATATTCATTTAATACGAATGGATGAAATTAAAGCAACACAAGACTTTAAGATCCTTGAAGACAACACAAAATATGACCCAAGCGGTGACAATACATACTGCTGGGCGATGGCTTCATTTTTTTCCGAATATCTAATTTGTAATTTCGATTTAGATGATCTTATGTATATAGATTCAGATATATGTTTTTACAACAATGTTGAAGATGTATATCAAACCGTATCAAAAAAGAGCATAGCGATAATGCTACACAGACATAATGATGTTGGTTCGCATGTTGGCGGATATAATGTTGGGTTAATTTATTTTAAAAATGACGAGGTTGGATATAAATGTTTAAAATGGTGGCGAGATTGTGTCATAAATCCTCATAATAAATGGGCAGAAAAATACGGAACCTGTGGAGATCAAAAGTATCTAGAAGCTTTTAGTGTGGTTTTTGGACCAGAAAATATATGTGTAATAGATGAAGAAATTGGTCATGGCGCCCCTTGGAACATGGGGCTTTACGACTACGTAACAAACGAAATTGGTGGAGAGTTTGTGTGGCGACCATACGGACATAAAAAAGAAAGATTGAATCTAGGAATAGATTTTGACACAAAAAAACAAAAAATGTATTTTGTGCATTTCGCACAGTTCACACCAGACTATGATAATGAAAGATACAGAATGGATAGATCGGGCGCTTGGTGTCAATGTGGTATTTATAATAATGCATTTGCGTTAAATTATTATAATGACTATTTTATCAGAACACAAAAATATTGTGAGCTTTAATATGAAAATAACATTTGGAATGATTGTATTAAATGGCGATCAGGTTTTAGAAGAAACCCTAGCGTCTGTATATCCTTATGCTCATCAAATCTTGATAGCAGAAGGTCCAGTGGCCTACTGGCAACAACAGGGATATACAACATCTACAGATGGCACAAACAAAATACTAGATAGTTTTCCAGATCCAGAAAATAAAATCAAAATTATCCATTCTCAATACTTAGAAAAAGATGATCAATGTAACGCCTATATGGAATTTCTTGATGACGAAACAGATTACATTTGGAATTTAGATTGTGACGAAGTATTTAAGTCAGAAGATATAGAAAAAATTATCAGTCTACTAGAAGCAGAACGATATACTTCTGTAGGATTTAAAAGTGTAACATTTTATGGCGGGTTCGACAAGTGTCTTGGAGGTTTTGAAGAAGGCGCAGAATTTATGCGAATTAGAAAAGTTTATCCTGGCTCATACTGGGCGACACATAGACCACCAACGATAGCGCACAAGATCGACAATCCTTGGCCTGAAAAACATTTAGACTTCAACATCTTGTCAGACAATTATGGGGTCAGAATGTATCACTATTCCTATGTTTTTCCCAATCAGGTATTTAATAAACTCAAATACTATAAAGAGTATTTAAGCAAGAACAACTGCATAGACAATTATTTTGATGAAGTTTATTTACCTTGGGTTCTTGGTGACGAACAGGCAAGAAAAAGTGTAGAATCAAAATACATGGGGGTACATGAATTTAAACCATCATACCGTGGGCCATGCTTCACTAAAGATTTTGAATACAGTCATCCAGAGATTGTAAGACAAAACCTAGAGCGACTAAAAGAAAAATTTGAAAATCAGCTTTTGAGGTATAAGATATGATATATTTAGTTACTGGCGGCAGGGGGTTTATAGGAAGTCATTTTGTAGAGAAAGTTCTTGAAGAAGGCCATGAAGTTATAGACATAGACAAGATGACTTATGCAGCAAGTACAAAGCTGCCTTTTGATGTTAATCCAAGATACACACATATAAAAGAAGATATATGCAACCTTGACCATCTTCCAAACTGCGATATCATCGTGAACTTTGCGGCAGAGTCTCATGTTGATAATTCTATAGAGTCTCCCAAGATTTTTTTAAGGTCTAATACGGATGGTGTATTTAATCTTCTAAGCCTACTAAGGGCTAAGGTGTATCAGAAACCGCTATTTGTCCACATAAGCACAGACGAAGTGTATGGAGATGTAAACGAAGGAGAAAAGACAGAGGACAGCATACTTAGTCCAAGTAATCCGTATTCTGCAACTAAAGCAGCGGCAGAAATGCTTATTTTAGCTTACGCTAGAACCTTTGGTGTAGACTATCAAATAGTTAGAAGTACTAACAACTATGGACCTAGACAATATCCAGAAAAATTAATACCAAGAATTATTCATTCTTTGGAGACTGGACAAAAAATACCAATTCATGGGGATGGATCTTATGTCAGAGATTGGCTTTATGTCAAAGATAATGTAAGAGCAATCTACAAAGTATGTAACTCAGACCAAAAAAATCAAGCTTGGAATGTTTCGGCTTATAACTACATGACTAATTTAGAAGTTGTAAAAAATATATGTAAATGGAAAGGAATTGATTCATATTTAGACCATATTGATTTTGTAGAGAATAGGATGGGGCAAGACTATAGGTACTCTATATGTTCTCAAAAAACCAGAAACACACTGGGATGGAGTCCAATAAAATCACACCTTTACAATTTTGTAGACAGGTGGAAAAATAACAATGGCTAAAATCATAATAGGAAACAAGCCCTATAAAAAATTGCAAGTAAATAAACTGCTAGATAGCTTTAAAGGAAATATTCGTTGCAACATGGGTATACCAAAAGAAAACAGTGGATCAATCAAGGATGAACTAGCTGTTTGTAGTCATATTTTTGATTACTTCATAAAACAAAAATCAGATTGGGATACGGTCGTAAAAATTTACGGAGAAGAATACAAAGAAGAATATCTAAAATATTTTTATGATAATTTTTCAGTAAAGGATTACAAGTCTGTTTGGTATGCCGATGCCAGCAACGTTTGCGGCAAGTACAATGATTTTTTAGAGCGTAAAAAATGCCCTTATAGATTTAGTAAACAGCCCAGAACAGGATTTGTGTGTGTTTTAGAAAATATTTTATCGGGAAGCTGTCCTTTTGTATTCGGTTTTAGCCTGACAAAAGAAACCAGAAAAAGCTACTATGTTAACGATTCTGTTTTTAAAAAAGAAGACAACGGCAAATCTTGCCACGACAAAGAAAGTGAAGTAAACATATTAAGATGGCTACACGAAAATAATTACATAGATGCTACTTTATGTATGTTAAAAGACACAAATCCGACTACTATAGGTAGTACTGGATTAAAACCATCTCTTAAAATCATTAACCTTTTAAACCATGTATATGGAAACATAATTAATGAAGAAACAAATTGAAATTCATACAGATAAGCTGTTTACAAACATCACAGAACAAGTACAGGAATTTGCTACAGAATGGGGCGAATCTGGAATAGTAAACGTTTTTTCTCCCCATACGACAATGAGCATATGGCTAACAGAAGATGAGGTTTTACATCATGCAGATGTAAGATTTTTTCTGGATGCTCAAGCACCGATAACCAAGTCACCAGAAGGACAACACAAAAACACCAAATACATGCACGACATGATTTCTTTGAGGTCAGATGTTCATCACTCAGAAAGAATAAACGGACACTCTCACATAAGATCCATGTTTTTTAATTCTTCTGAAACAATACCAATTCAAAACGGAAAATTAATGCTCGGAGAATGGAAAAAAATATTTGCTGTAGAACTAGATCCGATTAGATTGAGAAAACTAACCTGCACATTTATTGGTGAATAATGAAACACTTTATTTATATTAAAGAAAACTCTCAAAGAGTCAAGTTTAAGAATTTTTTAAAAGTACGTGGGCTGCCCCTGTGGAGAAATTTAATCAACGAGCTTGAGGGACAAGATGTATATATTGACACAGACAGTGAAGACGTACATTACGAATGTCAAAAAATATCTTATGTAACATGCTACAAAAGATTAGAAGAGCATATCAAGCTGGAACAAGATCCTGAATTTAAAGTCAGTCCAGCGCTTTTAATGATTGATAGATTTTTAGATATGTACGTTAAAGATGAACATGAGATAATTGTCACGCCCCACGTAACATCCCCCTTCATAACACTGCAAACAATACAAAGCGCATCAGAAAAGCTAAAAGAAGGATACGACTCTGTTCAAGCTTGTACGTCGCACAAAGAATTTGCATATTACAAAAATGAACCAATAAATTTTGATCCAAGCGTAGTTCAAAAAACTCAAGACTTGGAACCAGTAAAATTAGGAAACGGAGCATTTTTTATCTTTACCAAAAAAACTTTTAAAGAAAATAATAATAGAACAGGCAAGAAGCCGTTTCTATATCCGATCTCTATGCCAGAAGCCATAGAAATTGACACGTATGAAGACTTAAAAATAGCGAGGACTTGGAAAAATGATTGAGATTATTGATGTAACACTAAGAGATGGTGGTCACACTGTTGATTTTGATTGGCCTCTGAAATTTGCTAGAGACTATTACAAAACATTATCTAAACTACATCAGATTGGAACTTTGGAGCTTGGTTATTGGGGTCAAACATCTAAAACGACAAACACCTTTTATAATCTTGACTATGAAAAGGTTTGCGATGTGACGGAAAAAGCAGGACTAAATAACGTTTCCATTATGATTGACTACCATTATTGTAGTCACAACATGAGCGACTATCCGACACGCGATCAATCAGAAATATCTATGATTAGAATGTGCGCGAGAAAAGAAGATATGAATGAAGCCATACTGTTCGGTAAAGAACTAAAGCGGTACACAGGGCTTAATGTTAGTTTTAATATTTTCAATGCTTCAAATTATTTATTTATAGAGCTTACGGACTTATCTACTAAGATAAAAGACTGGCCTTTTGATTATGTTTATTTTGCAGACACTCATGGAGACTTAGATTTAACAAAAGACTTCTGGAAATTTGAACACTTTTTTAATATGTGTCATGAATACGGAAAAAAAACAGGATTTCATTTACACGACCACAGCGGTATGGCTATGGTTAACTATAAAGAAATATTAAAAAAACTAGTAAACAGTACCGACACCTCTATAAGAGGCATGGGAAAAGGCTCTGGTAATTTAAAGCTAGAATACGTTTTAGAAAAATCAGATATTGCTGATTTAGCAAAATTTATATTAGAGTATAATGATCTACTAAATATTAAGCCAACTCCATACGAACTCATAACTTCTAAATATGCCCTGACTGATAACTATGCAAAAGAAGCATCAGAAAGACACATGGATATTCATAAATTTGAATCGCTATGTAAACTTATTACGGGACTGAATAAAGACTCATATTGCGAGAATGCGCTAAATGGATAAAGTATTAATTACCGGAACAACTTCTGGTCTTGGGGCATCTTTAAGCAGGGTCTATGAGTCTAATTGCTCTGTACATTCTATTAGCAGGAATAAGCCAGATCATTATTATTGGGATGTTCACAGAGATTGTGATCTTGCAAACTTAAACCAAGTAGAACGTGCAATAAAATGCGCATGTGAAACAAATTATTACAAGTACGTATTCCTAAACGCCGGAATACTAGGCCAGCTTGCCGAATCATCTAATCTAGATACACCTCATTACAAAGCGGCATTTGATATAAATGTATGGTCAAACAAAATAATCATAGATGAGCTACTAAAAACCAAGACAGTAGAAAATATAATATGCATTTCTTCTGGCGCAGCATCCAAAGGTTATTATGGCTGGTCAATATACTGTGCCACAAAAGCCGCAATAAAACAATTGATGTCCTGTTACGCAATAGAAAATCCAGAAGTAAACTTTTTGTCGCTTGCTCCCGGTTTAGTTAAAACTAAGATGCAAAACGAAATACAGCAATACGATGAAAGAGATATACCCTCTGTGAAAAAATTTAAGGAAGCGTATGAAACAATGCAAACACCAGACGAGTGTGCAAAAAAAATATATAAGCATTTAGATTCAATACTAGAACAAAAACAAGACTTTTTTGATTTAAGGAACCTATAATGAATACAGCTTGGAACGATCTAAAAATATGTCAACATATACTATCAACAAATTTTCCAAAACTTAAAGATAGCAATCATTTCCTAGCTCTAAAATCTTGTTTTGATTTAGCTGTTGATTGTGAAACCGTTTTAGATGTCGGCTGCTGCAAAGCAGAGCTAGCAGAAGCATTTCCCAATCTTAACTACACGGGCGCGGATTTAAAACACATAGTAGAAAATGTTTCTAAAACACTTAGACCATCACTAAAGTACATACATTTTGATGCAAATTCAGATGACTATTCTTTTATCAGTAATTATGACATTATAGTAATGAATAGCTTTTTAAGCGAGATGCCAAACGGAACAGAAATACTAAGCAAAGTTTTAAGTCATGCTAAAAAATATGTAATAATTCACAGACAAGATATACAAGACAAAACGACTATGGTAAATTATCAAACATATGGCGGTATGAATACTGTGAATCTTATTCTCTCTAGAAAACATATTAATAAAATTACTAACAAGCATGACTGTAAAATTATATTTGAAACGCAATCATTCTTAGAACACCCAGAAAAAAGATCGCTATTGATATCAAAATGATTAATTTATTCAACATACCATCTCACCGAATAGACACACAAGATCTGAGTCACCTGTTGCACGACCCCATTGTATTGAAATTTGAATGTGAGTTTGCGGATTATGTGGGAGCTAAATATGCCTGTTTTGCCAACAGTGCATCTAGCTTGATATTTCTATCTCTGCTCAATCTAAATAAAACAATCCGAATACCCAGTATTATGCCTCCTGTTGTTCCAAATGCAATTCTTAATTCTGGAAACAGATTACAATTTTATGACGACATAGACTGGGTTGGAGGAATGTACAAACTACACGATGGAATATGGGACTCTGCTCAAGAGGTTACACGAAACCAATTCAAAATCGCAAAAGACAATGATGTAATGATATTTAGTTTCTACCCAACTAAACCGATTAGCGGTTGCGACGGCGGAATGATCGTCAGCAACAACCGCTACATTATTGAAAATTACAGAACAATGATCAATAATGGATGTACAATTGGTTCTAGTTGGGGCATAGAACAAAAACAAGTAGGATACAAAATGCACGGGAACTCAATCCAAGCACTAATTGCCTACAGCAACTTCAAAACCCTTGATCAAAAAAATAAAATTTTAAACGAGATAAGGGCGGAGTATAATGACAAGTTGAATTGTACTAACACTAGTCTACACTTATATAGAATGCGAGTAGACAACAATAAAGAATTTTTACAAAAAATGAAAGATCATGGAATCCAGTGCGGGATACACTATGGAGCCTGCCACAACAGTACCGTTTTTAGAAGTAGGCAAAAGTCACACATTTTACCAAAATCAGAACGAGAAGAAAAGCAGACCATAAGTATACCATTTCATGAAAAGTTAACAAAAAAAGATATAAACAAGGTTATTGAAAATGTTAAACAACTTAGAAAGCTTTGACACCCCATACGGACAACTGACAGCCATAAACAGGGATTTAGGAATTGATGTCAAAAGAATTTTTTACATTAAAGATGTACCCAGCGGAGACACTAGGGGAAATCATGCACATAGAAAAAACACACAAATTCTAATCTGTATGCATGGAGAGATACTAATTACACTGGACGACTCAAAATCAAAAAAAGAAATTTTACTAAAAGAGGGGCAATCCTTAATGATTAACAGAATGACCTGGGCGACACAAAGATATACAACAGGAAAAGATATATTACTAGTGTTATGCTCAGAAGAATACAATGAGGACGACTATATCAGACAATATGAACAATTTTTAAAGGAAGCAAAATGAAAATAGCAGCAGTAGTAAATAATTTAGGACCATCTCAAAAGTCCTTCTATCTAATAAAAGAATTTAACAAAGCGTCTTGTACAACAGATATTTCCTGTTGCGCCTTTGTTGATGTGCCGGGGGTATTTGTAACCAAGCCACTTTTCGCCTGTTATAACATCGCATTCTTTGCGGACTATGATGGGGCGGCTATAGCAACAACAATTAAAGAAGCTAAAAGCCTATTAGATTCAGGTTCAAATTCTAAAAA
>JABXKB010000182.1 GCA_013375485.1 Promethearchaeota archaeon | reverse complement strand
ATTTTCTTCGAACTGTCTTTCATTAGAATGAGATCTAGCACTTATTGCTTGAGCGATGTATTTGATAGCAAGATCAACTCGACGCTGCGGCGCGATATCTACTGCTGACGCATAACTGATACCTCCCATTGCTATTTTGGTGGTCTCTTCTCTAGGTGCAGTACTGATTATTGCATCTATTAAGATTTGTATGGGATTCTGGCCAGTTAATAATTCGATTAAAGTAAAAGCATTCTTAATACCTTTAATAAGTTTGCTCTTTTTACCTGAATTATAAGAACTCTTACGACCTCTAATTTTACCTCCAATAAACCCGGGAGAAAGTAATCTATTAACAAATCTTTCAATTATTGAGACTTTTGAGGATTTCCAAAATCTCTTATGCTCATGTCTCCCTGCAGAATGAGGTACGATGATAGGTTTTAAATTAATATAATTTTCAAGCGTTCTATCTTGAATTCTTATATCTGTAAATGGCCACCTATTGAAAAGTTTTACTTCTGTCTTTGTTTTACTCATTAATAAGAACCTCTTTACCGTAATGGCTTCTCTTTCTTTCCAGCTAAGAGAGCTTCTAGACTTACACCATTTATTTTCACGACCCGATATCTTACTCCAGGAAGGTCACCTACACTTCTACCTTTCGCGCCACCAATTCCTTCAACAATAACTCGATCATGTTCTTCTATAAAATTAAGAGCTCCATCTCCAGGTAAGAAGGCTGTAACTCCTTTTCCGTTTTTTTTTAATTGAATACGTACACACTTACGAATTGCTGAATTAGGCTGTTTACTCTCTCGACCAACTTTTTGCAGTACAATTCCTAACGCTTGGCAAGCTCCTTCGAGTGGATCAACCTT
This sequence comes from Promethearchaeota archaeon, assembly GCA_013375485.1. Taxonomy (GTDB): domain Archaea; phylum Asgardarchaeota; class Lokiarchaeia; order Sigyniarchaeales; family SOKP01; genus Loki-b32. The sequence continues at coordinate 8,560 of JABXKB010000182.1, read as the reverse complement.
CTTCTTTAATTGGAGTTTTCTTCTTTTATATTTTGTTTTAGACCATCGAAACTTTTTTCGATTTGCTTTGAGTTTTCTTGCTGAGTATAGTCCTTTTGGCACTTCTTTTATCACCAAAACTATATTTAGTATAATGTGAAAAAATACATCTTTAAACTTAAAATTTATGTATATGATGAAATCTTACTAACAATGATTTTTTCTAGATTCTGAATAAGTTATTCTACTCTCAGATCAAGGCTTTTTATAGCATTATAACAAATATCTATGCATCCATTTAGATTTTCAACAGAACATAATTCAGGTATATCTTTTTTTGAATGGATATATTTTGAATCTTTATTTGATAAAAAGCAACTTATTTGAAAACCATGTTTCTCTGCTTTTTTAGTGAATTTATGAAAAATTGAATGATCACTTCCAGCTCCGAGTGCCATTTTTGGACTTTCAGAAAGGATTTTTTGTTTTGTATCTGATGCTTTTAAGACGTCATTAAGATTTTGATTTAATTTTTTTTTCTTTAATAATCCGGTTTCATCAATTAAACCTATATAAGTACCCACCATATCAACATTAATATTATATGATTTGTTCAAGTCATAGTCACTGTCTAATTCTTCGAAATGTTTAGAACAATATTGTTTCGACCCCCATAATCCCATCTCCTCCGCGCCACACCATAAAAAGATTACATCGGTTTTCTCAAGAGGATTTTTATTAATTAGTTTTGCTAATTCTAGAAGAATGGCTACACCAGAAGCATTATCTATTGAACCTATGGATTGATTAGTCTTTTTACTAAAGAATGTTATGAAAATTTCTGTTAGTAGGATAATCCCTATGATTAGGGATATATTTCTTATCGACAAATATATGATGTCAATTTGAATTGCTGTAAATAATACAACAATTGACCAAATGGCAAGAACTAAGTTTATAAGAAGAGACGAGATAAGAAGAAATAGCATTGAAATATATAAAGGCTTCATCACTTTGAATGGAAGATTTGATGAAACTGAATCGTGATGAGCTGAAAATAAAATCAAAGGTCTTTTTGGATATAATTCTTTAGCTTTAATGGTTGTTATAATATTTTTTGACTCTCTTTTCTTACCTACAAATATAATTCTAGAATGATCAAAAGCATATTTCCCACCTAGTATTAATACTAGAAAAAAGAGACCATCAAGAGGAAGAATTAACCACGTAAAAGTGGGATATAATAATGATATCTCACTACTCAAAATAACAATAAATAGCCATAAGAAAATCACTTTCCTAAATTTTGTCGATGTTTTAGTCCATTCAAAAGATTCTATTCTAACATCAAGATTTTCTTTATCTAGTTCTTTTCGGATATAGTTTATAGTTTTTGTTTCACCATCAGATGCGGCGTGACGTGTAAAACCTAGCGATTTAACATGATTAATAGAAGCTTGCTCATCGTACAGATTCAATTTTGAAATAATAATCACTATAAATAGTAACTTTGTGATTAAATTAATAGTAATTATTAAGTATAATTTTTAAGTAATAAAAATCAGATATTTTTCGTATTAATAATTACATTATCGACTTCAAAATACCTTAGAACCAATTCTTTAATTTTTCTTATCATTGAACCATCTTTTCCGATGGCTTTTCCACGATCTTGAGGTCGAACAGTAATAATAACGGTTTTCTTTAGATTTCTACTTTCTTTAATTTCGATATTTTGAACCTGAATGGAGTTTTTTGTGGTTTGTAAGATATTTTGGATGAATTGGTTTAGATTCTCAGAAAAGGCGATAACATCGATCTTTTTATTGAGTTTTGATTTTAAATCTTTGACATGTTCACCAGCTTTTCCTATTGCTTTTCCTACATCTTCTTCTTTTACTAAAAATATAACTATTTCGGATCCATTCTCAGTAGATTTAAAAATCAAGCAATCTTTAATTATTGCTCCAGATATGTTATTAAATAATGAAATAAGTTCCATTGTTTCCCGATCAATCTTAATATTCTTTTTTATCATGTAAAAATCAAGCTTAGTGTAGTTAAAATCATTTAGTTTTTAAGGTTATTAAATCAGAATCTCCAAAATCAATTATTCCCATGAGTGATATCATATATGGTTTAGCACAAGCTAATCCTAATTCCCAACTTGAACCTTTATATTTATAGATAAAAAATTTATCATTTAAAAGAGAATTAAAATGATTTAATTGATTAAGCAATTCTACCGGACAATTATTGCTCACGATAAGCATCTTGAAAGGATTATTCCTAATTAAATTCTTTATTACCTGTTTTTTTCCATATAAAATCTTACCTGTTTTATAGGCAACCCTGATATTACTATTAATATCAAATTCTTTAGTTTTTTTCCTACTAAGATCAAGTTTAGTAGCTTCAGGTTTTTTATTTCTCTTTGCCATCGTAATTTCAATCAGTATCTATATAATAAGTAATAAGTATAATACTTTTTTAACTTTTTTTTAAAGCACATTCATGATATTTATGCGGCATTAAAATTTTTCGATTAGCCGTTAGTTTTTTTCTTTTTTTTTAATATTTCTAAATTAGCATCCAGATCAAACATTACGTTTACACGTCCTGTTCCGATTGGTGATATTTGTCCTACAATTACATTCTCAGGAATCCCCAAAAGTCGCTCTTCTTCTCCATAAAGCCCAGCATCAAGAAGTTGATTAACTGTAACTTCAAATGCTGCTCGAGCGAATACACTTGATTTTGAACCTGAAATTCCGTGTCTTCCAATTGATTGTATTGAACCGGAGTAACACATTAAATCAGATAAAATTAGAAGATGCCTTAAATCTACATCTAAACCTTGTTGTTCAAGGACTTTTTGAGATTCCAGAATTATCATTTGACGTGCTGCTTCAACACCATATAATTTTTCAATTTCATGAATATGGTTTGAACCAGTTCTTGTCACATCTACTCCTTCAATCTGTATTACACCTTGCATGTTAGTACCTTCAGTTTTAATTATCCACTCTTTTCCATCATCTGAAGGAGTTAGTAATCCTCTCTTTACTCCTCTAATCCCCTTTACAACTTTTTTAAGGATCTTTTCCCTTAATTTTTGTAAACTCTGCAGATCTTCTATTCCCGGATCGATAATAATAGAATTACCTTCGCGTTTTATTGTTCCTTTTTTCTTATAGCGTTTCAAAATATCTGGAATTTCATTAATTTCAATTCCTTTTTTCTCACAAATTTCGGGGATTAAATTAATTACAATATTCCAATTAACAAAATCAAGATCAACGTCATGAGTTATTTGTTCTATCCGTATTTGTTCAATTCGATTATGAACTTCAATTGCTTTATCTTCACTTTCATTGTATGGTTTTTCTAGATAGATCGTCATTTGAGGTGTACTGGGAAAACGACGTGCATCAACAATCTCGATAAGACGGGGTAATCCCTGAGTTACAGAGAATTCTTCTACTCCTGCGTAGTGAAAGGTTCTCAGCGTCATCTGGGTTCCAGGTTCACCAATTGATTGGGCTGCCACAGTCCCCACCGGTTCTGAAGTTTCTACAAGAGCATTACTAAAATTAATAAAGATCTTATTCAATAAATATTCGAGTTGCTCTTCCTCTAAATCCTCATTAATTACCTTTTCCCTAATCCTATTGACTAAATCATCAGGAATTCCGTCCTCTTTTAAAATTTTTAACTCTTTATCCAATAATTCTGGATTTACTTTTGCCATTATTAGATTCCTTCTTTTTAAAATATTTATTTTATCTTAATTTTTCTTCTTTCCAGTCTAAATAAGCCTTGGTTTCTTTACCCCGCCAAATAGCGTTTTTTCCAATCTCTTTCTCAAATTGTTTCACTAAGGTTTCTTCATCAAATTCTTCTTTTTTTGGTTTAGTTTTAACTTTAGTACTTTTTACAGGCTTATCTTCAGAAGTTATTTCTTTTTTTGGTACTGATTTTTTAGATTTGGATACTTTTTTTATTTCTTGACGTACTTTGTTAACATCCAAAGCTTTAGCTTTTAATAATAAAACGTCTAAGTTAACAGCAGCACCATGATCGGTATGCATAGCATCTATTCCATCATCTCCCCAACGGAATTGGATAACATTTTTATCTGAATTTCTAACAGTACCATCATTTTCAACAACCATATCTTGTAATGCATTTACTAATCTTCGTTGCATATATCCTGATGTGGAAGTTCTTACAGCAGTGTCAACTAACCCTTCTCTCCCTCCCATTGCATGAAAGAAAAATTCTACTGGTTTTAATCCATTTCTATAAGAGGATGATACAAAACCTCTAGATTTAGGTGAGAGATCATTGATTTTAAAGTGAGGTAATGTTCGCATACTATATCCCCGATTAATTCTTTCACCTCTAATTGCTTGTTGTCCAACTACAGCAGACATTTGCCCTAAATTTAATATGTTACCTCTAGCTCCAGACTTAGTCATAATAACAGAATGAGCTTCATCACCAATAAATTCTGCTGCGGTCTCTTCTGCTTGTTTTCTGGCTTCTGCTAATACTTGCCTGATTCTTAATTCTAAAGTTTCTCTCATTGAACGTCCAGGGGCTCTTCTTAGAAAAGTTGTATCATTATCATTGAATGCATCAATTAATTTCTCAGATTCTTCAGTTGCATCTTTTAAAATCTTTTCGATTTCTTCATATGCATGTCCATGCACATAAACCTCATCTAATCCCATTGTCATTCCATTCTGTCTTATAACATACAAGAGCATCTTAGTCGCACTATCTAAAAATTGTCTTCCTAGAGCATTCCCATGATCTTTAATAATACGTTGTAATATACTATTTGATTGCATCGCACCAAAAGAATTTTCATCAATGGTTCCTGTTATCAACCTACCATTTCTTATAACAACATATGCATCATAAGAGCAATTTTCTTCCTCACATATATCGCATTTCTTACAAAACTTAGATTTTACTTTAATATTGAGGTCATCTGGAAATAATGTACTGAAAATTTGTTTTCCAGAATATTTCGGTTCGGAGTCAACGGTTACTGGAGTGAGTTGATCTAAGCTAAAATTTGGATTGTTTTTATATACATCTCCAAGATATAACAATTTTAACGTGTCTTTCTTATTATATAATGAATCTCTACTAGTGAATTGAAATACACTTGAAATAAAATCTTGAATACCTCCTAAGATTGGACCACCAAATCGTGGAGATAAAATATGTTCTTGAACTTTAAGAAGTAATTCTGCTTCTGTGCGAGCTTCTTCACTTTGGGGTACGTGTAAATTCATTTCATCACCATCAAAATCAGCGTTATATGGTGGACATACAGTTAAGTTTAATCTAAAAGTTCTTCCTCTCATTATTCTTACTTCATGAGCCATTATTGACATGCGATGAAGAGAAGGTTGACGATTAAATAACACTAAATCTCCATTATTTAGATGACGTTCGATTGTAAAACCTGGTGCGAGCATATCAGCAATTATCTTCCGGGCTTTCACATATCGAAGATCGATTCTTCTTCGATCGTTACGTATTATATAATTAGCACCAGGATGTTTAAAAGGTCCATTTAAAACCATTTGTTTCATTTCTTCAATATTCCAATCATTTACATTAGTAGGGATCGTTAAGATTTGCGCAATTTCTATTGGTACTCCAACTTCATTAATACTAATATAAGGATTTGGAGAAATGACACTACGAGCAGAAAAATCAACTCTTTTTCCACTAAGGTTACTTCTAAACCTACCTTCTTTACCTTTTAATCTTTGCGTTAACGTTCTAAGGGCTCTACCAGAACGATGTCTAGCTGGAGGGATACCAGATACTTGATTGTCGAAATAAGTTGTAATATGATATTGTAATAATTCCCAAAGATCTTCAACTATTAAATGTGGGGCTCCCGCATCAATATTTTCTCTTAGTCTTTGGTTTATTCGAATAACATCAACTAATTTATGTGTTAAATCATCTTCAGAACGAATACCACTATCTAAAGTAATTGATGGTCTTGCACATACGGGAGGTATTGGTAATACCGTAAAGATAACCCAGTCAAGACGTGCATTTTCAGGTGAAATACCAAGAATCCTAAGATCAACATCACCAATTTTCTTTAAACGTTCTAAAATTTCAATGGGTGTTATTCTCCGTGAACCTTTTCCTTCTTCTTCTTCATAAAAAGTAGTTGGTTTCTCAATAATTATTTTTTTCTTCTTTGCTCCACAATAAGGACATATTTTTGCTTTTCTTGCCCTTTTAAAAACGATTTTAGCTGCATCCTCATCACCCTCAAAAAATTTTTTCCTATGTTGCGATTGGTCTTGTCTAAATTTCTCTTTTTCCTCTTCAGTAAGCATTAATTTGCTACAATCAGGACAAATACTTCTTAGAACTTTTAAGACTTTTTTTGCATAACCTACGTGAATGACGGGTCTAGCTAATTCTATATGCCCAAAATGACCCATACAATTACTTACAAGATTTCCGCAAGTTTGGCATCGCTGACCTGGTTCAATTGTTCCTAATCGCTGATCCATTAACCCAGATGGGATAGGTAATCCATCTTCATCATAAGTATCTGCGGTGATAATACGGGCAGCTGACATCTTACGGATCTCGTTAGGGCTTAGGAGCCCAAATTTGATTTTTTCAATCATTTTCATTCTTGAAAAAGTATAACTCATAAGCTAAAAACCTCATTAATTTTACTTTCTTTTATAAATTTTGAAGAAGAAGTACAACTCATGGGAGAAAACATCCTCTATAACAATTATATAATGTTAATTTTAAAAAATAAGAATACAAGTCTTCCACTTTAATGAAGTAAAGATAGCAAATATTAAAAATTTTACTGTTTTAGGCATTAATAATATTACTCTGATTGTATTTCATAAATTCAAATGTTTTTTAAAATAAAGTTTTAGATTATCAAAATTTAAATAAAGTCAAAATAAAGTATCCATTTGGGATAAAATGGAACTCAATAATAATAATGAAGATTTCTTAGTTAAAAAAATACCTAAGACTCATAAATTAATATTTGACATGTTTGATTTGAGTCTACAACGTCACCACATTCATGTGATTGCACAAATTGATATTGACTTAGTTTTAAAACTTTTGGAACAATCTAAGGAAATTTATGGTGAAAAAATTTCTTTGACCGGTTATCTTATTTATGTATTCTCTCGAGTAATTGAAAAATATAATGACGTTCATGCCATACGCGTAGGTCTTAAGAAATATATTTTTTATGATGTAGATGTTCACACTATTATAGAACGAGAGGTAAAAGATGGTGAAAAAGCTCCAACAAGCTACATTATTCGTCAAGCAAACCGTAAATCTATACTTGAGATTCATAATGAAATCCGAAATGCACAAAAGCAAAGTATTGAAGGCTTAGTAGAACATGGAACAAGACGACAAAAACTACAAAAACTATTTAGTTCATTCCCCAAGTTTTTACGAAAAAAAATATTTAAAAAAATGCTGAAGAAGCCGAGAATGATGAAAAAAAATATAGGAACTGTTTGTGTTACTGCTGTGGGGATGCTCACGAAAGATGTAAGAACGATTGGGATGCCAATTCCCATCCAGCCTTGGCCAATCCAATTCTCCTTGGGATGTTTGGATAAAAGGTTACGGAAGGAAAATGGCCAAATAATTGAACGAGAATTTCTTAATGTAACAATCACATTGGATCATGACGTCATTCAAGGTGGAACCATAACAAGGTTCCTTAATGAAATTTATCAAATGGTTGAATCTGGATTTGGATTAAAATGAATATTTGAAAAATTTCGTTGTCCAAATTATAAAGCCTTAAAAAAGAATTTAATTTATCAATAAATTTAATTACATAATAATGAAGATAATTGATGTTGTCAGAAGTAGAATAATCTTATTTATTATTCAAATACTACTTCTTAGCCTTTTTATTTATAGCATAGGTTATTATATTGATTTAAATCTCGATATGGGTATTTCAATAGAGCGAGAAAAAATTATACAAATTTTAGCAAGCTACACTCTGTTTAATGATTTATCTGGTTTATTTTTTTTATATATCAGCTGGATTTTGGTATCGTTAATACCAATTTTCATTTATAATAATTTTAAAAAAGCTTATTCAATGAATTTAATGACATTTTTCTTCCCAAATTTTTTTCTTTATGTATTTTTAAGGAGACATTCTAAAGAATATTTTAATTCCTATTTTCAATTTCATTTTTTACATACATTTCTACTCGGAATTGTAATCGTAGGTTTATCAATTGTTTTTTCTCTAATTTTAAAAAAAGTACTAAAATTTAAGAGTGAAATTCAATTAGAAGATTTATCATTAATCGCAAGCAAAAATAGAATTAAATGTCCGAACTGTGGTGCCGAATTTAATTCTACACCTAAATTCTGTTATAACTGTAATGCTGATTTAACAGTAATAATTAAGGAAAAAAATGGAAAAGAAGAGTAAATTGAGCTCATTAGAATTATTTTTTAAACCTAAAAATGTAGTTATTTTTAACTTCAATCAAAAAATATCTTTTTTTGT
>JABXKB010000181.1 GCA_013375485.1 Promethearchaeota archaeon | reverse complement strand
AAGATCTTATTTGTAATCTCATTATGATCTTAGTTTTTAGTTGTAAAATTTTAATTGTTTAAAATGTTCTAATTGTTAAAAAAAGTAGAGAAGATATTAAAAACAAATATTTAAATATAAAAAATATGCGAGAAAATGGCTTAGCTAAACAAGAAATACTTAAGATATTGGAAAAGAAATTGGAGAAAGATTTTTCTTATAGTTCCGGTTCAATTTTAGGATCTATGTGTACTGAACCTCTAGATTTTGGTGTTGAAATTTATTTGAAATATATCTCAAAAAATCTCGGAGATCCAGGGTTGTTTTTGGGGACTGCAGCATTAGAAGAAGAATTAGTTTCTGAAATTGGAGAATTGTTTAATGAAAAAAATATAATCGGAACTTTTACTACTGGAGGCTCAGAAGCAAACCTAATAGCTATGAGGATTGCTAAAAAATTAAAACCAGATATCACTCGTCCAGAAGTTGTGGTACCTTGTTCTGCTCATATTTCTTTTGATAAAGCAGCTGATTTATTGGGGATTAAACTTAGAAAAGCAAAATTGAATGATAATTTTGAGTTAGATCTAACTCATTTTGAATCACTTTTAAATAAGAACACATGTGGTGTAGTAGGAATTGCAGGGACTACATCCTTAGGTTTAATTGATCCAATAGAAGAAATTGGAACCCTTGTAGAGGATAAAGACATTTTTTTTCATATTGATGCTGCATTTGGAGGATTTATATTACCCTTTTTAAAAAGATTAAACTTTTCAATACCCAAGTGGGATTTTTCTGTAGATGCTGTTGATTCAATAACGGCGGATCCGCATAAAATGGGATTAGGAATTATACCATCTGGGGGTTTTTTTTTAAGAGATCCTTCAATTTTGCAAAAAACAGGATTTGAAATTCCGTATCTCGCTGGAGGAAATTTTAAACATTTTCATATAGTAGGAACTAGATCAGGTGGAACAGTTATAGCATTTTGGGCAATTTTAAAATCTTTGGGAGTTAATGGTTTTGTACAAATAGTAAAAAGGTGTATGGAAAATACGGAATATTTAACTGCCCAAATCAATGATATGAAAGGAATTAAACTCGTGACTAATCCAATTACAAATGTAGTAGGAATCACAACTGAAAATGGAGAAAGTATTTGTAAAATTGATGAAGAATTACGAAAAAGAAATTGGATGTTAGGAAAATTTGAAGAATTCAATCTTATTAGAGTAGTGGTTATGCCTCACGTTCAAAAATCCCACTTACAAAATTTTGTTGAAGATTTAAAGAAAATTTTAAAAAAATTATAAATAAATTTATTATTCCTTATTTTTGCTGAACCTCAATAATTTACGTGATTTTAAGTATACTTTCAAGACACTTAAATTCTTTTGCTAAAAATAAATCTAATTTTCTTGAGAATTAATGCAAAATTCTTCAATTCCCCTTTTTTATGAGGGATTTAGAAAAAAAATATATTTAAGACTAATTATTATTTAATTATTAGTAATATTTTTCGGGAGTTTAATTTCAAAAACTTGGAATTAACATTATGGGCAAAGAAAAAAAAACATTAGGAATAAAAACAACAAGGTATTTTACAAAGGATTGCTCTAAGTGTGGTTTTGAATACCCTAATTGGTTTACTAATTGTCCTAAATGTGGAGCAGCATGGGATGATAGTAAAGTTATAACAACACCAAAAGAAGGCCATAAAAAAACAATAAAAATTGTAGTTAAAATTACTGAAGAGGATTTTAATAAAGCAATTTCTCATGTTATTTTAATTTTTAGTGCTGATCAAGGGAAAACATGGTACCAAATGGAAATGGAGGCGAAGCTGGATTATCATATAGCTGAAATTGCAGAAGTACCGGTTAGTTCAGTAATAATCTATTATATTGAAGTTTATTTAGAAGATGGCGAAAAAGTTATTGAAAATAACGAGGGAAAATACTTTTATTACAAAGTAGGAGTTCCAATTGGGGAATCTGAAAAACCACCACAAAAACAAGAAAGTGAAGATTTGAATAAAAGGATTAAAGAAACTTCTATTAAACCCCAAAAATATCATAAACCTTCAGTGGAAGTCCCAAAACAAAAAGTTTCTATTACTCGAGAGATGGTTGAACAATCTACTCTTGTTCCTCAAGAAGAAATTAAAGTTCCTGAACTAAAGAATTCTGAGGGTTATAAATCAAATGAATCAACAATATTTGGTAAACCTCAAACGAAAATTGATCCTGAATTAAAGGTGTGCATTCATTGCAATTCTAAGATTAAAAAGATGTGGAGTACATGCCCTATTTGTGGAAAAAATCTCTAATCTGATTTTTCAAACTCCTTATAATTAAATTATTTAGATTTTACAAAATTTTTTCCTAAGTGAAATGGATTGATATGGAATAAATTCAATTTTAGAATTATTGATCACAATTGAGAGCCACATTTATTGCAAAATGCGTAATCAGAGGATAGAATCGCACCGCACTGTTTACAAATAAAAATTTCTTTTCCAGAGGGTTTTGGGACTGTTGGTTGAGCTGGTGCTAATGTTTGAGTGGGGGAAAACATGGTAGGTTTGCTTTCCAAATCTGAGACATTTGGAATTATTCTTAATTTACTCATTTCTTGAGCCTCAGATTCTTTATCGGCTATAAATGGTACAAAAGCTTCAGCTGGAGTTTTTTCTGTATCATCTACTTTTTGAGACAATGTTTGAAATAGAGAAGGGGCGCTTGTGGTTCCTGTTGTTGGAGCTGGTTGAGCTGAAATAGGAGGTTTAGTTTCTTTTAATTCAACTTTTTCTTTCTTTTCCTTTTTGGTTTTTTCTTTTTTCTCCTTCTTTAAATGTTTCATTTCTTCTAAAAGTCTTTCTTGCTTCTCTTTTTCTTCTTGAAGTTTTTTCTCCTTTTCTTCTTTCTTTTTTTGTTTGTCAAGTTTTTTCTTGTCTTTCTTAGAATAAATTGGTTCCGGTAGATAATCCATTAGAGAATCTGATTTAGTATCAGTACTATCTATTTGTGCTAAATTTGAAGCTAGATTTGAAGGAAAACTTTGAATTGAAGGATCTCCTTGAGGAGATTGAAATTGTTCAGGAGGAGGAGCGGGAACAGGAATATTGTCTGTAAAAGGGATTGTCTTTGGTTTATATGTTTCTTCCCTGCTAGTAAAAGGAGTAGGTTGAGAAGGAGAATATTGTTGTTCTGGTTTTTCATGAGATAATATCTCCGTTGGTGTCTTAAAATCAAATTGAATAGGTTTTTTTGACGAGTCTTCAATTTTTGTTTCGGGTAAAGGAATTTCTGGTTGGAATTCTGGCTCAAATATAGGGGTGGGTTCTTGTTTTTCTCCGATAGCAGGTTCTGGAACGGGAGGAGCCTCATATTCGAATTCAGGTTCAGGTTCAAATGTTGAAGTTGGTTCATATGCTTTAATAGAGCTTGGTTCAGGAACGGGAGGAGCTGCATAATCAAATTCTGATTTTATTTTTTGTGCAGGAGTGGGATACGTTTCTGTATCCATCATTGGAATTTGGCCAGGACTGAACACAATTCCTCTAGAAATTAGTTGATCAGGTACTCCTGAACCAATCATTAAACACGCAAGAATGTAAAAACAATCTCCAACACCTTCACCAGTTTTTGCTGAAGTTTCCATGTAGTATAATTTAAAATTACGTGTGAAATTATTGATTTCTTCTAAAGAAACAGTTCTTTGATCGACTAAATCGTTTTTATTACCAACTAGTAACAAAGGAATCTCGGTTTTTACATTCGCTCTTACTTCTTCTATCCATTGAGGGAGGTGTTCAAAACTACCAGCATTTGTAAGATCAAAGATTAAAAGTGCGCCTAAAGATCCTCTATAATACATTGGTCTAATCGAGCTAAAACGTTCCTGTCCTCCAGTATCCCATATCTGAAGCTTTGCCCGAATAAGGCCTTCGATAGAATCGATATTGATAGTTTTTACATGGAAATCTACACCGATAGTCATTTTATAATCTTCTGTAAAAAATCCCTTAGAAAAACGAAGAGTTAGAGCAGTCTTGCCAACCCCACCGTCTCCTACGACAATCGATTTAAAGAGATAATCATATTCTTCAGCCATTACATGTTCCCACTTTACGTTTCAAATAAATATATATCGAGCAATTTTCTAAAATGTTCAAGCTCTTATATATTATAACTATAAATACAAATTTATAATTTTATTTATAATAATGAAATTCCGTGATTTTACTAATAACTAAATAAGATATCATCATACTATATATTTTAAAATTAAGAAGATAAATATATATTTTAAATTAATTTATGAGCTTCTTCGCATATATCAACATTTTCAATCCATTTGTTGATTTTATTTAAACCTTGTTGAGGAAATTCATATGAATGTTCTTGATCGGGGTATATCCCATTTATAATTTCATCTTTATAATCATTCAAGGCATGACGAATGGATTCACCGATGTTACTATAGTATTTAAGAAATTTGGGTTTAAAATCTGTAAAGATACCTAACATGTCATGAATCACTAATATTTGCCCATCACAATACACTCCAGCCCCAATACCTATAGTTGGGACGTCAACGCTACTTGTAATTAATTTTGCTATTTGCCAAGGAATACTTTCTAAAACAATTGAAAAAACACCCGATTCCTCTAAATTTTTTGCATCTAGGATTAATTTCTTTGCTGTTTCTATTGTTTTTCCTTGAACTAAAAAACCTCCAAACTCATAAATTGCTTGGGGAGTGAGACCTATATGTCCCATAACTTGAATATCTGCACTGATCATTGCTTTAATTGTAGGACAGATTTCTGTTCCCCCTTCGACTTTAACGGCTTCAGCACCACCTTCTTGAATAAAACGTCCAGCATTTATAACAGCATCGGTTTGGTTTATTTTATATGAAAGAAAGGGCATGTCTCCAACAATTAATGCATTTGATACACCTCGGCTCACCGCTTTAGTATGATGAATCATTTCATCCATTGTTACCGATAAAGTATTCTTATATCCAAGCATTACCATTGAAAGTGAATCTCCGACAAGAATTAGATCTATGTTAGATTGATCAACAATTTTTGCGAAAGAATAGTCATATGACGTAATTGTTACTATTTTCTCGCCTTTTTTCTTCTTATCTAAAATATCTTTTATAGTTACTTTTTGTAAAGCCATATCTTAAAATAACTAGTTAGTTTTGAAAAATTTTATGAAAATTTGATCAGTTTTTAATAAATCATTCTCAAATTAACTCTTTATTTTAATGATTTTATCTTCTCGATCATAACAAGTTATTCAATTCGATTAAGATAAAAACAAACTTAGTAATTGTAATTGATTAGATTTTTATCAATAAGACTTTTTAATCTTCACATATTAATCCTAATAATTTAAAAAGAGATTTATAGAACTATGGTAGATCCGAAGGATATTGATTTCTATTCATTAGGTTTTAATTTTATTGAGACCAAAACTATGTTTATGGTTACTCATAAGAATGGGAAATGGGGCGAAGAAGATTTTATACCATTTGGAAATTTTGAAATTTCACCGGCATCCTGTGTAATAAATTATGGACAAGGTATTTTTGAAGGAATGAAAGCCTTAAGAGCTAAAAATGGAGAAATAACGTTATTTCGGCCCAAAGAAAATGCGAAGAGATTCAATTTTAGCGCTAGAAGGATGTTAATGCCTGAATATGATGTGGATAAATTTGTTAATACCGTGAAGAGAGTTGTAAAGGAAAATGAAGAATATATTCCACCTTATGATAGTGGAGGAGCTTTATATATCCGACCCATTTTATTTGGTTATGGGCCAATTCTGGGAGTACATTCAGCAGAGGAATTTAAATTGATCATTTTTACAGTTCCCGTTGGACCTTACTTTCCAGAAGGCTTTAAAGGAATTAATTTAGAAATTTCAAAAAAATATACGAGAGCCGCTCCGGGAGGGATAGGTTCAGCAAAGACAATATGTAATTATGCTGGGACAATGTTACCCGCAAAAGAATCAAAGGCAAGAGGATTTGCCCAAATTCTTTATTTAGATGCGGTTCATATGGAATATATCGAGGAAGTCGGTGCTGCTAATTTTTTCGCAATGATTAATGGTAAATTAGCAACTCCAAGAAAGTCTGGTACGATTTTAGAAGGAATTACAAGAGAATCTATTTTAGAACTTGCATCCAAAAAGCTAGGGATAGAGATTGAAGAACGAGATATATCTTATAAAGAACTATATGAAGAGTCATGTACTGAAGTATTCTGTGCTGGAACAGCGGCAGTTATAACACCAATTGCATCAGTTACTTTAGAAGGTAAAAAACGGATATTTAATAACCGAGAACCAGGCGAAATAACAAACAAAGTATATAAATTATTAACAGGAATTCAAAGATTAGAAGTTGAGGATGAGTTTGGATGGATCATAAAAGTATAATTATTTTTTAATCCAAATTTTTTAATTTGAAATCCTTTTTAATAAAGAATTAAAAGCCTCTTTAACATTATATCCCGTTTTTGATGAGATTTTTAAATAACCTATTATGTTATTATATTTATTGATAATTTCTGAAACATACTTATCAAAAACTTTGCATTCATGAAGATTAATCATATCACATTTTGTCCCTAATAAAAAAGCAGAAATATTTCCATATTCATTTAATTTTTGTATCCATTGTTCCGCATTTTCAAGAGTGTTGAAGCGAGATAAATCAAATAAAATAAATGCAGCAATAGACCCATCAACGAAATTGGTTAAAAGTTGTTTAAATTGATTTTGACCTGCAAAATCCCACATTACAAAATTATACTCGTGCCCATTTACTGTAAGGGTTTTTGAAAAAAAATCAACTCCTTTAGTTAATTTACAATTACCATCGAAATTATCATGAATTAAACGATTGAGAAATGAAGTTTTCCCAACACCACCATCACCCGAAACAATGAGCTTTACTGTTTTTTTCATATTAATATTATTTATTTTATTTTAAATATAAAAAAGTACTATAAAATCTGATTTCCGTAATAATAGAACATAAAAAAGTTTTGCTACTTATTCTATAGTTTTCTTACTTAAATGTAAAAGATTATGAGACAAAAAATAAGAGAAAAAGAGTAATAATTTTCTATAAGTTTTAATTAAGTCATTTAATTCTGAGAAGTTGGGAGCTTCCTGTACATACAAGATCTCCTTTTTCAGTCCAAACTTTTGCTTTGCAGAAAAAGATATTTTTTCCACTCTTTATACATTTTGCTTTTGCTTTTAAACGTCCACTTGAAACTGGTTTTAGGAATTCAACTTGTAAATCTATTGTTGTAGCATATCCATTAGGAAGAATCAATGAAAACGCTGCACATGCACAAGTAGAGTCAACAAGGGAAGCTAACACGCCACCATGAATCATTCCATTCTGTGTTAATTCCTTTCTTATTTCGATTTCGAAATTAGCTCTTCCATTAGAAATTTCTTGTAAATCAAAACCTAATGTTGAATAGTATGGTATTCTATCATAGAGGATTTTTATTAAATTATTCATAATATTTTTTTACAATTTAAAAATTTAATAATATCTATTAACTGAAACTTTATAATTTTAAAAAGGCAAAAAAATAAAATATAAGAAATCCCATTAACTTTTGATGCTAAAATTTACAATTAATAGATTTCTCGACCTTAGATTAGAAGATGGGAAGACAAACATATATGTAAACAATGTATTATTTATGCATTGCAAATACATATTAATGAACATACCTATAGATAAATTTGAAGATTTCGAATGGGGTGACTCTATAGATGAGTTTTTAGATAAAATTGATGGCCATTTTGAAAGTTCTGGTGAAAATAAGGTTAGAATTTCTCCTAAAACGATATTCTGGGCACATTGTTCAAATCTTCAAGTATGGTATGAAAATGATTATAATTCATGTTTGATCCATAGTAATTTGGCATTTCCTTTACTTAAGGAGTTGACTAAGGCAGGAGATAAGCTTGCCGCGTCAGTTTTTAAAGAAGAGGTGGCTAAAAGATTTGAAAGCAGTGATATAAAAGTGAAACAGTTTTTGTTAAATAGCAGGTATTTGGATTGCCTAAATAAAGAGGAATTAGGAACTTTACTAGTGCAGTCTAAATCGAACCTAATTAATAGTATTATTAACCAACTTAAAGAATTTCTTAAATCAGCTCTTGTACACTACAGAAAGATAAAGGAATTAATAGATATTATTCTCTTCATTGATTTAAGATATGATCAAAATTTTATTTTTTGTATTTTTGATAAATTGAATAAGAAATTTAGAGCTCATTTTGCTCGTTTTTTGACACTCCATCTAAATTATAAAGAGTTTGTTAATTATAAAATCCCCTATGGGAAATTTCAAACTTATTTTGAAGAAATTCTTAACTATTTATATGAAATTTACCCCGAAATTAATGATTTTCTAAAAGTTATCGATTCTGGTTTTATAAACAATTCTTTTTCTTTAGATGAGAAGCGTTCCTATGGTTATGTTTCTTATCTTTAAGATTTTGAGGATTATTGGTACACTTATTATTTTATGGTTCAAAAGATTTCTCAAGATAATAATAACTATAAGCTTTGTTAAATCCAAGTTTTGTATATAAATCCATAGCTTCTTTATTCTCAATTTCAACTTGTAACCATATAGTTTTAACTCCGTTTGGTATGCCCCATTCATTTATAATTTTAAAAAACATTGAAGTAGCAATTTTTTGCTGCCTAACTTCTGGATCTACTAGTAAATCAGCTATATATAAAAATCCATGGGGATCTAATATTCCCATTAGAGTTCCTACAATTTTACTTTCATATTCGGCTACTATAAAACGTTTTTGCGGAATTATAATTCTATATGCTAATGCTTCTAAAACATTCTGGGCGTGGTGATTTCTTTTAGAATATTTTGCTAGAAAAGTTGATAATTTATTTACTCTTTCAGAATAAAAAATGAATGAATATTCATCATTAATATTTTTATTTCTTAATTCTTGAATAGAGACTATCATTGTGTAGGTAATACAACCTGCCTGATGATATCCATGTTCTAACAATTTAACATCTAAACCGTATGGTTCAAAATATTCCGGAATAGTAAAGATTGTTGGTAAATTATAGGTTTGATAAGCTTTTTCAACAAATTTTATATCTCTATCCACGTTATTTAAGTCACCAGTGTAATTTATAGGGAAAACAGAATTTGCACGAGATGTCACTCCTTCAGTAAAGCGCAATACCCACCCGTTTAAGAAATAATAATGTTGAGCAGGCCAAGAATTCATTAGAATTTCTTGTAATTTCTTGAATTCTTTAATTTTCAGCATATCTCTCTCAATGTTTTATTCTATTTAGATCGAATTTTATATTTAAAAAAAAATTTATTTATATTTACCTATT
>JABXKB010000180.1 GCA_013375485.1 Promethearchaeota archaeon | reverse complement strand
AGCGGCAGAAATTAAGAAATTAATAGTTTATCATGGAAATGAAGAAAAAACACTTAGAGATTTCTTTGATATTACCGGAAATGGAAGTGAAATTAATGATATTAAAATTATAATTGATGGGAACCTCTCAAATGTAAAAAGGATTGGAGAAAAAATGACTGGTGGGGAAATTATAATAAATAGCAATGTTGGAATGCACGTAGGTAACAACATGTCTGGAGGAAAAATAGTAGTTAATGGTAATGCCGATGATTGGGCGGGTGCCATGTTGAAAGGTGGTGAGTTAGAGATTACTGGTAATGCAGGCAATTATGTAGGTGCAGCTTATAGAGGATTTTGGAAAGGTATGCAGAATGGACTAATAAAAGTAAAGGGTAAGATAGGAAATGAAGCCTTATCATGGGTGAATGGGTCAAAACCAGCAAAACGGTTTCCAACACTTATTTGTGGTAGTGCAAGTTCATTCTTAGGAATTCATAGCCATGGAGGTACAATTATTGTCGAAGGAGATTGTGATCGTTGTATAGGAGCTGACCAAGTAAGGGGAACAATAGTGGTTAAAGGTAAAATAACGAGAATCCTTCCTTCCTTTAAGAAAATTGGTGAAGTAAAAGAAATTGAATTATTGAATGGAGAAAAAATAAAGGGAAAGTTTACTGAATATAGCGGAGATCATTCTGTCGAAAAAAATCATTCCAAAATCGACAAAAAAACCGGAAATATTTCTAATAGTTCCAATGGTAGACTATATGTTGCCGCTTAAATAATTACTTTTTCTCTAATATATCAGTTTATTACGAATTTTCTGTTTTTCTTTTTTTAAGAATAGTCTTTTCTTAATTCATTTTATTTACAGAAAATATTAAATATTACTCATGGTAATAAAATTCAAATCAAATAGTTTAAAAGATTTACCATGTTCAAAAGGAAAGTAAAAATCTTCAAAATAAAAAAAGATAAGAAAGAAGAAATTGAAGATATCATCCTATATGAAACCCCAATTGATATATATGTTAATTCAGAACAAATTGTAAATATTATTTGTTTGGTTAAAGACTTGAAAGAACTTTCAGTTGGGTTCTTATTTTCGGTCGGTATTATTAATTCTATTAGTGATATAAAAGAAATCTTAGTTAATGAGTTTGAAAATTCTGTGAATGTTAATTTGAATGACAAAATCAAATTTAATATTGAACAACTCGAAATTAATCCTGTAAGTCGAGTAGTTGATACCACTTGTGGGATCTCAACACCTTGGAGAAATGCTATTAAAAAAAGTCTGGACAATGCAAAAGTTAAAGAAGATCTAAAAGCAAAATCCAAAATTAAAGTAAAATCGAGTATGATTTTTACAGCTATTAAAAAAATGCAAACATCAACTCCTCTCTATAGAGAAACAGGAGGATGCCATGGTGCTGCTATATTTGATATTGAGGGAAATTTATTAAGCGTCAAAGAAGATATAGGGAGGCACAATGCAATTGATAAGGTCATTGGAGATTTGCTCCTAATAGAACATGATTTTGAAAATGTATTTTTAACTTCTACAGGGAGGTTAACAGGAGATTCGGTCCTAAAAGCTATTCGAGCAAAAATCCCTATTGTTGCTTCTCTATCCGCAGCAATTGAATCTGGTATTAGATTAGCTTTTGCGTATGGAATTACTTTAATTGGTTTTGCACGTGGTTCAAGAATGAATATTTATACTCATCCTGAAAGAATTGAAATTTAAAATTTTAAAGTTATATTCTACAATTTCTTATTCGTAAATTACTTTTCCATCTACAATCAAAAAACTAATAAATTTATTATTTTCGCTTTTTTTTCAAAATTATTGATATTATGTATCTTTGTATAAATTTCTAATATCTAGAAAAAGATTTCATTAATTTTATTATAATCAATATTTTTTTAAAAAAGATATCATTTAATTTCAATTATCATGTTCAAATGATTGTTATTTAAAGGAAAAAATATAGAAAAATGTTATTAAGTGTAATTATTATTCTCTCATGCTTTATTGGGGTAATTTTTTTTATTATAACCGAAAAGATGAATAGAGCTATTGCATCATTATTGGGGGCAATAGTAACATATTTTGTTTTAATATTTCTTGAAGGTTTAGATTTTTCAATAATTGTTGATCTATTATTTAGTTCCAAGGAAGACGGATTCGTAAATTTACATTCTTTAATTTTAATTATAGGAATGATGATGATAGTACAAATCTCAAATGATGTTGGGACTTTTCAATTTATCGCCGGAAAGCTAATCAAACTCTCAAGAGGAAAGCCCATTCGTCTAATGATAATATTTTGTTGTGTTACTGTGCTTATATCAGCGATTTTAAATAATATTTTAACCGTTATTATTATAATCCCACTTACTATAACAGTTTCAAGAATTTTAAATATAAATCCCGCACCCTATATTCTTACTCAAGCAATATTAGTAAATATTGGTGGTACAGTTTTTTCAATTTCCTCAATTCCAAACATTCTAATTACAACATATGCAGAAATAGAATTTTTAGAATTCTTTATTAATGTCGGGCTAATTTCCTTTATTGTTTTTATATTCACGCTCTTGTTTTTCATTTTAATTTATAAAAAAGAGTTGGTAATACCAGAAGAAGGTAAAAAAGCATTAAAAGAATTTGATGTCTGGAATGTTGTTCAAAATAAAAGACTATTATATCAATCCTTATTTTCTTTAACAGTTTTATTTATATTATTCATAATTATTCCTTCTTCACTTCTTTCTCCAGACATCATTGCTTTAACTACAGCTATAATTTTAATCATTATAACGCGATTAGAACCAAAAAAAATTATAAGAAAAATAGATTTTGAGTTGATATTTTATTTGTTAGGCATTTTTATCATTGTTGGAGGACTGGAAATAACAGGAGCAACAGAGGTTCTAGGGATTTTTATACTAAATCTTGGTGGAAATAATCTCTTTTTCCAACTTCTTATAATTCTTTGGTTTTCAGCTTATTTAAGTAGTTGCATTGATAATATACCAATTACTAAAGTTTTAATTCCAGTTGCGGATACTATGACAGAAACTGCATCATTAATAAATAGAAAGCGAATTTTTTACAGTTTAGCATTTGGGGCAAATTGGGGAGACAATTTAACACCATTAGGTGACAACATTCTTGTAATGAATATTGCTGAACAGAATAAGCGTCCTATAACTTTTAAATCCTTTTTCAAATTAGGATTTATTACAACAAATTACCAATTAATAATTATTTCAATCTATTATTGCTTAATTTTTTATTTACAAATAGGGATTATTATTTTAGTGATTGTGGGATTAATTTTAATTGTAATCTATTGTCTAAATAAATTCGGATCAAAAAGAATTACTTCTCATTTCAATACTTTAGGTAATAAATTAAGAAAAATTATAATTGGGTGATATAGAGATAGTATTTAAAAATATTATAAGAATAAAAGCAGCTTTACCAGAAGTTAAACATGTTGCTATGTTCTATAATAATGGCACAATTTTTCAAACTACATTTGAACAAGAGATTAATATTCCAAAATTAGGTGAAAATTTAGCAAAAGTCTTGAAGCACATAAGAAAACTTTACGAAATTTGTAATTATAATTTTGAAGAATATAAAAAAATAATTTTTGAAACTGATGATATGTCTATTATTATTTTGAAACTTGGTGAGGATAGTAATATTGCCCTTTTTTTCAGAAAAGAGGAAGAAAAAGAACTAAAATTAACTGCAATAAAAAGATATATAACTAGAATTGAAGAATTAATCGATATGGATGAAGGCGAACTTATTATACAAGATATAATAGCAAGAGAAGAAGAAATCAAACATTTAAAAGAAGAACTCCACGAAAAAAAAGAAAAAATTGAAAAATTAAGTACAGAATTTAAAAACATTGAGGAAGGAATAATCGAAGGTGATAAAAAAAAAATTTCTAAAGAAATCAATGATCTTGATCTTGAATGTGTAAATTTAAACCATAATATCGAAAAAAATGATAGTGAAATCACCCAGTTAAAAGAAAAAATAGAAAAAAATCATAAATAAGATTAACTCAACTAAAAAATCCAACTATAAAATTTCTTGAATCATCCCTAAAATTACAGGCAATAAAAATATTAGAACAATACCTATTAGAATAAAAATGATAAAGTATTCATCTGATTTTTTTTTCCATTCTTCAATAAATACTTTTATCATTATTATTAAAGATATTATTAAAAGCCCAAATGAAAGCAGGATTAAAAGTATTAATTGATTTAAAATCATAAAATCACCTTCCTATTTTCTTTCAGTCATTCCAAAAACATTATTTAAAATTTAAACGTTCATAGAGTATTATTTATTATTAATAAAAAAAAAATTAGTTATTTGATTTTTACTCTTTATTTTAAATAGATCTTTAGGAACTACATTAAGCAGGTCTGATTTTTTCGCGCTCTGCTAATTTTTCTGAGAGTTCTTTCTTAAGATCAGCTAATTTCTTCTGTTTTTCAACTATATTTTTATTTATTTCCATCACATCAGTTTCAAACTTAGTTAAATCTTTCTGAATTTTAAGATATACACCCTCTGCTTTGGAAATCTTCTCACCAGGTGAATTAGCATTTACTTGTTTGACATAAGCTAACTGCTTTTTTGCTAGATTACCTCTTTCTTTAGCTTCATCAATTTTTTTATTAGCAAGTTTTACTTTTACTTCAGCAATTTCAGTTTCAGCATTGGCAATCTTTCGTTGAATTTCGGCTATTTTTATCTGAATATCAGCTACTTTTTCATTATAAATCGCTTGATTTTTCTCGGTTTTTAAAATTTCTTCAGATATTTTCATAATACTCTTTACTTTTTCTTTTTTCTCTACTAATTTCCTAATCTTCTCAGCTAATCGTTCTCGTATTTTTGCTAATTCAATTTCACTTTTAACTAACATTTCTCTAGCTTTAGCTCTTTTTACTTCTTGTCTCGCCAACGCTTTCATTTCATTCGCAGTTTCTTTTTCACTCATAGCAATTTTTGAATTTTCATCTGCTAATCTCTGAACATTTTTTACTTCTTCCATTGAATTACACCTCTCTACTTTATTTTTTATTTAAAAATTTTGTTTATAAACATTTTGAAAAAAATGTCAATACTTTATTTATTAAATTCTTTATTAATTTTTCTTTTAAGTTTTACTTTAAATTAAGTTCTGACTATATTTAGATTAACTATAGATTTCGTCATAACTCTTTAGATCTTCTTCTTCCTCATCATCTTCATAATTCCAATCCTCATCAGTATCTTCACCTTCATAATCTCCATCATTTTCATCATCATACTCATCGTTCTCATAATCATATTTCTTTTTCTTTTCTTTAGGGTCTCCCTTCATTTTAAATTTTTTTCCTCCAATTTTTTGTTATTAAATTGTTATTTTTTAGTAATGATAACATAGTATTTAAATGTTTTCATTTGAAAACAATCCCACTGATCGACAACCTTATATACTTTGAAAACATACATTTATTTATAAAAAAGAATTAAAAACAAGAAATAGATAACATTTTGACATGACAAAAAAAAATCCTAAAAAAAAAAGCAATTTTCTTGGATTTAGACTTTCAGAAGACATACTAAATAAATTAGATCTAATTGTGAAGCAAGAGAATAAAACACGTGGCTTGGTTGCCAAAGATGCTATTGAACAATGGCTTAATTTAGAATTGTTTGATCAAACTAACGAAATGATTATGATTTCCAAGTCAATTTTTTCTAAAATTCTTTCTAAATTAGATGATCCATCTTTAGATATTATAGCTAAAGATTTCGCTGATTTATTCTCAGATATACTAAAATTCTCAACAGCAATACCTATGAATGAAGAAACATTGAAATCATATACCACTTTTTTAATTAATTTTTTTGGTAAAAATGGATTAAAATGGTTTAATACCCTCGACATTCAAAATCAGGATAAAACTTTCATTTTTCGAGGTTTACATGATATGGATGAGGTTTATTCAAATTTCTTTACTAAATTTTATAGATATCTTTTATCTGAATATTTCGACTTAGATTTTACGACAAGAATTGAAGAAAAAACATCAAATTTAATTCATTTAGAATTTAAACTTAAATAGTATAAAGGTGAAAAGAAATGGAAAATCTAACAAAAATTGAAAAGGAGATTCAGCATAATCTTAAAATTGCTCAATATGAGAAAGAATTAGCCCAAAAACAAAAAATTAATGCTTTAACTGAAATTAAAAAAGCAAAAGCCAGAGAAACTTTACTAAAAACTGAATATGAACTCGCTGATATAAAAAAGGATTTAGCGATGAAAAGAAAAACTTTAGCTATGGAAAAAACTGAAATTAAAAAAAATCATATTTTAGATTTTTCGGATGAAGAGCTAAAAATTGAAAATAATTATGCAATTTATAACGAGAAAATTGCAAAAAATCAAAAAGAAGTTGCTGAAATTAATAAAAAAATTGCCTTAGTAGAGAAACAAATTGCTGAACAAAAATTAAAATTAGCTAAAGAAAAATTGGATGTGGCAAAAGCACGAGAAAAATTAGCTAATACGCAAACAACGTATTTAAAAGTTGCTCGAGCAAACACATCTGAAGATAAAGTTTTAAAAGCTAAAAATAATACAGAAAATCAAAATAAGCAACTATTGAAACAGAAAAATGATGTACTAGAAAAGGAAAAAGATGTAAGAAAAAAAGAAAATAAACTGGCTGATTTAAAGAAGGAACTTTCCTTGATATTTGCTGAAAGAGAAAAAATTAGACATCCCGGAGTTATAATTGCTGGATAAATTTAGAAGTCCTACCAAAGAATTAATTTAAATAAGGATATTTCAAGAAAATATATTCAATAAAAATAGAAGATTTAAAATAAAAAGACAATTTTTTAAATCTATTTTTTCTTTTATATGAACAAAAATTTTAGTCTTCTAATAATTTTTATCATTATGTTTAATATTGGATAAGCAATTGGATTAGAAAACTTTAGCATAAAAATAAAATTCATCCCAGAGAACCGTGTTAAAAATGATAGAGGAATAAATACTATAGAAATAATTGTCAAAACTTTCATTATATAGTCAATCCTCTATTTATTAACTTATCTTTCACTATAATTTGACTAATATTTAAAAATAAAATTAAACAATATTAAATATTAAAAAAAATAAAATCGGGTGATTTGTCTATTTTTCTAAATGTTTTTGATCTTATCTTAGATTGGCTTCTCTTATATTTATTTCCAATTACGGTTTCTATTTTAGCTATTCTAATTGGATATATAATTTATTTCATTCTTAAAAGACAATTTACGAGCCTTGTTAAACATGAGAAGTTAGAATTAACTACAGCAAATAATATCACTAAAATCATTAAATATCTCATTAGTTTAATCATTATAACAGCTATTCTCATACAATTCGCAGAAAGTCTAGGTGTTATAACTGCGTTATTTACTCTTGCAGGGGGTACCATAATTGGTTTTGCTGCTATGAATACTATAGGCAATATGATTGCAGGTATTATTATAATGGTAAGTAGACCTTTTATTGTTGGAGATAGAATCATATATATGGATAGAATTGCAGATATTACTGAAATTAAATTAATATATACAACTATGGTAGATCTTGATAATATTAAGATTTCGGTTCCTAATCAGAAGTTGATAACACAAGAGGTTTTTGATTTTGGAAAAAAAGAAATTATCCGAAGGCATGTGACCATAACCCCTGGATTTGAAGAGGATAGGAAAAAAGTCGAAGAGGTTTTATTAGAGGCTGCAGGTAAAGTACAACAAGTATTAAAAGACCCTAAACCATACGTTTGGATAAATAGCTTCCAAAGTTATGCTGTTGAATATAGATTATATGTTTTCATAACAGATATTAAACATTTACCGCTCATCGAATCTGAATTACATAAGGCTGTTTTAGATTCTTGTAAAGAATACAAAATTGATATCAGAACTCCCCTTTTACATAAACAAATTGATGAATAACATATTTTTTTCGTTATATCATAACCATCTTTTTTTTTTAAAGAAATATATCATAATAAAAGCTATTAAACCCATGATACATATTAGGATCGGATATGAATAGGGTTGGGCTAATTCAGGCATATTAAGAAAGTTCATTCCATAAAATCCCGCTAAAAATGATAATGGTATGAATATTGTAGAAATAATAGTTAACACTTTCATTATATCATTCATCTTATTGCTAACACTGGAAAGATACATATCTAACATCCCAAAAATAATATCGCGGTAATTTTCTAAAAGATCACTAATCCTGAAAATATGATCATATATATCTCTTAAATAGATTTGCAATTCCTCTCTGATTAGTTTCGATTGCTCACGTTGCAGTCTATTGATTACTTCTCTTATTGGCCAAATTGATTTTCTTAACTCAATTGAAGATCTTTTCAATCGATAAATAAGTTGTAAAGTTTCTGGTACAGGATTTTTTATTAAAATGTCCTCAATATTTTCTATGTCCTCGCCTACCTTTTCTAATACAATAAAATAATTATCAATTATAATGTCAATTAAAACATAAAATAGGTAATCTGCTCCCATTAATCGAACTCTCCCTTTTGGAACTTGAATCCTCTCGTAAATGGGATTAAAAAGGTTAGTATCCCGCTCTTGGAATGAAATTACATAATTTTCTCCTAATATTAAACTTATTTGTTCATATTCAAATTCATCTTCTTCTTGATTCCAACTTAATTTTTTTAATACTACAAAAATGTAGCTCTCATAATCTTCCAATTTAGGACGTTGATTTGGGCTCAGTATATCTTCTAATACAAGCGGATGTAACCTAAATTGATGACCAACCTCTTCAATAACTTTTACTTGGGTTAGACCGTATATATCAACCCATCTAATTAATGGCTTTTCAATTTTTGTGAGATCTATCTCAATATCCTTAAATTCTTGAAAATTAAAATGGTCTACAGTATAATCTGTTACTTTAATTTTAGTTTTTTCTTTTACTTTATCTCCAGTATATATTAGAGTTCCTGGAGGAAGACCAACCTTTTTCTTCTTTTTACTTGAATTACTTGCTTTTCTTGGAGGTCTAGAAAATCTCCTCAAATTATCTCACTTAAATAATATAAAGCTATTTTTAACTAATTATTTATTAAACCAACTTTTAAAATAAAAATTTTCTTATCTTTTTTTAGTTAAAATTTTAATTTTCATAATAATAAAATCCTTGGAGAGAGAGGTTTACGTATGAAAAGAATTTATAGAATAGTTATATGGATATCAAATATTGGAATATTTGTCTTAATATATTTTTATTTTGGCTTTGAGCAATTATTATTGAATCTAGTACTTTTAAATTTGGTTGCATATGTTTTAAGATCAATATTAATTGATATATGTCATAGTTTAATTAAAAACCTATTAGTTCG
>JABXKB010000006.1 GCA_013375485.1 Promethearchaeota archaeon | reverse complement strand
TCATACTTTCGGGAGGTAAACTTAGCTGAATTTCTTTTGCAAGATTATATGCGAGTTCGATATATTGTAAATCTTCAAGAAATTCAACAATTTGAATTTGATAATCTGTATCAACCCCCTTCCCGTATTCTAAAAGCTTTTCTTTAAGTAAAATATCGATTTTATCTGATCTTTCGACATATTTAACTTTTTTAACAAGTTGCTTAAAACTATTCATAATATTGTACATTTCAGATTTTGCATAGCTATCAATGTTTTTCAACACATAAAAAATATAAATTTCTGCTTTCTCCCACCTTTTAAATTTTAAACTGGCCTCAACTATTTCTAATAGTGCTAATTCATAGAGAAATTTGCTTTCAACATTTGGGATAATTTTTTCAAAGATCCAATCAAGTAAATTTGGTTGATCAAACTTATCAATAATATCAATCAAGAATTTTTCCACAGCAAAATATAATTTAGCATTTTCTGTTTTCGTAGAAGTAAGAAAAGACACTAAAGCGTATTTAACACGTCCCATAGCATCCTCTAAATTCAAGGGAGTCTCAGCAAATTTATAAAAAGCAGATTCTAAAATAGGAATGATTTTATCTTTTGCTTCAAAATCGTAAACGAAGTATTCTCCCCATGCCGGGCTAGGACCTATCGCTTTCTTAGTAGTTGCTATTTTTTTACTTCCTGGATCTTGCGGAGCATGTACTACTTTGGGTTTCTTTGCTTTTAATTTCTCAGAGATTTTTTTAACTTGTTCATCAGATAATAATTCCAGGATTATTTTATCTTTCTCTTTAGGGACGATCATTCTGAAAAAAATGTCAGTATCTTCATCGAAAAGTGATTCCCTTAGGTCTTTTGGAAAAGTAATTCCTGTTTTTGTTTTTTTTACAATCTCTTCAAAAAACGGTTGATCATCGGAATTCTGATTTTCTTCCATATGTATATTATTTTAATTATGCTTTTAAAATTCATTATTGAGGATATAAAAACAGTTTCTTAAAAATCTATAATTGGGGTTTTTTTACCCTGTAATATTAACTAATTCTACTCCTCTATGAACGAAGTTTTGGTCGATAAAACAGAGGATGGAGTGTCCTCTATGGCTGAAAACGATTGGGACAGGATAAGAATCTGCCTTCTCGATGACACTTTTTTTTACAAATAGTGGGAGAACTGCATTACATACTCTACATTCTACTAGAATTCTTTTAATTAAATTTAAATCTGCAAAATTTTTTATGATATCCTCAGTATTTTGCTTGAATCCATTAAAAAGACCAGGAGAAAAATTACCATATGATAATATTACTTCTACATCATAAACTTCGTTAAATTTTAAATCTACATATTCCAATAATGCTTCCAGTAATTGATATTGGACTTTTAGGTTTGCTCCTACCGTGTATATGAGATTATGTTTTCTTATATATACAATTTTCATATTACCCTTGTCCTTATGAAAAAAAATATCACTTATAGGATTTTCTTTAACAATATTTAAATCTAAGTCGAACCTCCTCATAGAACTTGCTGGTTTCCACTCAAATAGGGTAAATTTCTCGTTGCTAATATTAATAAATTCAAGGAATTCCGCGATGTTTTTATACACAGACAAATTTAATCCAACCTAATTTAAGATCTGAAAAAATGAATTTTATTCTATGTAAAATAATATTTTTATAAAGTAAAATTGATACTTTAACAATTTAATGAGGCTTCTCATATTTATATCTTTCATTTACACAATTTATCAGAAAGATATCAAAACTTTAAGATAATATAATTATAAATTGAATTATTTTATTGTATTATGAATTCAGCATACGCTAATGGAATTAACATTTCTTACGAACTTAAAGGAAATGGCTTTCCTGTAATTTTTATCCACGGATTTGGTTCTAAAAAAGAAATTTGGAAACCTCAAATAAAAGATTTTAGTGAGAAATATAAAACTATAACATTTGATTTAAGGGGAACTGGAAAAAGTGACAGACCTGATTATCCTTATACTATGGAGATGTTTGCTGATGATATTAAAGGTTTGATGGATTACTTGAAGATTAATTCGACTCATCTTATAGGACGATCCTTAGGTGGAATGATTGCTCAGAATTTTGTTTTAAAGTACCCTCATTGTGTAAAGAAACTTGTTCTAATATCAACCAATTCAAAATTTCATGATAATGATGCTGTTGATATAGTGATAAATAATCGAATAAAAGAGATTGAATTGATAAAAAAAGATCCAGCTAAAGCCTTTTGGAATAAATCTGTGCTTGTGTATCACCAAAAATTTAGACAAGAACTAAAACGAAATCCTAAAAAAAAGTTTTATAATGTTTTTTCTTTAGAAGATCTAATAGAGGATAGTACAATTAATCCTTCGAGAGCTCAAGATATTATTAACCAAGGAAATGCAATGAAAGGACATAATACTTTTAATCGCCTAAATGAAATAAAAAATCAAATACTCTTGCTTACCGCTTCCCATGATAGACTGATTCCTAAATCGTTAATGATTGAAATAAATGAAAGAATTCCAAACAGTATTTTATACACTATTGAACATGCAGGGCACTTTATGACAGTTTCAAAAGCCCCTGAAGTAAATAAAATTATATTAGATTTTTTAAAAGACTAAATTGTCTTATTTTAATTAAGATTTTTAAAAAAAAAGTAGTGAATTCAATTGAACAAAAAGAAAATTAAACAAGAGATTAATGAGTTCCAAGAAACTTACAGAATAAATGAATATAAAAACCTATCCTTCACAATAATTTTAGTCCAACCAGAAAACGCAGGGAATATAGGTTCAATAGCTCGTGTTATGGAAAATTTTAATTTTGAAAACCTTATAATATTTAATCCGATTGAGAAAGTAGGCAAAATTTTAAGTTATAAAACTCAAGGATTTGCAATGCATGGCAAAAATATCCTCTTTAATGCTAAAATTATAGAACTAAAAGACCAAAATAATCATCTAACAGAATACAAAAATCTACTTGAAACATTTGATTATGTTATTGCAACTACTGCTAGGGGAAAAAGCTATTCAAATATTAAAAGGTTAGCCATTTTCCCTGAAGATTTAACACTCCCAATGTCAGTAAAATCCTTAAGAATTGCCATTCTTTTTGGAAAAGAATCTAGAGGCTTAACAAATGAAGAAATAAGTCTTGCAGATATACTCTTAAGAATCCCAACAAGTAATAAATACTCCGCATTAAATTTATCTCATGCTTGTGGAATTATTTTGTATGAAATTTTCAAAAAAATTAACATTCTCACTATCGGTCGAGGAGAAAATCCTGTATTACTTGCTGAAAAAAATGATCGTTTAATTTTATATAATATAGTAAAAAAAATAATAGAAAAATTAAAAATTAGGCCTTATAAAGAAGAAAATGTGTTTTTTGCTTTTAAAAACATTTTTGGAAGAAGTTTGATGTCAACAAAAGAATTAAGCTTAATTTTAGGTCTATTTTCAAAAGTTAATACTATATTAGAAAGTCTAAATCCATATGAAAACAAAATTTAAAAAAATTAGATAAGTTTAGAAGCTTCTTTAGTGTTTTTTTCTCTATTTCTAAAGAGTAATATATAGAAAATTAGAATCATAATCACTAATTGAACACAACCGATTAAAATCAAGGCCCATAGTGGAAAATTGGTTAAATCTGAAAAGATAATAATATCTCCTCTTGTACTACCAATTAAAAACCAATGAGGAAGTCCCATTGAGTTATTAATAACATACAACGGAAAATCTAGAAAAGCAATTATTAGAAGGGCAATTAGGAACATATTTCTTCGATATTTAGGGTTAATATAGAAGAAAATTAAAAGTACGCATATTGTAATCCATTGAAAAATTTCACCACCAAGCAAAATTAGAGGGATTAAACTACTCGGAACATTTGAAAAAGTAACATAACCCGCAGCGAATTCACCACCTAATAAAACAGGAAAAGGGTAAAATTCAGTAATTTCACCGCCTGCGAGTAGAGCAGTAATAGCATGCCCACTTTCATGAATAAAATCACTTAGGATTAGTGCTCCGATAATAATCCCTGATGTAATCAAGTATTTCTTCATAAAACCTTCCAAATATATTTGGAATATTGAGTTAATTATAAACAAACTGAATAAGATTATTGCAATAATCCCTACAAGCTCAATACTTTCTAGTCGAGTTGGAGGCCATCCCGAGGGATTTAAAATCATTGAATGAGGGCTAAATATTAGTAATATAATCGATACTACACCGATTAAAGGAGTTAAAGAAAAAATGTATTGTCTAAAAGGCTCAAATTTACGAATCTTAACAAATAAAACGTTGGTTATTGTTAAAATAACTAAAATATAATATATTGAGACTTCTAGTGAGGAATAGATCTCAAATTTCTCAACTGGTAATGATTCACTTGCTTTTGCATGGGTCACAGATAATAGATTATTATTTAGAAGAAGGAAACAAAATCCAACTATTAATATGATTATATTAAAATAAAAAATTATTATTGTTAATGTTTTTTTTTCGATCTTTTTCAGCTCCGTTAAGATATTAATTTTTAGATTATAATTATTCTTTCATTTTAATAAAGGAATTTGAACTATTAATGTAAAAGAATACAAAATTTGTGTAAAAGAAAACAAAACATCTGTCTTTGGTTTATATTTACTAAAAGAAATACAATATATTTATGGTATTTTTTTATAATTTCTATGATATATTAATATCAATATGTCGCTTTCATACGAACATTTCATAAAAAAATACCAGCTAGATGATTTCAAAGTAGGATTAGAATTAAAAGGACATGATAAGGTTAATTTTTATAATAATCTAAATGCCATTATAAAAAGTATATGTAAAATTCTTGATAAATTAACTAACATTACCTCTCTTAGAGGAGGTCAAGTATTGATGAGTTTAGCTAAATTACAGGCTGAACAATCTGTTGTAAATAAAACAGACATTAAAAAGTGTCTAAATATTGATAGATTAGAAAAATTAATGCATGCATTTGATTATTTAGAACAACAAAATTATATAAAAGTTGAAAGAAAAACTAAGAAGTTTCATATTCTTAAATTGAATGAGGCAAATAATCCTGATTTTAAACTACTTGAAGAAATTGTTCAAAAATTTTGGACTTCTCCTGAAGAGGATAAAGAAAGAGCACAAAAATGGAGGGATTCAAAATAACAGGATATAATAAATCTAATACCCAATTAGATTTCGAGAATGAACAGAATACTATGATTTCTTATAATACAATTAGATCAGATTATTTTAAGAAAAATATTAAATGGCTAACAGCCGCATTAATAGTTGCAACTGTAATTATCTTCCATTTTACATATATAAACCCTGTTTATTTAGTATCTGATAATGGTACAGGAGTTAGTACTTTACAACCCTATAGATTTATTTGTACGATAAATTGGACTCTTTTTAGTACTGGAACCTATTTAATCATCTATTTTATTAGATCAATACTGATGAGAGTAACCCCTACTCTTAAAGAATACATATCCAATGAGATCAATAATATAGGGTTTAAAATTCAAGAAAAGAGAAAAAGCTGGATAATTTTTCTAATACTGAATAGCATATCTGTATTATCAATATTTCTTTTAGAGTTTAAAGTAATTAGTTTTAATAATTTCATTTTTAATACCTTATTTAAAGGTTTTTTGATTATTTATTTATCAATTAGCTTAATACTTCCAGTAATATGGCGGATTTCTTATGATAGATTCACAGTCAAATTGAAAAAAAATTATCAAATTAATATAGTTCCAAATTATAGAATCCGAAAAAGCAAAACTCAAAATTATCAACTTTTGGGAATATATTTCACATCAAATAGAATTGCATTTAAATTCAATAAAAACAAAAAAAGACTCTATAATGAAATCACAGAATCCAGATGGCTTCCAAAAAAGAAAAAATTATTAATTTCAAAATATGGAGGGTATTTTTTCTTACGATTTAACGAGTTCTCAACACCTAGCAATATCCAAAAGCAATTTTTAAATATTGTTCTTGCACTTAAAGAATGGGAAGAATTATGCAATAAAATTTATAAATAAATCATATGAATACTTTCTTTTGTAATCTCACATATTCTCTATAATCCAAAAACTCCTCTTCAACGTATTCAAAGGCAATTTCAAATAATTGCCTGAAAAGTTCTTCAGGAAAAGCTTTTTGTTTAAAAATTGCTTCATTTACTAATTCTTCAGTAAGAATTTGTGAATTAATTGGTTGATGCCATACTAAAAAACTCATCATTGCTTTATCTACCTTAGATTTAATAAGATTTTTTATAAATTTTAAGCTAATGTCTCGCTTAGGATCAATAAAATAAGGGAAATTCATATCATCTAAAATTTTGATATATTCTAAGGATTCTGTTATTCTTTCTACACAATAATCTAAAGAACTTGTTGGAAGTCCAAATTTTTCACAAAAAATTTTCTTAGTTTCATGAACCGGAAAAGCAAATGGATGTCTGGAAATTATATAATAGGCTGCTACAAAAAATTTGTACAAATTATGTGGTATTTTTCCATTATTCCTCAAATATTTGTAGACTACTGAAATTGTATCTAATAAATAATCTGTATTAATATCAAATTGCTGTAAAAACTCTTGACCATCTTTTATTAAATCAATGGTAATACGTTCTCTGGTATTAATCTCTTCATATTGAGGGGTATAGAGTTCTAACATTTTACACACACAAGGGTATAATATTTAAATGACATTCAAATATCATTAGTATATTATATCCTCATTATCCTTTATAAATCTATGCATCTTCAGTGATGCATTAAATGATCATTTGTGCAAATATTTAAATATTCGAAAAAAAATAATCTTATTAAGCAACAAAATTTTGTCGGAAAATTGAAAAAATGCCATCAGAAACAAAAAAATCATCAGATTTATCTAGAATTACTTTTAGTCTAGATGCTTTTGATGAGAGAGTAATAAATTTGATGGCTGGAAAAAGAAAACAATCTCGTTCAGAGACAGTACGTAATCTTGTACATAACTGGATTGAGAATAACCCGGAGTTATTAAAGAGTAATTATGATGTTGATTTAACAGATATTACTAGAGAAATCGAAATAACAGATTTTAATAAAGTCATTCAAGATTCAATTCAAAAATTAGTGAAATACTCAGAACTATTTAATGAAATTGAGTTTGATATTTTAGCAGAACAATTAGATATTAGTCGTAAACTATTAAGAGAGATAATTTTTGATTATAAAAACAAATTAGAAAAGCTTGGTGTTAAACTCCGAATTAGAGGTAAATTAATTGTAAAAGAATAGGAGGAAAGTCCGATATGAGTTCAAGAAAAATCCATAATAGTTATCAAGAAGTATTAGAAAAATCAAATGACATACATTTAAAATCTCAATTTAATTTATCAAAAGCTGTAATTCCTTTTTCCAAAATAATCGGGTCTCCTAAAACAACGGATGTATATTCTGGAAATGAAAATATTCCTTTTAAAGAAAGAGATCCAGAATATAAAATGATTTTAAGGCAAGAATTTTCTAATTACATGAAAGATTAACAATCTAATTTAAAAGATTAAGATTCTATCCATCTCCCAAAGCCTCTCGTATTAAATTAAATAGTAAAAATTGCTAAAAATCATACAATAAAGTGTAAATAAAACATTATCATAATTTGGAATATGGAAGAAGATCCAAAAAAATTATTGTATATAGCAAATAAAAAATATGGTGAAGTAATTGGAGAAGGATTTAAATTATTTGCTAAGAATTATCGTTATTTAATATTACCTTTCGCAATTTTTGGAGTTCTTACAATTTTTTTAAAAATCTTATTATTAACTGAATTTGAATTGTATATAAACGACCTAGGTAGATCTATTAGTGAAAGATTGGGACCTCCAACAGATATTTCAGAATTTATTGAATCTGAATTTTTTCTCTTATTACAATATCTATTTTTAAATTTTCTTCTATTAATTTGTCAAGCTTTAATTGGCGGGCCTGTAGGAGGTATCATTACTACAATTGCGATGTGTTCAGTTAGCACTTTTCTACTTAAGAAACATCTAAATGGAGAGGCTGATTTTGTGTCTTCTTTTAAATCTTCATTTAATAAAAGAATGCTTTTAGTTATACTTGTAATTGGAATAGGGTTCCCTCTTGGAATGTTTTTTTTATTTATTCCTTCAATCATCATATATAATTTCTTTATTTTTTTGGTATTCACCTATAATATGAAAGATGTTGAGAATCCGATTTCAGAAGCCCGTTTAATCGCAAAAGGTGCGTTCTGGAAATTAATTGGAATGATTATTATTAATTCTATATTGATAGCAACAGTCAGTTTTATTTATAAATTAATTATTGATTTTGTATTAGATCTTTCAATTATTAATATTTCTCCTTCAAGAGATTATGGAAGCAAATTTCTTTATCAGCTATTATATAGTATAACGGATATTATTTTTGCTCCACTATTAATATGCTTATTAACCTGTTTCTTCTCAAAATTAAAAGCACAAAAAGATTTAGATTCTAAGTTTATAAAAAGATATTATCCCGCTAGGAAACAAGCTGAACCCTACAAAGAATTGGCACGTGTTGAGATACCATTAGAGGGTGAAGCTATCTATTGTTCTTTTTGTGGGCATTTAATAAAAACACCAGAAAAATTTTGCCCTAATTGTGGAGAATTGCTAATTAGTTAGCTCATTATTCAATTTTAATTCAAAAATTAGTCAAGTATTCAGAATTGTTCAATCAAGAGTATAAAATGATTTTAAGGCAAAAGTTTACTAATTCTATAAAGGATTTTTAAGTTTAAAATAAATTTTTCAGCGTTAATTCCAACTTTAATCTAAATTCAATTTTTAAATCTATATACAGACAAAATTCATTATTCTAAATATCTTACAATACATCTAAAAAGTTCGAACGAGAATTCTTTAAATCTATTAAGAATTGCTGATTTTTCACAAAAATATGATTTAAAGAATAAAAATAAGGTAAGTCCAGATTTTAATATTTTAAAAAAGATAAATTTGCATTTAAGAAAATTTTAAATTGAATAAGACCAAAGATAATAGTGAATACATAAGAAATTTTAAATGCTAAATTCCAATCTCATAAATAGAATTTTTACTAGCCCAGTTTAGAAAAAACTATGAGTTCATTAAAAAAAATAGACCATTATTTATCTTCATAATAGGTTATTTATTTGTTTCGGATATTGCAAGTGTGCTAATAATATACATGACACCATTAGTTACAGATGGTTTAGTGATTGGCTTTGAGCCTAATACTGGTGATGATTTTGTAGCTATAATGTTTATCATAATTTCTACTATTTCTGCAGTAGTTTGTACATATTTTGTTGGTAAATTCGGACAGAAACATGGCGCGAAAAAAACTTTTTATCTTGTGGGATTACTATGGTCGATTTCATTAATTCTTGGGATTATATTTATTTTTTCAACACCTTATATCCTTGTTGGTTTTAATATCCCCTTTATCTTTAGCCTTGTCATGGGTATGGTAGCAGGTCCCGCTCTTGGAGGAACATGGGTTGCACAACGAATCATGGTTGTAGAACTTGCTCCTAAAGAAAAATTCGGAGAATTTTTTGGTTTTTCAGAAATAAGTAATAAAGCTTCTTCAGCAATTGGTCCTTTAGTTTGGGGTGCAATCATGTTGACCTACGATGTAATAGGTAAAGTAGCATACGCCTGGGCATTAATTTCCGTTGGAATTATAATGGCAATAGGAATACTAATTATATCTTTTGTAAAGGTAAATCAATCTTAAAATTATTAATAATAATTCTTTTTATATTTCATTTTATAGTTCGCCTTTTATTCTAACTTCTATTGAACTTCAATAATTTAAACTATTAATTACTAAAATTCATTATCTTAAATAATTTAGTACCAATTTAATGTATAATTAAATTTAGTTAAGAAAAAACAACTATAATTTAGGAAATCTCAAAAAAATACTATAAAGGTGTATAGAAGAAAATGCCAAAAATAAAAATAACAGTTATAAAGCGGTTTAGTCCTGAAGATGTGTTTGGACATGAATATAAAACTCCTACTGGCAAGGTAATAGAGAAATGTTCATTTGAAGATGGGCAAGAATGGATTAGTGAAAATAGAGAAATGCCAGAAGGGTTCTGTTGGTGGGCATGGACAGATTTAACTCGTAGCATAAATGTATTACGATTTGGTGGTGATTTTAAACATTGGGCAGAAGAAGGTACGGCGTATGATACATGTAGTGACGGAGTAAGACCTGTATGTTTTAAATTAGAGAGAATTCCGGAATAAAATTATTCCGAGGCTAACATTATGTCAAAAGTAAAAATTACTGTAATTAAAAAATTTAGTCCGATTGACGTATTTGGACATGAAATATATTCTACAAGAGGTACGAAAGTCACTACTTGCGGAGCATTCGAAGAAGGACAAGAATTTATTGTAGATCATATCGACAAAATGCCAGAGGGATTTTGTGGTTGGGCATGGCGCGATATCTACAAAGATCTTTCTGTACTTTATTTTAACGGGAATTTTTATGGACCTGAAGAGGGAGTTCAATATACATCTTGTTCCGACGGAAGTAAGCCTGTATGCTTTAAATTAGAACGAATTTAATTTTCTATAAAAAAGAAGGTGAAAATGAATGAGTAAAATAAAAATAACTGTAGTAAAACAATTTGGTCCTGAAGATATACTCGGACACGAGTTTATTCGACCTGATGGAAGACCAATTAACAAATGTGGTATGGAAGAAGGTTTGGAATTTATTGTTGATGAAACAGGAGATATGCCAGAGGGATTCTGCCATCATGCATGGTATGGATTATACAAAAATGTGAACATTTTAAGCTGTGGAGGGGGATTTTCCGATTGGACTGGAGAGAATATGATCTACACTGCATGTCCAGATGGGATCCGCCCTGTATGTTTCAAACTGGAGAGAATTTCTGATTAAATTCTTTCAATTAAATAAAATTAAATTTTTTTTGTATATCTAGTCAAAATGAAAATAAAAGCAAGGTGAAAAATATGGATATTAAGAAATTAGATTTTAAGTCAATTTATTTTGACCTATATGAACTCAATACAGGAATTTATGCTGCGATATCTGCTGAAAAATTACCATCTTCAAATGCAGGATTTTTCGATCTTGGTAATCATTTGATTATTTTCGATACAATCATGGATCCATACGCCACTGAAGACCTCATTAAAGCTTCCAAACTGTTTACTAAAAAGGATCCTTCCTTTCTAATTAATAGCCATTATCATTGGGATCATTTATTTGGGAATCGTAAGTTTCCAATAGAAATACCTATTATTAGTTGCTCTGAAACATTGTCAATGTACAATAAAAATTTTGAGGATACTCTTAAACGCTTTAGAGGAATTGCTACTCAAGAATTAAAAAGAATAAAAGAAGAAGTGGAGAAAGAGACTAATTCCGATAAGATTCTAGAGATGAATAATGATATTAAAACATATAATGAGATTCTTGAGCCTAACTTCAAATTAAGATCACCAGACTTCATTATAAATGATTCTATTATAATAGAAGGGACAGAGAATAAAGTTCAGATAATATATATTGGAGATGCTCACACACCTGGAGACATGATTGCATACTTTGAAAAAGAAAAAATAGTTTTCATGGGGGATCTACTATTCGAAGAAACAGACCCTAACTGGGCGACTACTTCTGATCCAGCACCAGTTCCTGCGAATCCTCAACGACTTTGTGATACTTTAATTAATTATATGGAAAAAGACATAGATATATATATTCCAGGGCACGGCAAGATCAGTTCGAAAAAAATTCTTCAAGAGAATGTTGAATTCTTTGAAAAACACTTTATTAACAAGTAAAACTAAAGCTCAAATTTTTAAAATCTTTCTTTTTTTTACATTTTTAAGTCAGTGTATTAATGATTTCCTTTTTTTCGTGTGATAAAGCAAAATTTTAAGAGTTATTATATATAAATCTTTCGTTAACTTACTGTTTAAATGTACATAATTTATAAAATAACCAAAAAGGATGATTCGTTTGTAAGACTTACAATTTTGGATATTATATTATGCTTGTTGATGATTATAGTAAAATATTAAAAAAAAATTTAATTTGTCAGAAATCCCTCCAATTTTTGATATATCACATCTATCAATTCCTTTTACAGCCTTAGATGATTCTAAAAAACCTCAAGATATTTATTTTGGACATGAGAAAGTTTTTTTAAAGAGAGGCATCAAGAATACAAAAAAATCTTTATCCAAGAATTCTTATCCTAATAGAAGGAATTACTATAAAAATTTTATATAATACTAAGCTGTTCTATAAAGAAGAGGTTTTCTTCGAAAACCAATTTAAACTTTTAAAAAATTCAATCTGTTTTTATATTTATAATTAGATAATCCATAAAAGAGATTAATTTTTGATGGATTGTGAATTCGCTTACAATTGAAAAAAAAGTTGAAGATTTCTTAAAAAATAATTTCAAGTCAGAAACAATATTTAATAAAAAAGCGCTTCAAAGAAAGAAATTTATATTACTATCTAACCTTGTAGCAGATTTATTTAAAAATAAAAATTCGCAAGTCTGCTTTAATAACATCTCAAGTTTGATAATTTTAATCTTAAATATTTATAATGAGAAATTTCCAGTCGATATATATTCAAATTTAGAAGAAATTTCTCTAAAGAGATTTGACTCAAAATATAAACACATTTTGAAAGAAGAATTTCTTCTTAAGTAGTGATGAAACTTGGATTAATCACTAAATTTGTCGGGACTTTCAATTGAAGTAGATAAACTTTTATTGAGATATTAAAGAGAAATCAATATGAGATGAAAAATGGGATTAGAGGTAATAAATAAAAAAATCTATGAAGTAATTGATGAGATTAATGTTTACGAAGATTTTTCAAATATTTCAAATTTAATTATCCCTTTTTCGATAATGTTTAAAAAGAAAGCTCATCCAGATATTTATACTGGAGAGGAATCTATATCATTTCAGGAAAAGGATTCTGAATTTAGGCAAATTCTAATTCATGAGTTCTTAATTAAATAAATACAATTTATTAATTTCCAGTTATCAAAAATCTATAAATATAGGTTAAGTTCAATATATTTTTGAATAATTACTATTGAACATTTAAAATGATAACAAATGGAAAAATTAGATAAGTTGTATGAAAAATTTCACGCAAGTTGTTTTGGTATTTTAGGAGTTGCTATTTTTCTTGTTGGAGCAATCCCCGCAATGTTTGTACATAATAATTTTAGCTTCCTAACTGTTTTTATCAGTGACTTAGCTGTACCGGGCGGGAACGATTTAGCATTTTTATTTAGTGTTTGTTGGTTTATAACTGGGCTTTTTATGATAATGTTTATACTGGGTTTTACCAGATTTTTACAAGAAAAGGGTGCTTCTACTAAGGGAACTTGGATAGCTTGTATTTTAAGCATTGTTTCAGCTATAGGGATTTTAATGTTAGCATTATTCAATACAAGGGACTTTGATGTCTTACACGATATTGCACAATACGTTTTCTTCTTCCCAGGGATTTTATACTTATTTAGTTATGCATATCTTGAATATAAGCTTTCAGAATTTCCATTATGGCAAGCATTATTGAATAATATTGTAGCATTTTTCTTTATACTATACTTGGTACTCTTTATTATTAATAGAGTGGATGAGACGTTACTTGTTGAAGCTAAAGTTGTAGCTGAGTGGTTATTTCTTTTTTCAAACTTATTCTGGTTTGTAGAAACAGGAGCTTTTATCTTGAAAAAGTAATAAATCTACCTTTTCTTTTTTATTTCTTAATATTTTCCTAATGGTATAGTTTTATTTGGAAACAAAAAAACATTTTGACACATTGGACAAGCATTGTATTTCAAAAGCCAAGAAGCTACGCATGTTGTATGATACTTACTTCCACAAAATGAACAATTAATTGTCCTATGCCTATTTGGATCAACAATGTTATAACAAATTGTACATTGAACTTTCTGTTTAAGTTTTTCTTTCTCAATTTTTAACCTTTTACCACAATAACAACAAAAATTTGTCTTATTCTTATCAAATTTATGTAATCTATTCCCGCAAAAAGGACAAAAATTAAATTTTTTATTAGACAAATTTATCTCACTGAAAAATAGGTTTTTTTTTTTTCTGAATAAATAAAAATAGAGATAGTAATAAAATGATCTTTAGACCAATTTTTATCTGAGAAATCAGCGTAAAAAATTATTTATTTTTTTGGATGAAATCTTTTAATGGAGCAGTATACTCCTCTCTAAATGAGAAGATATTATTATGACCAGCACCTTCAATTAGGACTAAATTTTTCTCAATTCCATCAGGAATACATTCATATATTAGTTTTCCCTCATCATAGGGAATAATCCAATCTTGAGTACCATGAATAACCAATACCGGTTTTTTGAATTTTCTAATTCTTGTATCATTTGAATATTCAGACAATCCATTGGGTGTAAAATCAGGTCCATTGACTCTGAATAGTCTTGTCATTATATTATACATACTCGCAAAACCACTTTCAAAAATTATGCCTCGTAAGCTATTTGGATTATGTGCCCCTATTTCTGCAACGCAAGCACTTCCAAGTGAGCGTCCTAATAGAAATAAAGAATCAGTTAAATTATTCGATGTTATCCATTCATTAAATTTATTAAAAATTGGTAAGGCATCTGAAATTAAACTACTATAGATTGGGTCTCCAGTACTAAAACCATACCCACGGAAATCGACCACTGCTAAATTTACTCCACAATCAAAGAAAAAATCCAAGAAATATTGATAATCAGCAGCAATTTCTCCATTTCCATGAAATAATAGAATAGTTGGAAGATTTGTATTATTCAAATAAAATAAGCCACCAATAACAATTTTCTTACTAATTTCAAACTTCAATACTCTGATATTTGAGTCTAGATCTGTCGGCTCAGGAATTTTACGAGGGAAAAAGACTTGATTAGAAACTATGGGATTATCAATAAAGGATTTTTTTACCATTTTAGAAAACCTCTCGTCCTAATTTAATACAATTACTTTAATGTTTTTATTCTTTGTTAAAAAAATTACATACAAAAATGAAAATTCTTAAATAAAATCGACAAAAATATCTAGTTATATTTGAATCCAATTTTAAAATTATATAAGAGGTTTTAATTAATTATGGGAATTATTATGGTAACTGTATGGTATCCAATGCATAAAGGAATGGATGTTGCTAAAAAGTATTTGAAACAGCCAAGAGAAATCCCTTTTATAACTAAATGGAGAGTTTTCAATACACCAGCTGGAAAAGATGGAATGAAACAATATCATTTAATTTATACGGAACGAGGAAAATTAGAAGAAGCGGGAAGTGAAATTTTCAAATATTTCGCTCCATTTAGCATGGAAATTGAGGGATTTCACATTCAGTTTGAGAATTTAATGGGTGTATCTGATTCCTATAAATTAATAGGAATGAACTGGTGATTTAATTTGATTTTCAATTCCTTTTTTTTTTAATGAATAGACTTACAATTATTACTTTTTATATATCTCTTTCTTTCTAAGTACTATTAAGATTATGCAAGAACCTAAAAATACTATTAACATGAAATTAAATGAGAAACTAATTGTAGAAGGAGAATCTGTTTGACCATTTTCTATCGGACAGACTTCATATCCAGAAGATATCCATTCGTTAATACCTCCAATCATGTAAAATATTTTTGTAAATCCATTATTTACAAGGATCTGACTCGCTGAAGAGCTTCTGCCTCCAGACAAACAATAAACTATTATTTCTGTATTGTTATAAGGTCTAAGTTCGTCGATTCTGTATTCGAGCTCGGCGACTGGAATTAAGATGGCATTGCATATATGGTTAACATTATATTCTGATCTGTCTCTCACATCTAATACAACAAGATCTGGATATATGCTAGTGTTGTTTATCATACTATAAGCTT
The DNA here is from genome assembly GCA_013375485.1 of Promethearchaeota archaeon. GTDB lineage: Archaea > Asgardarchaeota > Lokiarchaeia > Sigyniarchaeales > SOKP01 > Loki-b32. Next base: position 21,597 of record JABXKB010000006.1, on the reverse strand, counting down.
CATTAACGGAAATATCAGAATACGACTGAGCTTTAACAGAAACTATAGATTCTTGAAAATTTGAAGAAATAAATATAAATATTATAAATATTAGAATTTTGAATACAGTTTTTCTTGAAAACTTCATATTCATCTTAACTAATATTCGTTAATTCTATTATTTTGCTTTTCCTTGAGCAGCTACAGCCTCAATTGCTTGTGCTATTTGTTTAGCGTCACCAAGATAATAATGAGTAATAGGTTTTAAATCATCATCTAATTCATATATTAAAGGTACTCCCGTAGGGATATTTAATTTAACAACCTCTTCATCAGGCATATTGTCAAGATACTTAACAAGTGCTCTTAAACTATTACCATGAGCCGAAATCAAAACTTTCTTACCTGATTTTATAGTTTGAGTAATAGTTTCATGCCAATATGGTAAAACTCTAGCAACTGTATCTTTCAAACATTCGGTTAAAGGAATCTCATCTGCGTTTAAATCTGCATATTTTGCTTCATTTCCAGGAAATCTCGGATCACTTGTTTTAAGCGCAGGAGGAGGCACATCATAACTCCTTCTCCAAATGAGTACTTGTTCTTCTCCAACTTCTTTTGCTATCTCAGATTTGAAATATCCTTGTAGAGCACCATAATGCCTTTCATTTAATCGCCAAGAGCGATAGACAGGAATCCACATTAAATCCATATCATCTAAAACAATCCATAGAGTTTTAATTCCTCTCCTCAACACGGATGTATAAGCAATATCGAAAGTATATTCTCCTTCTTTTAATAATTTTGCAGCTTCTTTCGCTTCTTGGACTCCTTTTTCCGAGAGATCTACATCAGTCCAACCTGTAAATCTATTCTCTTTATTCCAAGTACTTTCCCCATGTCTTAAAAGTACTACTTTATACATTTAAAATCATATTCTTAAATATTAATTCTGATATTATAATAATATTTTAAAACTTAATATATATCTCTTTACTTTTTACTTCATTTAAAAGATATTTTTGTTTTAAAGCTCATTTCTTTTTTTCTTATTCAATTTGAAATTTGTATGAGGTGCATAAGGAGAAGTTATAAATAATTCATTAAAAAATATTAAATTACAAATTTAAAATAATAAAATTTTTAATAGGTTAGTTAAATAATGTCAGAAAAAATTAGTACTAGAATCTATACTTTAAAAGATAAGCTGATTTGGGGACTCGCTAATTTCGGTACTTCAATAATTCAAGGTGTATTCGCAACTACAACTGTTATTTTTTATCATGTATATTTAGAATTAGATCCTTTTTATATTGGTCTTGCAGCAACGATATATGCTATTTGGAATGCGTTAAATGATCCTATTTTTGGTTATATATCAGATCGGACGCGAACAAAATTAGGACGTCGGATTCCATTCATGAGATTTACTGCTCCTTTCCTTGCTATAACATTTGTTATATTTTGGTTAGTTCCAATAGATTCTCCTCAATTGTCAATCTTTCTATGGATGTTAATCATGATGGCGTTATATGACACCTGTTATACAATAATAGGTTTAGTATATTCCGCTCTATTGCCAGAACTCTCTGAAGAAGATCACGTCAGAGGACAATTTCAACAATTTTCTTCGTTATTTTATCTAATTGGTGTGGTATTTGGATTCTTTATCCCAGAAATCGTTCGTCCAGAAGTAGGATCTACAAATCTAGTTCCTTTCTATATTGGTATGGTAATTGTTGGTATTATTGGAGCAGCATGCATAGTTATCACAACCTACAGATTTAAAGAACGTCCAGAATTTACTGTTGTTGATAAGCCTCTTGGGATAAAAGCTTCAATAAAATATACTTTTAAAAGTAAAGCCTTTCTGATAGTCACAGCGGCTAATTTTATGTCAATTTTCTTCCAGCAAATGCTGTTAAGTTATATGTTTTATTTAGCTGATTATGTAATGCAGGTAACCACCCTCATTTTATTAGCAGCGTTGATTTTAGGATTAATTGCAGGGGTATTTATTACGAACTTTCTTTCAGCTAAATTCGGTGTTGTCCAAGCAAATCAAATTCATTTAGGATTTGGTGCAATTTTTTTACTACTTCTTCCATTTCTCCCGGAATTTCTAATTTATTTATGCTTATTTGTTGGAGGTATTGGATTAGCGGGGCCGTTAGTATTAACCAATGTACTCTATGGTCAAATTGCTGATGAGGATGAGATTAAATCGGGAGTCCGAAGAGAAGCAGCATTTTTTGGTACAAATGCGATGCTCACTAAGCCTGCACAATCTGTTGCTATGGCAGCGGGTCCAGCGATGCTAGCTTTTGCTGGATTTTTAACAGGCTCTATAACACAAAGCACTAGTGTACAATTCATGATAAAAATAATTATTGGGTTATTACCAGGAATAGCAATGATAATCGGTGTAGTAATTCTCTTATTTTATCCCCTTAAAGGAGATTATTTAAAAGAAGTTCAGGTAAAAGTGTTAGAAATGCATGGAGTTAAACAATCGAAGTTAAAAAACATCTAAAGGCTTCTTAATTTCATTTTTTTTTTTTATTTTTTATCTTCTGTGTTTAAAAATTGTTTTGTATCAAAATGTATCCTCTCTCCCGTATCGACTAACCTCCTCATTGCTTGTTTCTTACTTTCTTCAATAGCCTTTTGAGCAGGTTGATATTTACGAGCAGGATATCCTATATATATCCAATCTGGATCTATAATTTGATTAATTTGCGTAACAGTCCATACTCCTAATGTTGATCCTTTGCCTATTATTGTCCCTGGTGAAACAATAGAATTGCCACCTAATACAACATGATCACCAATAATAACTTTTTTAATTAAAAGGTAATCAACACTATCTATTCTGATTATAATACTTGAAAAAATTTGAGCACCTTGTCCTATCATGATATTATTACCATACTCAATGAATTCTACATCACTCCAGCCATCAAACATAGTACTTTTGAAATCTGCTCTTATATCACACATTTTGAAAGCAAAATTGCTTACCCATGGAAAACAGAAATTATTCCAGATCCAGAAGATAAACTTCTTAACAGTAACTCTTAAACAGAAAAATGAATAATTTCTATCCTTTCGATCAATCTTAAAGGTTCCTTCACACGGTTTATGTATTAATTTAAGTAAAATTAAAATTAATTTACCAAGAAGTAAACTGACAAGGAGATAAGAGCCCCACCAAGCTAATACGTCGATAAAGATCAATAATATCCTCCAATGAAAGAAATTCGAATCCATAGCAAAGTCGAAAAAAGTTAATATCATTACTGTAGGCATTATGAGTGAAAGGAGGTGTAACAATAGATATATTAAATTTGAAGTAAGAGTCCATCTAAATCCATTTGTGGTAATTGGAATTTTAGTTATATCAATTGATTTATTTTTATCTATATCAGCTAAACCTTCATTATTCTCCGTTATATATCCCCCCAGTGAATTTATTTACTTCATCATGTTTCAATTTTCTTGCGGGAAATCGACCATATATATTATCATTTCCCAATTTATCATATTTAATTGTAGCACACATAGGTACTACCGTAGAATCATCTTCCATTTTTAAACCAGGCATTGCGCCATTTGATAAGCTAAAAACACAATTATTTCCCAGTTCAGCTCCAAAAAAAGTTAAATTTTCTTCTCCATAAACACCATCAACTAAATGGTTGGATATATGAGAAAAAGTTCCAATATAACAATTCTTTCCAAAATTAATGTGACTATGGAGAAAAGTATCTTCAAATACTGTTCCTTTCCCAACTTTATTCGATCCTATAAATCTTAATTCCCAATTAAGAAGCCAAGGAAAGGGTGAACGAATAAGGGCAAAGATTGGGTATTTAAATAAAAAAGATCGAAAATGATAATAATCTAACGCTTTAGAGGATTCATCTAAATTTCGATCAAACACACCTTGAGAAGATCCTCGTCTATTTGCCATTTGATAGAACCATCTAGTAAATAAAGCCACAAAAAATAAATGAAGTAAATATAAGCAAATAAAAATTAAAGGAGTAATAAGTATAATTGTAATAATTATTGGATCTAAAAGTAATCTTAAAGAGAACGTAATTGAGAATAAATTTGGCACTAAGAAAACAAAAAGAAAGAAGAAAAACAAAAATCCCGGTAGAACAAAAGAAAAACCAATTATAATCCAACCTGCCATTATGTAAAAGTGAAATGGAACAGATAACTCTTTTGCATGAGCTTTTAAATTTTCTATATTATATCTCTCTATTCTCTCCTTATCAAAGATTATTTCTTCGAGTTGGTTATTATTTCCGATTAATTCTATATTTTCCATCTTTTTAGCAGGAGAGCCATGGTAGGTTGAATTGCTTTCTAGTCGTTGATTAATAGTTGTCATCGAAATCGCATCTAGTATTGTATTAGACTCAATTATTGTTCCGGGTAATACTATTGCATGTGCACCTATGATTACATTATCTCCTATAGATACTTTTTTAAGAATTAATTTGTCTTTTATAATAATATTAGAAATAATAAAACTACCCTGCCCAACCTTAACATTTTTTCCAAATTCAATGAATTCGCAATCAATCCATCCTTCATACAACGAGTTTGAAAAAGAAGTTCTTATACCTACTATTTTTAATATTAATAGCTCAAGTAAGGGTAATGATAGGTGTCGTGCTAACCATGTAGGCCATTTTCTAACAACTGCTCTTAAACTCCAATAACAATAGTCCTTATCACTTTTATTTCTTAAGAAAATACCCTCTTTAGGTTTATGTCGTAGATTTATGAAGATTAAGAATACTTTAGCGATTACTGCAGCACTTAATATGAGAAAGATAATCCCTAAAAAGAAAACAAAGGGGAAAAGCAGATAAAAAATTAAATCAAGAGTAGGAAAAAATTGCCAAAAATACCATAACCATAATAATGGTGGTTGAGCACTTAGTACAATTATCAGAAAATAGATAATTAGGTACCGTTTTTTAGCAAGTGTGTTTGTAGTTCTAGGTCCAACTCGAAAAGATGCAGGGATTGAAATTTTAAAATCACTTTACTTTGCTCTATAATAAAACAAGAATATTAGGTATTTAGCAATTTAAATTTATGTTAGTAGAATAATTTCAACTTAATTATTTATTTTTATCTTTTTAATAGATTTAAAAATAAATTAGATAGAAAATAATCTACTCTTCTATATTAAAATCTTTAATCATAGAAATTGCTTTATCAATATCAATAGTTATGGCGATAAGCTTTATATCTTCTTCCTCTTCAGTCTCAGGATCTATCATCACAAAATAGAATTTTTTCCCATCTATGTTATATCCAACTTCCATCTCACCGCAATCTTCTGGAATTAGCTTTTTAATGTTTTCTGGCGCATTTTCTTTCAGGATTTCATAGATTGCATCTTCAATTTTTTTTTGACTCTCTCGAATTATCTTAATATTTGAGAAATCAAATTGTCCCATTGATTCTTGAGCTTTAGAGTTTAAATCATTCCATTCTTGGAACATATCATTCAAATTAGGTTGTGAAGACATAAGAAATCAATATTATTAACAAAAATAAAACTTCCTATTATCACAGAAATAAATTTTATTGAAGTATTCTAATATAACATATAAAATAAAATTAAAAATGGTGAGATCATGGAAATTAAGCTTCCAAACCCAAAACTAATAGGAGATAAAAGTTTAGAAGAATGTATTTACGAACGAGAAAGTGTTAGGAGCTATAAAGATAAAAAAATTGAAATTGATAAGATTTCACAAATTTTATGGGCAGCACAAGGGAAAAAGGGACATAAAAGGACAGTACCTTCTGCTGGAGCAACTTTTCCACTAGAAATTTATATTACTTTAAAGAATAAGGGTTACTTCCACTATAATTTCGAAAAACATATTTTGGAATTAATTACAGATGATGATTTATGTAAAAAACTAACTGAAGCTTCTGGGAACCAACATTCTATAGCCGAGGCGTATCTCAATGTAATAATTTGTGCTATTTTTGAAAGGACCACTCAAAGATATGGCCAACGAGGTGTAAGATACATATTCATAGAAGTGGGTCACTGTGCTCAAAATATTCATTTAGAAGCAGTATCGCTGGGTTTAAGCTCAGTACCTATAGGAGCTTACGATGATAATAAAGTAAAAGAAGCTTTAGATCTAAAAAGAAGAATTGAGCCTCTATATATCATTCCAATTGGATATCCAAAATAGAATTATCATTTTAATAATCTGATTGAGCTTCAAATTCTGTTTTTTCCAATGAAAAATACATAGCTTTAGATGAAATATCATTTATTTGTTTATGACCCAAATATTTCATACCTATTCTTTCAGCAACTTTCCACGCTTTTGTATTTGTTGGATGGAGGAATGTTATTATTCTTGTTAAATTTAATCCTTTAAAAGCAAATTCTATGAGTTTTTTCATAGTCTCAATAGCATAACCATAGCCTCTATATTTAGGAAATACAGTATAGAAGGTTTCTGCCTCACTCCCATTTTCCAAAGGTATCAGCCCACAAAAACCAATATTATTTCCCTCTTGTTTAGTACTAACAATTAACGCAATTATAGGATGTTTAGAGCTGTAAGAATCAATAATAGATCGGAAAAAGGAGGTTTTGTTCTTTTCTGGTTTAATTTTTAAAACAAATTTCAAGTTGTTAGATATAACATCATCTTCAATAATATTTGAAAAAACTTCAAAATCATCTTGATTAAATAGTCTTAGTATAAGTCTTTTAGTCTCAATTTGATTTGGAAGATTCATCTGATATTTTGAATCTATTAAAAATTCATTATTAAATTTAAAGGTTGTAATAATTTATATAATTTCAAGTTATTTACCTTTTTTAAGATAATTTTAATGACTTATGATGAGAGTTTAGTAAAAAATAGAATCAAAAACAGTTTAATATATAATTCTATAATTTTTCTGATTTTTTTATTTTGGTTTTTCTATTCTTCAGTGGATAATATTTCGCTTCTACTGTTGATTTGTGTTATAATATTTTTAATTATTTTAACTAAATTTTTAATAGATCGGAAATATGGATTGACCTTAAATGAAAAAATGGTTTTTATATTACTTTTTTTAATCCCATTTTCCTTATATAGTAACATCGTCTTATTTCATAATGCTTCATTCACCATTTTCATTCCATTTAATGATTTAGTAGGAATAAGACACAATCATAATCTTATTCTTTTTATGATTTACATGTCAATAATCTTGCTTAAATTAATTGGAATCAAAATCTATTTCTCAAGAAATACTAATATCCTTGAGAAGGGAAGCGGAGATGATATATTCCAATTTTTTACGAAGAATTTTACTTATAAAAAAGTAATACTTTTAGTTATTCTTTTTCCCCTTGTAGCATTTATAGAGGAATTAATTTACCGAAGTTTTTTACTAAGTGTTTTAACTTATTATCTTAATTGGGATTATATTTTGAGTATAATTGTAATTTCAGTTATATTTGGATTAGTGCATTATTCCACATCACAAAATTGGGGGCATGTAATTTCTACACTTATCTCTTCTATTATCTATTCTCTTGCTTTAATTCAACTAGGTCTATTATACCCTTGGATATTCCATCTAATGACGAACCTTTTTGTATTATTATTCTATTCTCAAGGAAAAAAGAAGATAGTTAATCAAAAAGCACTTGAAAATTAATCGAAATATAATGAATTTAAATCCATTTCATAAGAAAATTTTTTATACTAATTATCAGAAACGATAATATGACTCAAAAAATTCTAATTTTAACTGGAGATTTTGTTGATGATTATGAATTAATGGTACCTTATTCAATCCTTACAATGTTTGGTTGTGAAGTCAAAATTATTTGTCCTGGTAGAGAAAAAGGAGAATTTATCAAAACAGCAATTCATTATATTTCTATAGAAGACTGGGAATTAGCTTTAAAAGGAAAATCAGTAACATATTCAGAATCTCTTGGGCACCCTTATAGAATAGATGATGATTTTGATTGGAAAAATGTTGAAAAGGAAGTTACAGATTATGATGGTCTAATTATCCCCGGTGGAAGGGCTCCAGAATACTTATCATTACTTCCTGATGTTCATAAGCTTGTATTTCATTTTATAAAAAACTATAAACCAATTGGAGCAATTTGCCATGGTCCTCAAATTTTAGCCCATACTGATGCTGCTTTTAAAGATTTTAACTACTTAAAAGATAAAAAAATGTATCCTTATCCTTCTGTTGCCCTTGCATGTTCCTTACAAGGAGCTATAATTGAAGATCAATATCCCGCTGATTCAACTTATACTGCTGATAATTTAGTAACTGCTCCTTCATGGCTTGGATTGCCAGAATTTATGAAACAATTTCTTAAACTTCTAGGTTTGGTTGATTTACCATAAAAAATTTGTTGTATTCTAAAATTCTATAAAATTCTTATTGTTAAAAAAAAATACATTTAAAATATTAAGGATATCCTAAATAATATATGTCATCATATAATTTTGGGAGGGAATATTTACTTCTTGGTCTCCGTATGGGTAAATTAATTGAGGGTTTTGTTGATGCGTATTATGGACCATCAGAATTGAAAGAGTTAGTTGGGAATGAAAAACCACCTTCACCTAAAAATCTTTTAAATTCATGTAGGAATCTTCAAAAAAAATTAGGAGACCAAGGTTTTATTGAAGAACGTGTTAAATTTTTGGAGAAAATACTCAGTGCTATAGAGACTTCTTTAAAAATTAATCTTGGAGAAGAAATCCCTTACTTAGAAAAAGTAAAAAGATTATATGACATAAAACCAGAATTAATCAATGATTCAATATTTTATAAACTAGCAGAGAAACTTGATTCGATTTACCAAGGATCAGGAACGCTTATAGAACGGTATAATGCATTTAAGGAAAAGCATGACATACCTTTAGAAAGGTTGGACTACACATTTAGTCAAGCATTCAAAATAGTAAGAGAAAATACTTATGAGACATTTCCAGATCTTTTTCCTGATAGTGAGGAGATTTCATTTGAATTTGTTAAAGATAAACCATGGGGAGCATATAACTGGTATTTAGGGGATTTTAAGTCGAGAATTGACATTAATACTGATATACCAGTCGATTGTGTAAATATTTTAAAGCTTGTTACACATGAAGCATATCCCGGACATCACACTGAACATGCTATTAAAGAAAAACAACTATATATTGAGCAAGAAAGATTTGAACATAGTATACTCTTGATTCTTACCCCAGAAACTGTAATCTCAGAAGGTATTGGAAATACTGCAGCAGATGTTCTGTTTTCAGATAAAGAAAAAGGACAGTTAATTTTAGATCATTGTTGCCATAATCCTTCAAGTGAAGATTTAGATGTTTTAATTGAACGATATCTAGGAATATCGAAACTTCCAAAGTTATATAATAATTTAGCAATTTTTGCTTATGAAGATGAGTGGTCTGATGATGAATTAGTAAAATACTCACTAGATTTTGGATTTATTCCTGAGGAAAATGTTAGGCAAATTTTAAAATTTATACGACATCCTCTCTGGTCAACTTATATTTTTAATTATTCTATCGGAGAAGCTTTAGTTAAAGAGAAGTTTGGTGAACATCCTTCGTCCAAAGATTTTAAATTGCTTTTAACCCACCCCATTTTGCCATCAGATCTGACAAAATTCAAATAAAGATGCTTGTATTATGAAAATTGATTTTCGAGAAGCTAAGAGTATCATAACTAAGAGTAATATCCCATCAATTGATTATGTAATTAATCCTTATACTGGTTGTCAACATGGTTGTATTTATTGTTATGCTGAATTTATGATAAGATTCACGGGTCATAAGGGAGATAAATGGGGACAGTTTTTAGATATAAAAACGTTCAATTTCGATAAAATCAAACCGCAGAAGTATAATGGAAAGCGATTATTATTCAGCTCAGTTACAGATCCTTATTTACCGCTTGAATTAAAATATCAAAATACAAAAAGAATTTTAGAAAAACTTGTTAGTACAACTGCTCATGTTTCAATATTAACAAAATCGAAATTTGTTGTAAGGGATATTGATATATTTAAAAAATTTGATGATTTGGAAGTAGGAATCTCAATTAGCACGTTAGATCAGAATTTCGCAAAAATAATAGAAAAAGGCGCTTCCAGACCCCTTGAAAGATTAGATGCATTAAACGAGATTCATGAAAACGGAATAAAAACATATACATTTATTTCCCCCTTTTTCCCAAACATAACAGATTATAAAACTATTGTTGAAAAGACTTTAGATTATACAGATTCCTATATGTTTGAAAATTTAAACTTTAGACCTCATAATGTACCAAGAATATTTAAAATAATAAAAAATCATTATCCTAAACTTTTACCTCTTTATCAAAAGTTTAGGAAGGATAACAGTCTATGGGAAAAAATAGAGTCTGAAATAGATGCTTATTGTAAAGATTTGAATCTTGATTATAAGATAGCATTTCACCATGGAGGATTCTCAAAAAGTTAAAATGTAGATTAATTAATGTAATCTTCATTATTTTGACAAGAAATATAAAAAACTGAAAATATTAAAAAGATAATTAGACTAATTCTTATATAATTTAAGAGAATATTAATCTGGGAAATAATTGAAATTCAATAAAAAAACTCTTTTTAACATAATTATTTTGACATTTTTAATACTTTCATCAAATTTAATCGAAGTACACTCAAATGAAGAAACATGGACTCGTAAATGGAGGAGACATAATGATGGGGGTCGAGGATTAGTAATTGATTCTAATGAGGATATATATGTTGTTGGTGATACCTGTCTTTTAAAATACAGTAAAGACGGAGATTTGTTATGGGAGAGTGTTTGGGATTTGGAAGGTGAAGAAAGGGGTGAATCTATCGCAATAGATAGTTCTGAAAATTTATTTATTGCGGGAATTATGAATAGATCTAATGCAATTCTATTGAAGTGTGACAAAATGGGAAATATAATATGGAATCGTACGTGGGGAGGACCCAAATGGGATACATGTCATGGTCTTGTAATTGATTCATTAGATAATATATATATTGCAGGATATACAGATAGTTATGGTCCGGGATTTGGGAATATATTTGTTGTGAAATTTAATAATTCTGGATCTTTATTATGGGAACTAATATGGGGAACATCAGAATCCGAGACGTTTAGTGATATTTCTATTGATAATTTGAATAACATATATATTGTAGGTGAATCCGATTTCAAATCTGTCTTAATCAAAATAAATTCCTCAGGAAATGAATTATGGAATACTAGCATAGTTTATGGTTCATATTCTCAAGCAATAACAACTGACTCCCAAAATAATATTATTTACGCAGGTACAGATATACTAACAAAATATAACACCAATGGTGAAGTACTATGGTTCCGATTTTTAAAAGATATTGATTTCCTTTCAGATATTGCGATAGATAATAAGGATAATATATATATATTGGAAGATAGGACTATTAGATGCCCAGATAATGTGTTTTTTGACGGTGTTTGCCAATGTATTTGTACAGCTGTATTTGTTGATAAGTATAATTCTTCAGGAGATTTTTTTTGGGAAATCCGATGTACAGGGTGCAATTCCGCTGGAGGATATGGAATTTCTCTAGATTCTTTGAATAATCTATATATATGTGGTATTTCCCAATATATTCTGTTAATGAAAAATCCAAAAAATTGGTCAGGATCCTGTCCAGAAATATATCTTGATTTGATTGCAATAGGAGTTTCTATCCCTGGAATTATAATACTTGCACTCAGTATAGTAATTATTAAGAAAAAAAGATCTAAAAAAGTAGAAGATATAAGAACGAATCTTCTTGAACAATAGTATAATGTAAATAATTATAATTCTTCTTAAAACGTTTAATGGTACCTTTGAAGGATTTTTCTCTCAGTATAACCATAATGTATATCTAACTTAAAAATTATATAAAATTCATAATAATTAAATTGGATTATTAATCAGATGCCAAGTAGTCTACTTTCTCATCAAGCACCAGCATTACTATTAAAAATAAAATACCCAAAGAAATTTGATGGAACTGCCTTATGTATTAGTACTTTTGTTCCTGACATAGTGGTGGTTATTGATCCATTTTTCTCATACAACCTTAGAGCATTTACTCATAGTTTTTTAGGATTGATAGTATTTACCTTACCTTTAACTCTTCTATTAACTATTGTCTTTTGTAAATATTTTGCCCCCTTTTCTGCTAATCTTGCAAGGAAAAAAGGATTCATATTTAAACCAATGAGGTATTTTGGTTTAGATCAATGGGATAATTTAAAGAAAAAGAAATATAATAGAATGTTTTACGTTGTTGCATCTTACTCTGCTCTAATTGGAGGAATAACTCATCTTTTACTTGATCTTCCAGCTCATGCAACTATAGATTTGTTTTTTCCAATAACACTACAATCACCTGAAATATTGTTATACTCGATAATTGATTTTGGCCCTATTACTATTGGAGAAATGCAAATTGAACGTAATTTAACAATATATCAACTTATATGGATGATTGAAACCTTGGTTACTTTCGTTATAACTCTTTACCTTCTTAGGTATATAAAAAAACGCAATTTAATTAATAAATGGTACAAAGAGATATAAACTAATTTACTAATAAGATTTGTTTTTTATTTTATACTAATTATTATAATAGGAAAATAAAAATTAACACAAAATTCTTTTTTTCTAAATTACACTTCATATTAATTAGGAATTTTTTTCTGAGCTGTTAAAGTGAACTCAACATTAAAAATTACAAGAAAGCAGGAAGTCATCGCTTATATATTATTAATCTTAACTATGGTTATTTGGGGAGGTACATGGCCATTAGGGCGATGGTTAGTTTCTGAAGAAGTTGGAGGTGAAACAATCCCCCCTTTCATGATAGCAGTGATTCGTTATTTTTTAGCAATAATATGCTTTCTTCTTATCCTCAAATATAAAGAAGGAACTTTAAATTGGCAATTTGCTAAGGAAAATTGGAAAGTATTAACTTTAATGGGATTATTATCAGTAACAATTTATCAAGCAGGTTACCTTATAGGGGAAATTTTTACTGCTGCTAGTGACGCCAGTATAATGGTCGCAACAAATGCCATATGGGTTGTAATTCTTTCAAGTACATTTTTAAAAACAGAATTTTTTAATTGGAAAAAAGCTGCTGGAACTCTGTTAGCATTCATTGCTGTTATCATTGTTGTGGGATTTTCTCCGAATGTAGATGTCCCTAATCGAATCCTTGGAGATATCTTAATATTAGCAGCCGCATTTGCTTATGCATCTTATACTGTTACTTCGCGTTATTTTTTAAATAAAACTCAAAATGATCCTGAAAGATACCAACCTAGTTCTTTATGGATAATGACCTGGGTATCTCTTTTTGGATTTTTAATAACCACTCCTATAGCATTACTTATTAGCCCAGAATATCTTAATCCGCTGGAATACTTTACCATTCCAACTCGTATATGGTTTGGAATTGCATATTTAGCATTTTTTTCCACAGTAGGCGCATATACGTTTTATTTAGAAGGTGTTAAGCGTTTAAGTGCTAGTAGAGCCGCAATATTCCAAACTTTAGTACCTCTATTTGGTGTAATTTTCTCTGCTCTATTTTTACAAGAACAATTCGATGTTTTCATCTATCCATTTGCCTTATTTTTAGTAATTTTTGGAATTACTCTTGTAAATTTTAAAGCCTCCCATAATAAGGGAGAAAAACATATTAAGAATGGAAATAAATAATATTAATATTTTGGTACTAAGTCAAAAATCTCACTTAACATTATTCTTAAAACATAGCATAACATCTTGAAAGAGAAGTCATTGAATTACACTTAATTTAAAAAAACAATCTTGAAATATCAATATAACATCAACTATATGTTTATATACTCTTATTTTTTTCTACAAATAAGGAGAATGTACTTAAACTTCTTCAAATGCGAGATTTCCTAAAGTATTAGTGGCGTAGAAAGTAATAGCTATTGAATATTATAGAATACATTTAAATATTTTGTCACAAGAATGTTAATAATAAATTAATTCTATTTTAAGTTATCTTATGTCTAATTTATCAAAATCTGACTTGATTAATAAAATAAAATCTGAATTTAATAAAAAATTGAAAGAGTTAGAGGCTAAATTAGCAACAAAGCATAAAGAATTGATTCAAATTGAAAGAGCAATTAAGCATGATACAAAAATAATTGATCATTCGAATATTTCTAAACTAAAGTCAAAAAAAGCAGAATTAAATTCCACTATTGCATTCTTAAAAAAAGATATAAAAAAAGTTAGTAAAGAAAAGATTAAAAAACTAAGAAAATTATAAAAAAGCTTTCTTGAATATTAGGAATAAGTATCTATTTTATATTTGTTGATTAATGCAATGCAAAATTCCTGTGAATTAGAGAAAAAGTTATTATTCAGGAATGATAATTGAGTGAATGTAATATCAAAAGAATTGATATCCCTTATTCATAATGGCTCAATGTTTAAATCATCAAGATTCTATGGGTATTTTAATCTTTAGAATCCGAGTTTGTCCTGCCTCTTCAAAAAAGTTCCATTAATAATGATTCTAATCTTGTTAGTTTTACTTCTAGAATAATTAAAAAAAAAGAAAATATATTATTTGTAAAATTATCGGATTATTCCTCGTTTTTTCATGAATACATAAACACCAGCTATTACCGCGACTCCACCAACTATAGAAACAATAACGATAGTTATTATTACACCCGGGTCTAATCCGCTTGGTACACTCTTGGTTACAGTCACACTTTCAGATGCCTCATTTCCAGCGAGATCTCTGGCATAGAATGTAATTGTAACATTTCCCCCAGATAATTCTGACCATGCTGTCTGATTAAAGATAATATTGTTAGTAATAGCATAAGTGGTTAATCCTCCATCAAAGGAATACCATATCACGTCTGAATTATCTCCTGTAATAGTTATGTTGAACAGGGGTGTATTATTGCCAAATCTATCTCCTTCGGCAGGTGAATTGATAACGATAACTGGAGCAATAGTATCTTTTATGATAATTTAAATAATGAGACAAGAGAGGGAATATTAGTTCTTTCAATCCTTTTGCGTCTTATTTTTCTCTTTGAGAATCGATCCATGTAAGGATCTCCTCTTGAAATAGTGGAAAATCTTCAAATAATTCGCATAGTCCCTTGAATAATAAACGATAATTAATATTATCATATTGATGTACCACAATGTTTCTCATTTTTACCAAGGATGTCGCCTTTTCAGCTGTTTGAGCTGTGATAACACCTAAATTACCCAATTTTTTCATGCAATCAGAATAGGTTTGAGGAGGGGGTTCCCTGGTATGAGCTATGATGTGAGTACATATGTCGAGGAGGATTTGACTTAAAATTTCAAAAATTCGCTCAGCTTTTAATTGGAGATCAATATCCATTTCTAAATCTTCAGAAGTTTTTAAAATTATTTCCTCTAATTTGGACCAATATTTCTTACTTGAAAGAAGTTTTTCGCGAATCCAAATATTATTTATCATGATTGATCCCAGCTCGATGAGGAGAAATATATTCTGATTGATTAAGTAAATTTTTATACCAAATCATGTGATCATAGTAAGAAGGGAGTAAATTTTCTAGGAAATGTGAACAAACTTCAGGATTTTTCTCATGTAAAATAATTCCATTAGCAATAGCATTAAACTGAACAGTGAGAGGAAGAGTTTCTAATATCGAGAACTCAATTTCTTCATAGTTTGTTAAATCTGTAGCTTTGACATGTAAGTATGTTAGGAAGTCAAGTTGGGATTTAGTTGATAACTGAAGGAAGGTAGGAACAGAAATGAAAATATCTATATCACTCCACCAATGATGTTCCTCATTTACCCACGATCCCCCAAGATACGCAAAATCAACCTTCTTTTCTTCAAAGAGTTGTTTTAATTTCAGAATGAGGAGATTTGCCATTTCTTGACCAGTTGAAGGTCTTTTACCATTGGGATCTAATATAGAAATTACCTCCGATTATTGATTGCTATTATTAAATTATATTTTTTCATTTATATTTTTTAACTTTAAGATTTCTTGCGCTCAATCTTTATGAGATATTTTAGTTATTTAGAAATTCTCCTAATTATTGGATAGAATTGGAAACGGCGAGATCCAAATATATGGTATTGTTGCCTTCTGCAAATTTTTTAAATTCTGTGTGATCTTTCTAAATAACATAAGCGCGTGATATAATTTCTTTAAGATTCTGAGATATTTCGTCCATTAGACCTTTCATAAAGATGATACAAGTTAATCAATACTGATCTCTTAAAATGTCAACGAGAGGTTTCCTACTATGATTATTATTTATGAATACATTTAAATACTTTGTCACACATTAAATTTATAGATGATCAAAATAGATGCTTCTTCACTCATAATCTCTTTAAAAATGGATTTTATTGATATATTGACTCAATTATATGATGAGATGATTATAACCGAAGCAATTTATAAAGAAGTAATCATTAATGGTAAAAAGAAAGGAAAACAAGAAGCAATAATAGGAGAGAAATTAATAAAAGAGAAAAAAATAACTATACATAAAATTGATGAGAAATTGATGGATTTAACATTAGGTTTAGGAGAGACCGAAGTTATTCATAATTCAATAAATAATAAATGTTTATGTATGATGGAGGATAAAAAGGCAAAAAGAATTGCAGAAAGTTATAATTTGGACGTGAGAAAAATATCTATATCGATTTTGGAAGCATATCAAAATAAATTTATTGATAACGCAGAATTTGAAGATTATTTAATGAAATGGGTAAAATTTGCAAGCCCTTCCTATGAGGAAGTCTATTTTATCAAAAAAATGAAAGAGTTGTTGAAATAAAATATGACAAATTTATCTGTAAGAATGAAAAAGGAAACGCTTGATGAACTTGATAGGATTGCTGAATTGCTTGGAGTTGATAGAGCCACCATTGTTCGTAAAATTATCGATACAGGAATTGAACAACAAAAAGTAGAGGTTGCTATCGATTTATATCAAAAAGGTGATACCTTAGAACGCGCAGCGAATATTTCTGGTGCTTCTTTATGGGATTTATTTGAGGAATTGAAAAATCGTGGAATAACTTCAAAATTTGATATTGATCAAGAGAAAGAGACATATTTACGCGTTTTTGGCAAAGATAACGAGGATTTAAAGAAAAAGATAAGAGACCTCCAATGATAGCTCCAATTTATTAAGTGTTGTATCAGATTATTTCCTCTTAAAAAAGGTTTTTATTATTCAGGAATAATATATTAGTGATCTTCTTTTATTCGATCAAGCACGATTTCCGTTTTAACTTCTTCGACTCCAGGGAGGTTGCGGAGGGTTTCAATAAGAACTATATAATCTGAAGGGATTTATTTCTAAAATATAAAGTATAATCCGATAATTTTTTCTTAAAGAGTTTAGTTACTAAACATATTATGGTAAATAATGTGAAACTTATAAACAAAATTTTAGAGACTATTAGTAAATTAACATTTTTAGATAGAAGAAGAAAAATCACATATAAAGATATCAAACTATATCCTTCAGAAATCCATCTTTTATTATTTGTTTATCATATTCGAGATAAAAATATAACAAAAATTGCTGATCACCTTGGTCTGACCAAGGGAGCAATTTCTCAAACTCTTTCACGTCTTAATAAGAAGGGTATAATTTTAAAAGAGACTGAACGATTAAAAAAAAACCAATTACATATTCAATTTACGAATAAAGGAAAAGTATTAATGGAACACGTAATTGAATTCAGAAATTCTCTTGAAGCTGAATTTTTAAATTATTTAGAAACGAAATCAGATGAAGAAAAGCAAATTATTTCAGATTTTCTCGATACATTGGTTTCAATAATGTATCACAACATTTACTAATTCTCATACAATATTGTATAAGTTTAACAAAAAGGTTTTTAAGCGATTATAATCTTATTTCATTTAGTGTTTAGATACTAAACATATAATAATTTCATAATAAAAATAGTAAAGGTAATAGATATGGATACATCAAAATCGGAAAGATTAGTACAAAATTTTTTGCAGAATGAACCAAAGTATAAAAGAAAAATACAAGAATTTTCTGGAACTTTCGAAACGACTCCAGAAAACATTTTTCCTCTTTTATGCCCCACTCGCGAAGCAGATTGGATTCCTGGATGGGATTCAGAGCTAATTTACACTAAATCTGGTTATGCCGAAGATAAGTGTGTGTTTCGTACTAATAAATCTAATTCTGCAGGTGAAGGTTTATGGACATTTACTGGATTCAAGTTAAATGAATATATTGAATTTGTAAGATTCCAACAGGATATGTTATTGCATTGTAAAATAAGCTTGGCCCAAAATGAAGATGGAACAACCACAGCAACTTGGAAAACTATTACAACAGCCTTATCTGAAAAAGGAAATAAAGAAATTGAAAAAATATCTGATGATAAACAACATACTCCCATAATCCATGTGATGGATTATTACTTGAAAAATGGAAAGATGATTTCAAAGCACTCTCTTATTAAGAATAGGATACATGCTCAGCATTAATGATTAAGGTTTCTTAAAATATATTTTTTTTATTTATCTTTATTACTCAGGAATAATAATAGAATGATCTTCTTTTATTCGGTCTAAAACAATTTCAGTTTTGACTTCTTCAACTCCTGGAAGGTTGCGGAGTTTCTCTAGCAAAGATTTTTCTTCTTCCTACTGTTAATGATAAAAAATGGCAACCCAATCAATAATAAAGAGCCTCCTATACTACCCATTATAATTCCGATATACAACCTAATCATTGGTCCATTGTATACAATTATATCATGATGGTAAGCAATATAATTTGGAAAAAAATTACGCAGAAGTATTAGTTTTACAATCAAAATGAAAATTCCAATTATCGTTAAAACTAACCCAATAATGTATTTCTTCTTTATGAAATACCATCCTAATAATAGATCAAGCTCTCTCTCTAATTCATTCAATTTAATCTTATGAAAATTTTAGTTAAGTCTTGATTGATTCTATTATTATATAGGCAACAATGCATAAAAAAATATTTACTAGATTGGTTTAGATATGGCGAAACTATTCATGGATAATAATCGAATGATCTTCTTTTATACAGGTTAAAACAATTTTTAACTAAGTCTTAAAGTCTAAAATTCGCGAACCATGAATTAATCTTATTATCTGAACTTTTTCTTCAAAAATCCTATAAATGAGACGGTAATTTCTTAAGATCAATTCTCTAATATTAGGATCATCGAGCTCAGGTACTTTTCTTCCCATTTTCGGAAATTGGACTAAATTTTCAACCTTTTCACGTACCTCTTCATAAAATGAAAGCGCATATTCAAGCGAGTCTTGAGCAATATAATCAATAATCTCATTCAAATCATTTTCTGAGGTTTGTGACCATTCTATTTCAACCATTGTTCTAATCTTTTTTTGGCATTCTCCATAACTTGTTCATGAGGGAGTACTTTACTTTGCTCAATATCTTTAATTCCCGCGAGAACTTTTTTCTTAACATAAAGATGATACATAATATCATCAATTGTAGCATCTGGTGGTAATTTTCTTATGAGATCTATAATTTCTTCCTTGAGATTAGAGGTCATATTTTCTCACTATTTAAATAATAATTCTAACTTTTATAATTTCTTATACCTTATCAATACATTTTTTTGAATAGATTCAATGAAATTCAAAAAAAATCGCTTCTAGGAATAAATATCTAAACATATGATAAGTACTATATCAAATTACTCTTAAGGAAAAGACTTTTTTACTCAGGGATTATAATCGAATGATCTTCCTTTATCCGGTCTAACACTATTTCAGTCTTAACCTCCTCAACTCCAAGAAGGTTGCGGAGTGTTTCAAAGAGATACGGAGAATCTCGTAGTAATGGAAAAAATTTAGTAGTAGTGAAACAAATCAAATTTTCAGGATTGTTTTAAAATTATTGATAAAAAAAAAAGAAGAATTAATGCAATTAAGAATTATGTTGGTGTTATTCGTTTTTTCATAAAAATATACACGACACTTATAACTGCGACTCCGCCGACTATAGATACAACAACAATAGTTACTATCATGCCTGGGTCTAATCCACTTGGAACGCTCTTGATTACTGTCACACTTTCAGATGCTTCATTTCCCGCAAGATCGCTGGCATAGAATGTGATAGTAACATTTCCTTGAGCTAAAGCGGTCCATGCTGTTTGGTTTAACATCGTGTTGTTTGTAATAGCATATGTAGTTAATCCTCCATCAAACGAATACGATATAATGTCTAAGTTATCATCAGTGACAGTTATATTGAATAGTGGTGATTTTTACCGAATCTTTCTCCTTCAGCAGGTGAATTGATGGTAATAACTGGAGCTAATGTGTCTTTTATGATATCAACCCCCGCAGAACCAATATACCCTGGTATATCTCTTGCATAAAATGTGAGCGTAATAGCACTATCATCCATACCATACCACGCAGTTTGATTGATCATTCCGTTTTCTGTAAATGTGTAATTATTTGATCCTCCATCCAGCGTGTACCACATCGTATCCAAATAATCATCTGTGATTTCAACATTAAAATTTGGAGCACTGCTACTAAATGCATCTCCCTCAGAAGGAGAATTAATCGTTATTCGTGGTGCACCATCTTCGGCTATTGGTAAATAATCTATACTTCCCGTAGAACCACCTATATATGTATATGGAACATCTACAATTCCATCATTATTCGCATCTGGTCCTGTATGATTATCCCAGTAATTCCCAATTGTCGTACTATTCCAGTTGTTATCAGTTCCATCATCATCGCATGTTTCCCGTTTTTAAGAAAGAAATTTTCATACAACGAGTTGCTATCACAACCGATATGATCAAAGATTATTCCTAAAGCATTATTATGTAAAATATTTTTAGCAACAGTGTTATTCCGACATACTTCTTCAAAGTATAATCCTACATCATTATTTTCTAAGATATTATCCGTGATGTTATTGTCATCACACATGTCCTCATCCCCATATAACCATATACCATTATTTAAATTATCATTTACATTATTTCCTGCGATGAGATTATAATGACTCGAATCTATACTTATCCCGTTTATGGTATTGTTGTTTGCGGTGTTTCCCGAAATCGTGTTATAATTACATTCCTCTAAATATATTCCATACTGCGTGTTATTATTTACAATGTTTCCCGAAACCGTGTTATTATCACTATTATATAAATAAATCCCATAACCGTTACCGTTTGCGGTATTGTTGTAGATGGTATTATAATCGCAATATTGTAAAAAATACCCTTCATACATAGTGTTATTATTTGCGGTGTTTCCCGTAATGATATTATAATCGCAATCGTTATACAAAAACATTATTATGACAGTTCTACAGTTGGAATCTAAATCTAAATAGTCTAGTATTTCTGAAAAAACATAAATAGTCAGAAAAACATATATTTTTTATGACAAC
>JABXKB010000179.1 GCA_013375485.1 Promethearchaeota archaeon | reverse complement strand
AACCACCAGAAAATATATATGTGTTAGCTGGTTCTGATGGTATAATTTTTGATGCAGGATATGGAACAAAGAAGGCTGTAAAGTACTTAGTTACGGAATTAAAAAAAATAGAGGAATATTATAAAGAACAAAATAAGGAGTTTAATCTTACAAGAATTATTGTATCACATTGCCATCCTGATCATTTTAGCGGCTTGAAGCGAATAAGAGAGGTTTTAGGAATAAAAGTGGCTCTAACAAAAAAAAGTGCAGAAATTATAAAAGATAAGGAGAGTTTCATTAAAAGTTTTGAAACAGATGCTTATATAGATTATCTAAGAGTTAGGAAAAAAATAACACGAAAAGTTATAAACGTATTAAGAAATGTTGGCTCGAGATTATTTTATCAGCGTATATATGGTGTTTCATATATAAATGATCCCGAAGAAATTTTTGATGATAACACAGAGATCACAATAAATGGTGAAATTTGGAGGATTTTTTCCTCCCCTGGGCATGCTATTGACCATATATCTCTTTATAATGAAGAAAAAGGAATTTTATTTTCTGGAGATAATATTCTAAGATCTATAACTACTTGGCTTGGACCTCCAAATTGTAGTGTAGCAGAGTATATAAAATCTATTGAAGCTATTCAGAAATTGCCTAATCTTAAATTAATCCTTGCCGCCCATGGAAGTCCCATCGAAAATCCTAAAGAACGTTTAGCGGATATACTAATCCATAGAAAAGAGCGGGAAAAGCAAGTATTAAATATAATTTATGATAATAAAGAAAAAGGAATCTGTCCAAAAGATATAATTAAAGCTATTTATCCTAATGGTAGTAGATTTCTCCACCAAGTTGCGCGGGGATGGATAGTATTGACTTTAATAATGCTTGAAGAAAAGAATTTAATTAAACGACAAGATACAAAAAAAAAGGTATTATTTTTCCCAGCTGAATAAAATTAGACTTATAAAATCCTCAAATGACATTGGATTTATTAAATTATTTCTAAATTAATAAATAACTTCTATAAGTTAATCGTCAATTTAATATTATAAAAATCTTACAGCGATATTACTTTTAAAAGTAATTAAACTTCAGTTATTCTTAAGATGCAGAAAGAGCTTAAACAATATTTAAATGGACCCTTCTTAAAAGAAAATCAAATTCTTTTTAGAGATTATCAAAAAAATATTGTTAATAGTTGTAAAAATAAAAATTCTTTAGTTGTTTTACCAACCGGCTTAGGAAAAACAATAATTGGTATTATGTTAATATCTAATAGTTTGAAAAAATATTCTAAAGCTAAAATCATTATTCTAGCCCCTACACGGCCGTTAGTTTCGCAGCATAAAGCTTCATGTGAGAAATTCCTTGATGTTGATTTAGAAGAAATCACATCTTTTACAGGTAAGATCCCTCCAGAAAAAAGAATTCTTTCATTTATCAGTTCAAGAATCATAATTTCTACGCCCCAGGTAATCAAGAATGATTTAATAAGGGGTAGATACGATTTAAAACAAGTATCACTATTAATTTTCGATGAAGCTCATAAAACTAAAGGCAATTATGCTTATAATTTTATCTCAGAAGAATATGTTAATAAATGTACCGACCCTTTAATTCTTGGATTAACGGCTTCCCCAGGGAAGGATTATGAGCGTATTCAACAAATATGTAATAACTTATTTATTGAAAATATTGTCTTTAAAAATTATCAAGATAAAGATGTAAAAGATTTTATTTACGATATAGATACATTTATCAATTTAATAGATTTACCAATTAAATTGAGGGAAATAAGTGCTATTTGGTATAATTTATTTGAAAAATATTTAAGATTTTTTGTTAATTATAAATTAATAGCTCCAAATAAACCGTATTATTCAAAATTGGATTTCTTGGGAATCTCTCGTGATTTAACATTGTCTTTGCATTTTGAAAACGAAAATGGATTAGAAATGTCTGAGGAAGAATATTTGGAGTGTTTATACTATAGATCTCCTAAAATTATCGATATAGTTAAAGAAAATCGACTTGATATCCCTTCTGTATACTCATATTGTTCAAGTTGCATTTCTATACTTCATGCTAAAGATTTATTAGAAACACAAAATATTACTCTTTTTAAATCTTTTATAAATAGAATTAAGTATAAGGCGAGTAAAGATATTTTATCTGCCAAAAGAATTGTCAATTCGGAGCACTTTAATCATATAAATTCAGTAATTGAAAGTGAAGATCAAGCAAATCTCTCTCATCCTAAATTAGAAAAGATAATTTCAATCATAAAAGAGGAATTTGAGGAGTTTAATAACAAAAAAATTCTGATTTTCACTCAATACCGTGAAATGGCAGAATTTCTTAAGAATTTATTGAAAATAGAATTTAAAGAACAATTTATAATTGAAAAATTCATTGGTCAAGCAACAAAAATAGATGATAATGGATTTCCTCAAAGATTACAAATAGAAATAATGGAAAAATTTAGAAACGGATTAATAAACATTCTTATCGCTACAAGCGTTGCTGAAGAAGGATTAGATATCCCAAATGTTGATGCGATAATATTTTTTGAACCTGTTCCATCAGAAATCAGGCTAATTCAAAGAAGGGGGAGAACTGGTAGATATGCCCCTGGCAGATGCTATATCCTTGTTACAGAAGAAACCGTTGATGTTCCCTTTTATATTGTTTCTAGACGTAAAGAGCGTTCTATGAATTTAGTTTTATCTGATCCTGAACAATTGGTTTTAATGAAGAGGTTAGAACGTAAGAAAATTGAATTTCCTCAACAAAAAGAAATATGTTTGGAATCTCAAATTATTAAAAACTTTAAAGAAAGGAAAGAATTAGAACAAAAATATCTAGCAAATCGCTCTATAGAAAATATCATTACCCAATTAGATGATTTCTGTAATAGTGAGGAGTATAAAAATCTTAAAAATTGTGGAATAACTTTTTATTCAGATTTACTAAAATTTGATGAACCAGTCTTACGTGAAAAAATAATTAAGTTGAAAAGTAAGAAAATTAAGCAATCTGATAAACAAAAAATATATTTAAATAAGCACGTAAAATCTTTGATTAATTTAGTTAAAATATATAGCATGAACGGTTCATTAGATTACAAAAAATTTCAAGAACTTGCTCGCGATGAAGACATAATTGATAATAAGTTTAAGGTTCATTTCAATCAAGCTTGTTTTCTAGGATATTTAAAAAAATTAGATAATCAAGTCCAATTTGTAATGGATTATGATTAGGTAGTATTTGGTGTTTAATGTAATAATTTATATCTCAAGAATAGAGAAATGACAATTATCACTTAATTTCTTGCTCTTTACCTTTCCTCAAAATGTAAAATACTAAAATTAGGACCGTAATGACTATAGGAAATGCAATTACGGTAGGGTTATTCCCACTAAAAAGGAATAAATAATATGAAATAGTTATAATTGAAGCAAAAAAAGCGATTACACTACCGTATTGACTAGCCAAATTTTTTAGATGACGTAACATCATATTAATTTTATAGTTAGTGCTTTTTATAACTTCTAATTCAGTTTCATCTAATTCGTCTAAAACTTCTGGATTTTCGAAATATATAGAAATTCGATGATCAAACTTACCTGGTAATTGTCCTGAGCTAATTAAGAATATTAAATGGTCTTGAATATTTTGTTTTTTTATTTTCAATTCATTGTTCAAAAAACCAATTGTCAAATATTCATTCGCTACAGCCTTTATTGTCATATCAATATATGATTTTAATATCAAACGTTCCAAAGCTTTTACTTTTTCACTTAAAATCTCAGTATATTCATCGATAAATTTGTCGAAATCATCTAGTATAAATTTTGATATTTGTTTAAAATTTTTCGACATTTTAGAAAAATCTTTAAATATCGTATCAACATGTCTTTTAACCTCCTTTATCTCTAATTCAATGCTTTTGGCTCGCTTTTGGATGAGAAAATTACTTTTCTTGAATTCTTTAATTTCAATATTATCTTCAACTTTTCTTTCTAAATTACCAAGTAATTGGCTCAAAAATATTTTTTTATCATTAATAAGAGTTAGTAACTGTTCACGAAATGATTCATTCTTCAAAGCAATAATCTGGTCCTTAATTTTTTGTAATTTGTGTTCATATTCATTGGTATAAGAATTTTTTACTATCACATATGACTCTCTGATTTCAGGAATTAACTTATTTGAATCATCTGTTGCATTCAAAACTAAATTTATTTGTTTTTCAATTTTATCTTGCACTTTTTTGAAATTTTCATTAAATAATATCTTTTTATTCCCAAAAGTTTCTTGAATTTTTATATAATTATCATACCCTTCCACTCTTTTGAAAACTTTATTACTATATTCTCTTAATTCAGTATTAATAGTATTGAATTGTTTCTCAATGAAATTTGCTATTTGATTAAACAATTCTAAACTGTTTTTTATATTATTAATAGCTGTTTTCTCATTTTCTAAAATTGATTCAAAATATTTTTTAGTTTCAAGGAATTCTTTTCTTTCTTGATTAATTTTAAGTTCTTTAACTTTTTCATAGAATTGGGTTAGGAGAAAATCATCGAAGATTCTTAATTCATTGATTCTATTTTGGAGCTCTAACATATTTACATTCAAGGTTCTATTCCTTATACTCGAATCATATAATGCTAAAATCTTACCAATTCTCTCTCTGTTTAATTTCAAAATATGATTATCAATATTATTCTTGAGTTCTTTATTTAAATAGTAATATTCTGTATATACCAAAATCGATTTTTCCTCCTCATTAAGTTGTGCATTTATTTTTGAAATATCGATCATATCTTTTAATCTATTAATGAGGACTTTACATGACAGTTTAACTTCCTTTTTTAAATCCTCTAATTTAATGTAATTTGTTTTTTTTTCAATTGCAATCGTATTTACTTTATTTGAAATAATTTTATTAATATTTTCATCTTTTAAAACTGAAATCTCATTATTGAAAGAGTCATTGAATTTTTCCCATTGGATAATTCTTAATTCTGACTGTTCCTTGAAATTCTCAATATTCTTCGTACATTCATTTAATTTTTTCAAATACAATTTATTTGCTTTATTAAAATGATCTTGAATATTTTCAAATTCTTTGATGACATAGTCAATTTTTAAGTTATCAGATTGATAAAAATTAGTTTTGATTACATTTAGTTGAGATTTTAATTTTACACTTTCTTGTGAAATAAAATTATCAAAATCTTCAATTTTAGATTTATTTCTTTCTTCTATGATATAATTCTTTAATGTTTTTACTTGATTTGCAATTAGTTCAATTACTTCAGTTTCTAAATTCTCCAACTTCTCTTGCAAATAACGATAAAGTAAATAGAGTTTCTGTTTCTTTCGTACTTCTCGTTTAATCATAGACTGAAGATCTTTAATTTCAGTTAGCTTATCTTTCATCAAAACATCATATTCTCTCTTGGTAAAATTGAAGGCATCTTGAAATTCATTTAACTTTGTTTTACTTTTAGCTTTCTCACCAATTTCTATTATATCAGCTTTTATTCCTTCATTTATTTCCTCAATTTTTTGCAGATTGATGTTGAAAAATTGAAACCCATCAATATAATAATTAAATTCAGTACTAAAATGTTCTTTAACTCTTATCCAATTATCGATTATCTTTTTATGTTTTTTAACAATTTTCCTTTCTTTAATTGTAACCTGTTGGGAAACACTATATATTATTTGGTCATATTTTCTTATATTTTGAGAAAGTTTATCTAAACTTTGTATAATGATATTTAATATTTCCTTATTATATCCCTTTTCAAGAGTTTCGGTAAAATCTTTCCTGAATGAATCTAATTTCTTAATTAAATCCTCTTCTATGATAACTATTCTTTCCTTTAAGTTTTCCAATAAACTAGTTAAATTTCTTAATTCTTCCTTTTCTTGAATTTTACCTTTAAGATATGAATCAACTTCTGCTAATCTTTTCTGTAAAACCGAATATGCTTTTTTCCATTGCGAAATCTCTGAACCTAAACTTGCTTGTATATTAATATATCTAAGAACTTCATTAAAAGAGCCCTCAATATTTTCGTTTAAAAAATCGGCTTCCATTAAAGCGTCACGTAGAATAAATTTTAACCGCTCCTTTGCATATTCAATTTCATTAATTAAAAGATAACTTTCAATTTCTTCTCGTATTTGAGAAGATACATTTTTTAATTTTAAAGTCATGTTATAAATATCATTCTTGATATCATCCAATTTTTCTTTTTCTTCATATAAGCTTTCTGTATTTAAATCCACATTACATACTATTATTTTCTTCAAAAGATATTTTAAATAGAATAAATACCTTGTTTTGAATCCTAAAAAGATCTTCTTGGTTCTAATCTTACCAATAAAAAACTTTTTCTCAACCATGTTTCTGATTATTGGGAAAATTTCTTCCTTTAATTTCAATGGCTCTAGATGATGTGTCTTATATATTTTAAAAAGCTCAGAAAGAGAAATTATACTATTATTTTTGAGTTTATCATAGAAATTTTGTAAGAATTCTTTCTTACCATAGCTAAAACTACTAATATAATTTTTATATTCACTCTCATTATCTAAAATCTGTAATTTAAAATTATAATTAAGGTTAATATATAAAACCAGTTCTTCAATATATTCCGCTAAACCAAAGGTTGACTTTAACTGATTCATATCGACATATTTTTCTCTTTCTAATTGCTTAAATAACATTCTTTCGATTTCATCAATAAATTTCTTCCAAATAATTGATAAAAGTATGATTAACTTTGAAATTTTATTTAATTTAGCAGAGTCCCAATTATTTCGAGTTTCTAATATTTTTTTTAATTTTTGAGTAATGAAAGAATAGATTCCTGCGGGATTATAATCCAGTAACCATGAATATAATTCAAGATCATAAACTACCCAGAAAGTGATATCAATATTATCATTCTCATTAAAATTGAACCCACCATTTTCTTTTTGAAGCTGCTGGAGTAGTTGAATTTCTTTATCTTTTACTTCTAAGTCCAGATCTAAATATTTAAAGCAAAGTAATCTAAAAATTAATGAGGAATCCTTTTTTTTTTCGTCAATATATGAGCGAAATTGATCTCTATTAACCCGGACATCAACTCCGAGGATTGTGAAAATCTCTAAAATAAAGTATAACAATCTTGTGGATGAGATATTTTTACAAATCTCACACTCTTTATCTTGGCAGTGTAAAAATCTATTACCTCTTTTAAGTGATAATACAAAATTTTTAATTTGTTCTTTAGCGTGAGTCCTTCCTTCGGAAATGAGATATTCATTTAAAAGCCCTAAATTTTTTAAGCTGGATAATGCAAAAAAAGTAGAGCAAATATCTGGATTTTTTTCAGAATGCGGGCTGTGTTTGAATCCTATTTGTTCATTACCTTGAACTTCACAATTTTTAATAAAAGTAAAGATCTCTTCTCTATTCTTTCTCTTCTCCTCTTTTAAATATTTCCTTAGTAAAAGTAGCCAAAAAACATTATCTATTTTGAGCTGGGGATCATTTATTAAAATTTGATTAAAATGCTGATAAAATTCAACTAATTTGTTATATTCAGTGTAATAAAAATTGCAAATATCTCTTCTTTTAATATTTATAAATGAGGTAAAAGGTTCTTTTTTGAATTTTGTGATATAAGGGTAAGCAGATTTCTCTTCCACATTAATCAATATTAAATAGACCCCAAGAATGAAAATCTTATTTTGTAATTAATGAAAATATTAACATATAATTTTTTGGAGTGAAAAAATTAATTTTTAAGATTCATTCCTTTAAAGAAGCTGATTGAGGATACTTTAGATTTTATAATATTTATTCGTTAGATCTACTCGAAACCACAAGTTTGAAATACATAATTTAAAAAAATGAAAATATAATTTATTAACAACTTATTCTTCTTCGATTAAATCGTCTCCTAGTTCTTTCTTCCTTAATTTATAGATTCCCTTCTTATTTAAGTATACTATAATTAAAGCAAAAATAATAGTCACAGCAATAAAATATAAGATTAAATTAAGGAGAGGGGGTGGATCTTCAATAGAAGTGTTAATAAAAACATAATAAGCGTTAGACCAATTGTAATTACCATTAGATGATGAATCTATTGCCAAAACTTGGAAAATATATACTTCTTGATTTGGGTATAAACTTATATTATCCCAAGTAAAGCGCCAAAATTCCGTATCGGTATTATTCATTTTAGAACTAAAAAAAACATTTGTTTCATTTGAGATCTGAACGGTTACATTACCATACAGAGGAGGATTATCATCACTAATATGAACAATTATAAAGTAAGAAGTCTCTATTATTAATGTATTATTCAAAGATGGTTGAATAAATGTTATAATTGGTGCTGCTGTATCATTAATAGAATCTTGAGCAAGAAATAATTCTTCATTGTTACTCAGATTGTCTTTATTTTCTATTGGAAAATATCTATAAATATAAGATTGGGCAAATAAACCAGCAAAAAATAGTGTTATAACTATAATTACAATTAAAATAATCCTTTTTTCATTCTCCTTATACACTATTTTCATGATGCTCTTTTGTTGTCAGTCTATTAAATTAAAATTAATTATGATTGTAATATAAATTTACGTGAATAAAACTAGATATTTTTAGAAAACTCTTTAAAATCAGAATTTGTATTATAATATCTATTCCTTTAAATCTTGAAAATAACCATATCTATAAAAAAACAACATAGAATAAGCAGGATCTCATAAAGGAGGATCACTCACAAAAGACCATGTGTCTTTTATTCCTAAATTATCCTGTATTTGTGGGTTTTGTATTTGAATAATCGGATTAGTTTGTCCTGCGGGAATATAATTATTAGCATATTCAAATGAATCTTCTATTGTTCGATTCTGATTTAATTGATCCCAAAATATATGGAAGAACCAAGAACCCGCAAAACCATCTAAATTATTATTATCCTTCCAATACCAAGAAAATATATCTGTTGATGACGTTATGAGGATAGACTTGGGAATATTATACCAACTTTGTCCAATATTTGAATTTATGTTCAAGAAGTTGCCACTAAAACAACTATCAATGTTTATCATCATACTTTCACAATTGATCTGTTTAACTAAATTATAAAACTCAGTTTCAGAAATATAACTATTATCTGCTTCAAAATGATATGTAGCATTATTACCACTAACTATTTTATTCGAACCATGGTCCACCATATAAATTATCAATTGATCTTTTGATATAATACTAGAAGCAAACGACCCTTCGATTGATACATTTAATTCTTGTTTAAATCTACTAGCATTTACATCGTCATCTTCCACATCAACAACGGCTCCCGATAAATCGTTTGATTTACCATCATCCGCATATATATCAATTACCGCATCATTTTTGTGATATAACATTAGAAATATATTATCATCTGAATATCCATGATTTCTTAAGATCCAATAGAC
>JABXKB010000005.1 GCA_013375485.1 Promethearchaeota archaeon | reverse complement strand
ACTAATTATTATTGATAGCTTGACACGTTCCGAAAAGATAGAATCTTATTACATTTATAGTATTAACCACACCATTTTTGGAGGCCTTAAAGATGCCAGCAGGATATACCGATCCCCCAGCAAAATAATTCCGCTATGCGGAATATATTTTCTCTCTTTTTTTATTTGAAACAAACTCAGAAAATTATAAGCGCATTAATGTACCTTATCATTAAAAGATTAGAGCTTGTTGATACTGATTGTCATTCCGCCATCAATTATTATATTTTGTCCTGTAATATAATCTGATGCTGGCGACGCTAAGAACAAAGCAACGTCTGCGACCTGTCTAGCCTCTCCAATTTGGTTAATTGGAAGTTTAATATTCCGTAATTTAATCCATTCCCTAATAAAATCAGGATCATTATTGTATATCGGCGTGAGGAAAATTCCTGGGCAAATCGCATTTACAGTTATGTTGCTCGGTCCCAATTCAAGTGCCCAAAGCTTCGTAAAAGCAATAAGCGCAGCTTTACTAACACTATACATTCCTATAAAGGGGTTTAAACCACATTCGGTACCTGCACATGATGTTATGTTAATAATTTTACCTGCTATTGGGTCAAATTTTTGTTTACTCATTTTCCTATAAAATGCTTTTGATACATTCCAAGGACCTTTCACATTTACATCCATAACTCTATTGTAATCGTTAGTTTTAGTCTTGAGACTTGAGGAACCTCCTCTTATACCTGCATTATTAACTAAAATAAACAAATTATCAAATTTTTGAAAAATGTTCTTACTCATGATATTTACTTGTTCTTCATCAGATATATCTGCCTGTTCAAGTAAAATTTCAACTTTATTCGATTTTAGAATAATATCCCGAGTTTCTTCAATACTCTCAAGGTTTATATCATTTAATACTAAATTGGCGCTTTTACTTGCGAAAGCAATTGCCATTTCACGACCAAATCCACTTCCGGCTCCTGTAACAAGAGCTACTTTTCCTTCCAAAAATTTTTCTTCTAACATATTATTTTACTCTTAATTTGATATTATTTTCCAAATAAACCTTTATTCTTCTTATAGAGACCAAGTAATTTCATTGCAGGGGGCGTTTCAAAAGCGATATCTACATCAATGACTGCCGGTTTTTTTGAATCAATGGCACGTTGCAGTGCTGGTTTTATATCTTCAGGTTTACTTATTTTCTCTCCGTGGCATCCAAAACCTCGAGCAATTTCTGCATAATCTATTGGTGGAAAATCTACATCACAGTATCTTTTACCCAAATTAAGCTTTTGATTTGACTTTATCATACCCCACGCACAATTATTTCCGATTATAGTAATTATTGGTAGATTTAACCTTACTGCGGTTTCCAATTCTTGTACATTAAACATAAAGCTACCATCTCCAGTAATACATATGACTAGTTTATCTGGTTTAGCCATTTGTGCACCAATAGCATACGGTATCCCAATACCTAAATGACCCATTGAAACAGAGCGATAAAAACTTCTTGGAGGGCGTGGTTTAAGGCTTATTAAATCCCATGAAAAAACAAAAATATCTCCTCCATCGATGACTAATTGTGTATCATCTGGTATGAAATCTAAGACTTCATATATAAGTCTGTGAGGTTTCATAGGTAATTTATGAGATTTTAACATTTTTTCTAGCTGTTCTTTATCATTTTTCCTTACATCTTGCAAATATTCATTCCATTGAGACCATTCAGTAACTTTTTCTTTAGGAAGATTCTTTTCCATTTCTTCTAATAGTTGATTAATGACAGCTTTTGCATCTCCAACAATACCAACGTTTACAGGTCTATTTTTACCAATTTCAGTTGGGTCTATATCAACTTGGATAATTTTTTGATCTTGGTTCCAAAGCGGGGAAGCTCCGTAGATAATCGTATAGTCCCATTTACACCCAAGAGATAGAATTACATTTGCTTCAATAGCAGCTCTTCTATATGCCATTGCTGTCAATTTTCCCCCTACAAATGTTTTATCTGTTGTAACTACTCCTATTCCACTTAAAGTTGTTCCAGCAGGAATATTGTATGTTTCTGATAACTTCTTTAGCTCATCAAAAGCTTCTGAAGCATTGATACCGCCCCCAGCTACAATTAAAGGTTTATCAGCAGTCTTTAAAAGCTCTACTGCCTCAATTATGCCTTCTATATTTCCAGCAGGTCTACATAATGGACGGTAATATTCTGGATCTATAATTCTTTTAAAGTCATCCTCCGTAGCTTCCCTAACTAACGCTGTTTCCCTCAACTCGAGAAATACAGGACCTCTTCTTCCAGTCATTGCAGTTCTTATACATCTTTGAACCGCATGTGGTATTTCATATGGATCTTCTACTGAAATTTGCAATTTAGTAATAGGTTTCATTAGACTCATCTGGTCTAAATCGCCTTGTAATATTCCAATATTATCAAACATTCTAGCGATTTGAGAACCAATTACCAACATTGGTATCGAATCTGCATTCGCTGCTGCAACAGCTGGAATCAAATGAGTGACTCCAGGTCCTGCTGTCCCTAAACAAACCCCGATTTCTCCAGTTGCTCTTGCCCATGCGTCTGCCATATGTGCTCCGGCTTGTTCGTGCCGGACCATTACAGTGTCAATTCCCTCTTCACGACCCCAGCGTTCAATAGCATCATAAATCTTTAGTAATTCTCCACCAACAAGACCGAAAATTTTGGTAATGCCTTCTTTTATTAGGCATTTAACAAGCAAATCGCCACCATTTAACATTTGATTTGACATATTTAGACCTATTATAAATAAAAAATAAAGTTTATTATAAAAAAGGGAATCAACAAATATTTATAAATTAGAAAGCAATAAATTCAAGATAATCCCCTAAAACATCTGTAGTGTCCTTGAGTTCTATTTTACTGTTTCTGCAAATAGTAATTTACTAATTGGTTTTCTTAAGGGAAATTCCCCCTTTAGAATCATCAATTTTAGTTGTTCAGCTAAATTTATCGCACCATATCTATCTGACTGTCTTAAAACAATTGGGACATCTGTATCTTCGAATCTTACTAATTTTAAATCTAAATCAAACGCTTCTGGACATAAATGAGTGCAATTACCACAATTAAAACAACGAGAACGATCTACAGCAGAGATCTTACCATCTTTTATAATAAAAGCATCAGTAGGACATTTATCAATAGCTTTACATTCTTCACAATTTTTACACGCATCAGAGTTAAACTTCATAATAAAATTGTTATCCCAAACATCACCATAAGTCATTTCTCCTACTTTTTCACGCCCTACAAGACTTAAAATCGTTAATTTAACAAATTTATCAGATTTTACAATATTATTGAATATTTTTTCATTTAGTATGGGAATAGGAAGGGCTATACTACAGATAGGTTCTAAACCATAAGAAGTTTTGAAAGCACCCATATATTCTTGCTTCATTCCTTCAAATGGAGCAATTGTCATCATGTTTGGCTTTTCTATATAATTACGAGTTCCAGGACCCATTAGATACCCAATAGTTCCATTTACAAGAACAGGAGATCCAACTCCAAATGATTCGAATTCGGGATCATTTTGAAAAGGATTAAGCGCACCACATCCCGAAAAAGTTATTTCTGCTTTATTAGGCGAAAAAGGCAGACAGGAGAAAATAGTATTAACTTGATGTGTTTCACAATTAATCATTGCATTATAATTTTTAATAGCTTGTCTAGTACCTACTAATTTAGCAAATTGCATATCTTCTAATTTCAATTGTTTTTCAATAGTATCACCCTCAGCGCTCATAGCTACAATTGTTACTGATTTTCCTTCAACGATATCTCTAAAAAGAGAACCGCCACAATAATTATCTATTGTTTTACTTTGAGTAGTACCATAGATAATCAGATCTACGATACCTAAATATTCATTTGGGCACGGTCCAGGAAAGGCGGGTATTCCGTTAATATCAACTTCAGTAAATTTTCTCAATGTTTTAGGTGGTGAGAGTCGAAAAGAGAAGATCCCCATAATTCCACTCATAAGTCCTTTAGTAGCGGTTGTAACAACATCTACATCTTCAAATTTAACCTTCTCGCCTTCATTAATCCGCTCTAACAATTCTTGAACGGTCAATACAACTGCAGAACCATTCTTAATCTTTTTTCTGATTTCTGAAAGTTTTCTTTTTTTAACCACTAGAAATCATCATTTAATTTCAAAAATTTACATTTTAAATATTTATTGATAATAAAATTTATTTATTTTTCCCTTTCTTAACATAATTATAAAGAACCAAGTAGTTCTTTTGAGGTAATATTGCTTTTGTCATATTTTGAATCAAGGTTACTAGCAAATTTCGATAATTTTAATGATATTAAAAAAAAATTAGAAATTTGTGAGAAATTAGGTATTAAAAATGTAATTTTAGAACCTGAAAACAAAATAGTGGCAATTCCATTAGAAATTAAAAGTAAACTAAGAGTAGAGACGAAGATAAATACCTTCTATCGGATAAACTTAAGATTAAATAATCGAGAAGATTTTAAAAGAAGGATTCGGCACTTTAATAATTTTTCAGACATACTTTCAATTGAATCTTTAAAAAAAGAAGTCCAATTACTTGCTGCGAGAGACACTAGAGTTGATATTGTCTCTTTTTCTAATCCTGAAGTAATAAAAACACTTACTCCGGGAGTAATTTCACTTATTAAACAAAATAATTCGTTTTTAGAATTTTCTCTTGCTCCACTTATGGTAAAAAATAGGATAAATCAATCAAAAAATTTTAGAAACTTATATAGATTTATTCAATTAGCCCTAAAATCAAAAGTAAATTGTATTATTAGTGGAAATTTTGATAATATGTATGATTTTAGACATCCAAGATCATTATTAAGCATATGTCATACTCTTTTAGGAATTCCTATAGATAGAGCTAAAGAAATTTATAAAGTAAACCCAATTTTGTTATTAGAGCGAATAAAAAGACGAAATAATAAGGATTTTGAACCGGAGGTAAAACTAATTAAGGGAGGGGAAATATAATAGTTAGAAAAGAAAGGCAAAGATATATTTTATTTAAAATAATTAAAGAAAATAATGTGAATTTCACGCAAAATTCTCTTTTGAAATCAATATGGCATTCGATTTGGCGATATTTTGGATTAAAAGAGGCAAATAAAATTGGATTATGGTTAATAGAACTTAATTTAGATAAAGAATACGGAATTATAAGATGTTCACACCAGACTAAAGAGACTATTATTTCAGCTTTGAGTTTAGTAAGAGAAATTAATGGAATTAAGGTGATACTATCGCCTTTAAAAACGTCAGGAACTATACGATCGATAAAAAGAGCTAATTAGAAAGGAAAATTAGAATGATATGAAAAGGTTATATTTTAACTAATAATGAGATTATATAAATTAACAGAAGCTTATGTTCAGCGTATTAATGATTTTCCTACAACAGAATTACAAATTTCATTATTAGATATTAAAGACCCAAAGAACTATCCCTTTCTTTTAATAGTACAATCAACTATAGAGAATTCTATAAAATTATCAATTTATCCATTAAAGAAGGAGAAGATTCTTAAGATAACTTTTTCAGGATTTGACTTTTCAAAAAATAGTTTTAATGAGATCTCTAAAGTTCTACAACATTATCATGTGATTCATTCTACAGGAGTTCTATTAATTGAAAAAAATTTATTTTATGAATGTTATTTGAATTTAAGTTTAAATGAAACCAAAGCTAAAGAACTAAATGTATCTTTAAATAAGATTAAAAATATTTTTAATGAAATAAAAATAGAAGAAATTGGACTTAAAAAAGCAAATTAAAATAATCATGGATATTTGGAAAGTATTTTTGAAATTCTCGGATGGAGAAGAAAAAGAGCTTGAATTATTTGATGCTAAAACATATTTTGGAGGATATTTAAAGATTAAAAGAAGCTATTTTAATGCTCTTTCTAAAACAATCGGTATGACTAAAAAATATTTTACTCAAAAGACTATAGATAAGGTTGTAGGCCCAGATAATGACGACTGGACACTTAATCCTTGGATGCTTATAATTGTAAAAGATAATGAAAAAAAAAAACCTTTTTGGTTTTTTATTAAAAGAGAAAAAGATTTATCTGGTTTACTTGTAGCTATAGGTCCTAAACCGTTTGCCGAATATAATACCAAGAATTTACAGGAAGCAAAGCGAGAAACAAAACAATTAATAAATTATATCATTGTTTATTTGAATAAATTTAATTGCGTTATTATGCTTCCTAATTATCTTCATTGAATTAACGATTTTTGAATCAATATAATCAAATAATGATATCTTAGATATTTACTTTTACTAGCTATTTTTAATGTCGTGTATTTAAAAGAACTCAAAGAATATACGAAAAATATTAAATTCAATTTTAATTATCAATTTTAATATTTGGTAATAGAGAAAATAGAACAATTGAAAAATATATGGATTTTAAATCTTGAAGAAAATAAATTTTAGAGTCTTAATCTGTATTTTTATTATAAATGTGTTTGTTATATCCTTTTTTCTTGTATCAAATGGTTATAGTACAATTGATGAAATCGATTCTAAGATTGGAGAATCCCCTGTAATTGATGGATATATTGATCTATTGGACCGAGAATGGAATAAAGCAGCAAGAGAAGATATATTTTTAGAGGATTTACCTATTATATTAAGAGTTTTACAAAATGATGAAAATCTCTACATATCAGTCCAGTTTGATTTGTCAGTTGAATACCATAGTTTAAGCGAATATATAGGCCTTATTATTTCAAATAGTTCTTCTGAGAATAAAGAAGAGTTTATAGATGCTAAAATCATTCAATTTTCTAATATCTCAAGAAATGAATTTGTTTATTCTGATTATTATATTGATAATGGTAATTTCTTAAATGATACAAATGTAGATGGTGAGGGAGCAGCAAAATTAGATGAAATTACTTCTACTTATGAATTCTCCATTCCTATTAAAACTTCTAATATAAGTGAACAAGATGCAGCATTAGATTTTGGTAATACTTATGCCTTTAATATTACTTATGGTGAAACACCAATTTATCAAACTGGAGTGAAAAAAAGTACAACAATTCTCATCAACATCAAATCAACTACGACTTCAGTTACACCATTTACTGACATAACTATTTTAATAATATGTATTGTAATTTTTAGCCTTCTTGGCGTTCTATATTGTTATTTTATTTATAAAATTTTTAGATTAAAAAGAAATATAAAAAAAATTAAAAGATAAAATGTCAAAAATTCCTAAACAACCTAAAAAAAAAAAAAAATCAAAGGAGAAACATCGGTCAGATGAAGAATTTGCATATAGATCTATATTAATATCAGCTATATTAGGAGGTATTTTTTATATAATATCGATTTTCTTCAATATTGAGATTATTTCTATGTTTATGAACATTAATATATTTTGGACATTTATTGATATTTCTTTAAAAGTAATTATAATATTACTCTTTTTCTTATTCATAACAACAAGTATAGGTAATTATAAAGAACTAATTGGTAAACCATTAAGTTGGAAAGAATTGCTTTTACTAATAATACTTTCAATTGGACAGACAATTTTAAATCCTGTTGTTTTTGTTTTTACTCTTTTCGGGCTCATAATAATTTTAATTTACCTATATGTAGTTCAAGAAATTTAAATTATTATTATTTTTAAATTTCGATTATGACTACAAAATTATTATTTATTGGGCATAGGGGGACTAGAACCAATTCTGATGAAAATACAATCGAAGCTTTTAAGAAAGCCTTAGAATTTGGAGCGAATTATGTTGAATTCGATGTAAGAAAAACCAAAGATGAAAAAATAGTAATAATCCATGATTCAACATTAGATAGAACCACAAATGGTTCTGGATTAATAAAAAATTTGAATTATAATGAAGTATTGAAACCTGGAACTAAGAATCATAAATATAAAATTCCCCTCCTATCTGAAACTTTAAAGAGTTTAAAGGGGAGAATTAAATTTATGATTGAATTAAAAGAGGACGATTTAAAAGATACAATACTTGATATGGTTAAAAATTTTAACTTGTTAGATGATTGTATTTTTAGTGGGAGGAATTTAACCGTTTTGGAATATATAAAATCAGCTTACCCCAACACTAAAATCTGTTATAATATTACAAAAGGATTAGGATTAGAAATCACCGAGTTTATGAGGTTAGGTAAACTTAAAAAGTTGAAGTTTAAACCAGATATGATAAGTTTACGATCTAATTTAGTAAATGTTGAGTTCATCGAAACATGCCATATAAATAATATAAAATCTTTAGCATGGGATTTCGTCTCTTACGATGATCCATTATTTATCATTAAATCTATGATTAATATGGGTATTGATGGTTTATTGTTTGATGACCATAGAAATATTGTTAAAATTAAATGTTGGTTAAGTAAAACTTAATTCTGTGATTTAAATTTTGAGATTCCACTAGGTAAATAAAGGAGGATGTCATCGATGGATAGTAATTTAACCCAAATTTTTAATTCTTTATCAATATTTCTTATAAAGTAAGATTTAATTTCTTTGGCTAGCTTTCCTTTTGTAAAACCACCCGATTTTGATGGAAGGATAGTTATAATATTTTTTGTTTGCTTTTTTATTGCGGTTTCTGGACCAGAAATAATTTTAGGGAAAAAAATTTTACGAGTACTTTTAGAATCTTCTTTCAATTCAATAAAATTTAATCCAATTGCTAATTCTGTTTTCGCGTTTTTAATAAAATTCTTTTTACCAGAAATTATAAAAGATCCTTTTGGTAAAAACTCACCTGATGGAGGATTTCTTGAAATTTGATCTGGGTGGATATAAAAAATATCTACAATCCCCCAAGTCTCTTTCCATGCTCGTGAAAAGCTTGCTACAAAATCACCCGTCTCTTTGATAGTATTTAATGGAATTTTCTTATTTTCTATATTTTTAACTACCACTAAAGGAGAACCTGGGAAATTTGTATGAAAAACTAAATCGTTGGGTTCAATATATTTTTTAAAAATGATTTCATTAGAAGTAGCATCTCTTCCACCTATAATCAGATATCCATCCGAAGAAACAAACCATCTGAACCTCTCATACCATTTTTTCTTTGGTTTCTTAATTAGAAAATCGATTTCAACTTCCAATGACTCTTTCTCAAATTTTAATTTATCAATTTTTTTTCTGGTTTTAACGATTGCAGTGATTGTTCCCTCAATTTTTTTTTCAGCTTTTTTTCCCTTAGAATAAATATTATTAGCATTTTCTCCCAAGCTTTTCTTTAAATCTATATAAACATCATTATTGTTTATTTTTATTAAGAGTTGATTAGTTGATGGAATAACTTTTTCGAAGAATTCCGATCCATTTAAATGTTCTAATTTTGCTATTTTTAGTTTAGTATTAATTTCTTCCCATGAATAACCTTTTTTCTTAGCATCTATAAGTACACTTCTTAATTTTTCTAATGAATTTAAATTTGCAAATATTATTTCACCGATGTTGTAATATTTTTCCTTTTTATCTTTAAGCTCTATAAGATATTCCTGTTGATTTTTTAAAATTTTTTTATGAGAACTAATTTGCTCATCAACCTTTTGCTCTTTTGGGTTTTTTAAAAGCTCAGAATCAACTTTTGAAAAAAATTCATCAACAGCTGCGTTAAATGAAGTAAATTTTTTTTTATCATAATCTTTAAGAATGTGTATTTCAAAAGGAAGTACTGAAATTTGTTTCCCCTGTTGATCAAAAACAATCTGTGCATCTATTTGACTGAAAAGCAGTTGATTTCTTAAACTTTTGAATGAATCATACAAGTCTTCATATTCTTCTTCAGTGAGATTTTTTCCAATTGTTAATTTATTTATATTGACTCTATAACATATTTCCTCGCTATATAGACCAGAAATATGAATTTTTCTAGATATATCTCTGACTATTTGTGCATCCGAGTTCTTAAATAATTCTTTAAATTCTTCTTTATTTATTGTTAAAAAATTAGTTCCTTGAGATTTGGGAAAATTGTAAACTCTTTTAGCTAAAAGTTCTCTATCTCTAAATTTTCTATACTTTTTAGCGATTTTTATAATATTTTCTTCATCTAACAACAGAAAATTCCCTTTATTAAATAGTTCTATAACAAATTTCCATGGCTGGTTATCCTTACTACTTAATTCAATCACAATAATTCTATCAAATTTATGCTGAGAAATTTTTAAAATCCGTCGATTTTTTAAAAACTTTCTTAAAGAACTAATATATTGACTCGGATAATTAGGGATTGGATAATCATATTCAGTTAAATTAATCCGCGTATCTTTTTTAACAATTAAATTTTTTTTTCCAGAATTTGTGTTGATTTTAATAATCAATAAATCTTCTATTTCATATATATTTAGAATTGTACCATTAAGCAAGATCAAATCTAATTCTTTAACAATTGCGAATACGTCAAAATTCGAAAATTCTCTTCCCAGTTTTATCATTTTTTGTTTAGTTTTTCGTTTTTCAATATATATAATGATTTTTATAATAAATAATATTTATAATGATTATGGGAAAGCATAAGAAGGTCGATATTAGAAAAAGAAGACAGAAATTATTAAAAGAGAAGAAGAAGGAACTTCAGATAAACTCAAATCAAATTGAAAAAAAACCATTAACCGAATTAGATCTTCGTTTAGAAAAGGAAACGAAGTTATATTGGATTCGAGCTCTCACTGGAGCCCTTAGTGCGCTCATAGGAAGAATCTTGTTTGGTTTAATTGGTTGGTTCTTATTTCTGTGGATGCTAGTATGGTGGTTTTTATTTCCCTTTGCTGTAAGTTTTTTAATATTAAAATATGAATATGATAAGGAAGAATGGACTTGGAAAAATATTATTCTCCCCGGGATAGGTATTTATTTCTTTTCATTTATGATTGTTGGTGTTTTTCTTCATACAATTCTTTATTTTATACCGAATTTTTCTTCAATTCTTGAACTTTATTTATAGAAATAATTGAATCATCTTCATAGATGTAATCTTTGTATAACTTTCTTCTCTTTTTTTTCTTTTGAAGTAAAAACTATTTCCTCTAATTTATAAATCCGTTCACAATAAATGCATTGTATTTTCAAAGGTTTTTCTTCTAAAACTAAAAATTCAGTATCAATCGGTTCCTCTGAATTTGAAATGCAAGTCTGATTGACACATAAAATTAATTTTTTAATTATCTGGGGAAGTTCTACCTTTTTTTTTTCTATTACTTTATAATTTTCGATTAATGAAATGGTAGCATTAGGTGAGAGTATAGATATTTGTTGCATTTGAGTTTCATTCAAAAAAACATTCTCAATTTTTATGATATCTTTTGTTAAATATTTCTTTGATGAAACATTAACCCCAATTGTCATCAAATTTTTCGATTCATCAATTCCAGTAAGATTAAGAATGGTTAATGCATATCCGGCATCAATATGGTCAATAACTGTTCCTTTAGAAATTTTATCAATTTTTAATTTTTCTTCTAACATTTTCAATAAAAAAATTAGCTTTCTTGAAAAAATTTATGATAGTGAAATTAAAATTTTAATTTTTTAAAATAAAGAAATTGAAATGAAAAACAAAATTGTAGACAAACAGAAATTAAACGAGAGATTATCATCAATCTCTAAGTCTAGATAATCTAATAATCCAATAACTATCGCACCTATAATAGGATTTAACAATAATCCCAGTATTTTGAAATTATAAAAATTCCTTAATAGATATAATACAGATATTCCTGAGAGAAAGGAAACTATTATTCCAGCAATTAAACCTTCATAAGTTTTTTTTGTCTTTCTAATTGTTCTTCGACCTATTGTCCTACCAACTAAATTAGATGTTATATCTCCAGAAATAGCCATTACCATCGATGTACAGATTATTACTGGTCCTATGGGTTGAACTAAGCCATATAATAAAATAATTGAAAAGCATCCAATACCCATAGAAATATGTGGCCCTAATCTTAAATGTAATTCTTTTTCTCGCAATATCTGATTAACTTGTTTCAATGGATATATCTCAGGTGTTAATATCCTTACAATATCCGCTGTTAATAACCCAATTAATGAAATTCCAACTAAAAATACAACCAAATTTTGAGTAAAGATCATAATATCACCTTCAACTTGGAAAAGTCTAGAAATGAAATCCGGAATCAATTCTACAATATACACGAAAACATTTTGGATTAAAAAGCCAAGAATAAAATAAAAGAATATTATTCCTAATACAATTAAATGAGTTAATTTCCTATAAATATCAAATTTAAGAGGGAGTTCTGCGAATAGCTGAGAGTTATTCTCAAGAAAGACCTTCTTTCCATTTTTCAATCTATGTTTCTCTCGAGAAACAAAAAGATAAAACAATGGAAAAAATAAACCAATAAAACCAATCATCAAAATATTAAAAGGAAATATTATAAATTCATCATTTAAAAGGTGTGTAACTTTAATTAATATGAGATTTACTGTAATTGAGATTATTAGAACTAATCCGTTCGCTAAGTTATTGATAAAGGCACCCATTTCTTGTTTCTTTCTTGCTAAATAAGTAATATAAAGAAGCAGAAATCCATAAGAATATAAAATGCTAACAATTAATATTGAAAGAACGTTCAATAACTGCC
Organism: Promethearchaeota archaeon; assembly: GCA_013375485.1. Classification (GTDB taxonomy): domain Archaea; phylum Asgardarchaeota; class Lokiarchaeia; order Sigyniarchaeales; family SOKP01; genus Loki-b32. Next base: position 25,011 of record JABXKB010000005.1, on the reverse strand, counting down.
AAACTCATGAGGTTTTACTATTTAAAGAATTCTTTAATTTTAAGATTTTCTCGTTGATTATCAATGTTTATTACGAAAAAAAGAAAAGAAAAATTTTATCTTAATTATTCATTAATAAAATTTAATTCTATTGACATTTCATAAAAATTGTTTGAATATTCAAATTTTTTTATTTAGAATTAAATCTATCATAGAATGAGTTTTCAACAAAAAATAAGAGGAACAATAAATACTAGCGATTTTCAAAAATTTTATAGAGATTTTTCGCCGCAATTCTCATAACTTTTACAGACTTCATTAGAGTATCAATTATCGTTCCAGCACAAACAATTACTAACCTCCCTGCATTTGTAATAACAATATAACCATTTTCTGCTCGTACTATTATCTCACTTAAATCTTCTTGAAATAAAGTTTGAATTGTTGATCTCCCTGTCATTAATAATGCGCTAGCTAGCCCGCAAAATTGATCCCCATCAACATGATATTGTGGTAAAGCAGAGAATGCTATTTGATAACCTTCAAAACTCACAAGCGCTATTGCTTCAATATCTGCGTTAGAGGTTATGAATGTAATTTGAGGACTTATTTTTTCGATATCGTCTTGATTGATTCCTAAATCAGACCCAAATTGAATAAGCTCACACCTTTTGTGCTTTTAGATTTTAAAATTATTATTATAATTATAATAATTTTTTTCTTATTATAATTTTATTTTAAAATATGAAGATTCTTCCTAAGGTGAAATTAATAATTAAGGGTTTTAAATTCACTTTAAATTTTATTTTAATAAAAAATCCTAGTATTAATAGATCTCATATTTTAAATTTTGTATAAGTTAGAAAATCTATGTTTTAAATAGCTTTTTTTCTATTATCTCATTTCTGCTGTAATATTTTTATACGAGGACTTTATTTAGAATTCAAAAGTAAATTTTAATACTTTATAAACTTAAAAATATTTAAAACAATCATTTATTTATTTTTCAGGTTGTGTTAAATATTTAAAGACTACTATTTATTAATTTAGGAATTACAAATTGCTAATGGAATTATATTATGATAACAACACGTGAATCTATAAGTTACCAGTTTTCATTAATATTTGGATATTCGTCTCCTAATGACGTTATTGCTGGAGATGTAATCGGTCCAGGAAGATTAACAAGAAAAAAGGTAAATAAACTCTCACAAGAAGTTATAAAATTTTTAACTATGTATAATGCAATATTACGGGATTATACAGGAGCAGAGTTATTCAGCATTGAATTTGATTTATACAATATTGATGAGAAAAGTGCTCGAACTAATATATACCCACAATCAATGATTTTTATTCCAGGTAAATTTAAAGAATGTGAAAGTCTATTACTTGCTTTAAAACCAGAAACTGGTGTACTAGATATTCATAAGTCTAGAGAATCACTAAATAATATAAGTAAATTATTCTTTGAAGTAGAAGAACTTTCTAATCGACCAGAGTTAAAAAAAGAGAATAAACAATTAGTATTTAATAAATTTGCTTCTAGATTTAGTAAAAAACTATATGGTGAACTAATAGAGGATAAGTGGAATAAAAAATTAATTGGCTTAAGTAAAACTCTCCCTACAGAAAAGGAAATGTTGAATACGTATGTAAAAGTTATTTCTAATGTTGAGATTTTATGGTATAAAAAACCTATGGAGATTAATTTTTTAAATCCTAAGTTTCAAAAGATTAAAATTCCATTTGAGGGCCAGCAAGCTATTGAACATCTTAAATTTTCAATATCAGAACCTAGTATAGGTTTCATTGTCGATAAGACTTTAAATTTAGGGACTAATCTCATTAATTTAGCAAATACAGGTACTTTAGATGAATCTCTTGACGAAATAATAATTTTTATTGTAAATTATATAGAGGATAAAATAAAAGACTATAGTGAACCTAATACAGCAGAATGGCTAATCTCCAGTGTAAATAAGTTTTTAATTGATTTAGAAGGATATTTAAATAAATTTTTAGAATATTCTAGAAATTTTCTTAGTACAGGAGAAATGGGTGATTTAGATGAATTATTAAGCAAGTATGTACATTATATATCAAACAAAGGAAAATTAGAAAGCGAAGAATTTGAGAATATATGTAATATAGCAAAAGAATTTATTGAACAAACTATATCTCAAAAAAAAAGTTTAAGAATAATAGAATTAAGTTCAGTTTTCAATTACTTTACAGAAATTATAAATAAAAGTCTTAATATCATTCGAATATCGCTTCCAAGATATCTTTCTTATCGTAGATTAAAATCACTTACTATAGAATTGATGAAAAATTTACATGACAAGTTTGTTCAAGAACAGAAGCCAGCAAAAATTCTAGGACAGAAAATAATAAGTGATTTTAAATCCTTTCTCTTTAATCAAATTGAAACACACTCAATTCTTTTAGAAAAGAATCTTAAGTATAATGAAAAAGACTTGATAAAAGAGTTTTATTCCTTAAGTGATAAGAACATTGATCCATTTTTTAATAAAATTGAATTAAAAATAGAAAATTTGGTTTCTTTTGCTGAAATCCAGATGGAATCTGATATAACTAGAATAAGAGATCATATAGAAAAATTTAAGAAGTTTTCAAAAGAATTAAATTATTTATTAAGTTATGTTTTAAGACATTCTACAATAAATCGTTATATTAAAGAAGAACCTGATAAAGAAATTAGTGATCCTGTTACCTTTTCAAATAGATTTCATAGATTTTTAGAAAAAAGAATTGGAGGTATAAATCTAGAATGGAAATTTTATATTCTAAATTGGATTAAGGACTATTCTAGGAAATATCTTAAGCCAGAAGAACAAAGAAGATGGACATTAGCAGAAGTATATAATGATTTTATTGAATATTTTGAAGAGCGAGAATTAAAGGAGCGAAAAATCGAAAATTTCTTAAAATTTTTGAATATTTATATCGCAAAGATACAAGATCCCGAACAAAAAAATTTATTACTTGAATTTTATAAAAAATATGAACTTAGTATTGAAATCAATATCGAATTTCCGAAATATGTAAAAAATCATATTAAAAGTGAGTTAAACAATCTGAATCCTCAAATAGAGAATACTTCTCCTTTTAATTATTTTAGTTTAGACGAAGCTGAGACATTTTACAACTATATTAAAAATACAGAATTAAAATATTTTTCAAAATTAATTCCAAGACCTTTAAATGTAATACTAAAACATACTTTAACAAATGAAGAAAAAGAACTTTTTAAAGGTGATCTCTTTCATATAATAGACTTCAAATTTTGGCACAATAATGTTAGATTTGAATTATCAGATAATTTTAAAGAAGTATACAGAGAATGGGTGAGCGATTTATGATTAGTGGAGTAAAAAGAAAAACAACTGCAGTTGAAAGCACGTTCAGATTTTTTCAAACAGTTGATCTAATAATTTCTCATTTTAAAAGAGAAGCTGATAAAAACAAAATATTTGAACTTGTTACTCAAAAAACTAATTTTAATGATTTACTAATATCTACCGCAACTATTCATATTTATCACAATTTGGGAATTCGAGTTCAAAAACATTTAGATCAGGATAAATTTACATTCGATTCTACTAAGAATTTAGAGATTGAAGAAAAAAAGATTATTGTTGAAGAAGTTGATTCACTATTAAAAAATTCCTTAAATCTAGAAGTAAATCTTCTCAACAAGATAATTGATTTAGAAAATCAGTTCATATCTTTTTTAATTGAAGAAAGAAAGGAGGAAATCCAAGAGATCCAAAAGCAACAAATAATAAAAAATATTGAAGGAAAAATTGAACAAGAATTACAGGAAATCATAATGAATTATCCCCCATTCTACTTTTATGATTTAATAGGTGATTTAATTGGTCTAAATAATGAAATAAAAAAAGAAATATTGGAAGAAACTGCTGCTTTTAAGGATATTTCTGTTGAGTTAGAGAAGAAATTAGAGTTAGAAGAAAAAGAAGATAAATTCATAGAATTAGCGACATTGGATAGATTAATTAATAAGATACGGTCTGATTTTGAATTTAAATCGTATAAAGAATTACAAATTGAAGCAATGCCAGTAAGAATGATTAAGAGAAAGATATTAGATTATAATTTTAACAAGTTTCCTATATCAATCCCTGGTTTGAATATTTTTATAGAAGCTAATAATCTAAAAAAAGATTTAATAAAAAAAATTGACGATGGTCTTAAAGAAAAAATAGATTATGATCATTTCGAATTAAAAATATTGAACTTTTTAAAGTTTGTGTTAGTTAAAAAATTGAAAGAGAATCCAAATGATTTCATCTATTTCTTACAAAGTATAAATGAATGTGGTTTTGATGATATAATATACACATTACAGAAATATGGAGTCTATAATGTTTTACATTTCGTAAATATAGATGAAGATCTGGCAGAAAAAGTAAAAAGAAATATGGTAAGATATAATATCAAAAAACTAGATATAGTATCTTTAAATGATAATAAACAGAATCTTATTTATTTAGCAAAAAAAGCAATTTCTGAGATAGATTTTCAATTTCTCAAAGAATTTGTTGAAAAATCTGATACAACTTCAGAATATGGCTTATTAAAATTAATAAATCAAGATATTGATAAATATCCAAATTTATCAAAAGTTTTAGAAGAAAAAACGGGAATTAGCATAAATGATTTAAGGCTTTACATTAGAAAAAAGCAAGCTATTGACAAAGTCTTTTTAGATGAATTAAAATTGAAAAACTATTCTCACATTTTATTTATTTTAGAATTTGACGAGATAATAAATGAATTGGCAAAAGACATTTTCTTTTATATTTTATCCAAGATTTTAAGGCAGTTAAGTAGAATAATAGAGTTATATCTTAAAGTTTCTAATGATAGATCATTATTTCTTTTAGCGTTGAAAAAAATCGATGGAACAACTGATTCAGAAGAATGGATTAAAATCAAACTTGAAGAATTAATCATTAAACGTTTGAATAGGAGGCAAGAAGAATTAGTTATTGTATTTAACGCAAATAATCAACCGTTTTTAGTTAATGGATTCATATTAGCACGGATTATGGAAATATCTTTAAACGAAGCAGTTTCGGAATTAAAAAATAATATCAGCCCAATATATGAAGGTATAGTTCCATTAAGGTTGAACTCTGATTTAATATCTCCAATTTCATATTGTATAGGATATGATATAATTAAGCGATTCGAAAAGTTTGAGGAAACCCGGAAATCAGAAGTAGAACATATAATTGAATCGAAAGAGAAAGAAAAAGAGGAGAAGGCAAAAAAACTCCGTGAGGAACAAGAATTAAGCACTTTAAATTGGATTGAGCGTAGAATCACAAGTTCCTTGATGAGGATTAACAGTCCAGGAATTAATCCAAATCAGTTATATTGGCAAGTAAAAGATACAAAAATAGCTATTGATAATATTAAACTTCATAGTGAATTAAAAGGAGATCCAATTGAGTTGATTAGCCAATTTTTTAATTTTGCTATAGAAAAAATTAAGAATTTTACTTCAGAGATTAAATTACCGAATTATGAGAACATCAAGGATATTGTAAATAATATTGCTGAAAAAGTATTAACAAAAAGATTAGGAACAATTCCCACTTCCAAACAAAAAAGTAATTTACTCGATGGAGAACGATACGAAATTGGTAACCAAATTGCAATAAAGATTGGTCGTTTATTAGATAAAGCATTATACACAAAATTTAAAAGTAAACAAAAATCTTTTTAGAAACAATCATTTTTTAATAAAATATATGTTTCCAGAAAAAATCTACAATTGCTTTCTTGAATTCATTATTTTTAAACTTTCCTTTGGAAATTAGAAAGATATTAAAATATTCTTTCTTTAACTTATTAATATAATAGATAGAAAGAGAATGTTCTCATGGTCTTAGTGTTTACGTGGATTAAAAAGGAACTTATGTATTTGAAAGATTCTTTTTTTGAAATTATTAAAGGACTTATCTTAGTAATTTTAGCATCTGCCGGTTTGGGATGTGCTTTATTCATAAGATATTTAGGATTTAACGGGACAATTATTACTTTATTCGGTATTATTACCGAAATTATCTCATTACTTTTATGTTATTTTCTTTTTCGGGAATATTTAAAAACAGAAGAAAAATCTGAACCGTCTAAATCTAAAGGTAAACAACAATAATTAGTGGCAAATTCAAATTAATAGCTCCCATTGACGGTCACTAATATGTTGGGAGATCAAATATTCTTTTACATCTAATTTTAATATAGTTGGGTCATATTCCCATGCTCCTTGTTTATTGAATGAGATACACTTAACTTTTTTAAGATGTAATTTTGATTTAACTAAAAGCCCATACATAGCAACTTGCGGGAGAGAAAGTAAAAAATTCCCCTCTGGTTTATAATCAATCACTTTAACGACGTCATTTTCAATTTGAACCAAATCAATATGACCTGTAATTTCTTTATTCTTTTCTTCATTCCAAATAGGTATTTCTATTGCGAGAGCATCTTTATCCTTAATTAAAATATTTTTTAAAATTGGTTCATGACCTGGGATATTCATAAATTTATTTACTCTATATATGTTAAAGACATTTTGAGCATATCTCGGTAATTTTGAATTTGAATTATGATATTGAATTTTTCCAGATCTAAGTAATTTTTTGCTAAAACTTCCTATAAAAGCAGATTTTATCCCTTTAATTTTAAATTGAGATGCTCTTGGAAATTCTCTTGAATTAAATAAATAATTAGGGATTAATCCCTGGTATACATTTTTAAAATGATTCTTAAGCCTATTTAATTCTTCTCTATTAGTATTTAATTGATAATATTTTTGCTTATGGTGTATCTTATTCCAGTTAAATGAATAAGGAATATTTTGATGTATAAAAGTTTTTATCTTAAGCAATATCAATATTCTCTTTTAGTTTATCAAATTTATATAGGTTAATTAATAAAAGTCCTAAATTTACTTAAAGAATTTTATTTATTAAAAAGAATATGTTAACAATTTATTAATTTCCTAAGAAAGCTTAATTCACTTTATCTGAAAAAAATTAAAATCAAGTAGTTCTAAAAATTCACTTTTAACAAAATTATAGAGATTTAAATTTATAGAATTCTTTTAACTCTTTAAAGAATTTTATGTAGAATTCTAAAGATTCTAATTGAGAGAATCATAACTTTTTTAATCAATATCTAGAGGGTCCCTGTCTATATTTAATTTGGAAATAAAAGGATTTAGAACGTGTAAAAGACAATGAAAATTAAGAGTTTTCTTAAATCACAAGATAGGAGTTATCAAATTTATGGAAAAAGAGGATAAGAATAAAAAATCGAATAAAAAAATCAAAATTGAAGATAAAGAGGGATTCTTAGTTTCATATGATAGGAAAGAATTAGATGAGATTTTTCCACATTTGATAAAAGAAGTGTTTGAAAAGAAGAAATCAATAAAAATTGATTCGTTTAATAATGAAATTGAGCAAAAATACGAAGAAAAACTTCAAGGTTCCAATGATTTATATCCAAATGAATTATATAATCCTGGAGCAGTTGATTTTATTAGAAGATGTACGACAAAAGAGGAGGTAATAAAGATTTTAGATTATCTATTGAAAAAGAATGAAATCTCCATGGAGGATTATAACAATTACAGAAATATTATTTCTCAAGAAGACGGATTAGACAGGCTCATTAATGAAAGTGGCGGTTTTAAACGACCAGGATATTACATGAGAAAATATTACAAAGAGAACCCTAAAAATCAAAAATTAAATACTAATGACGATTAGTATCATTTGACAAATGATGAACTTATGACAAAGTTAGCTGCTTGCTCGGTAGCGATGGCAATGTCGCCCCAAACTGATGTCATCCCTTTATAATAATTATTTTTCTAATCTTTTACGAAAAAGAACTCCTTTTTCTGTTAAAAAGTACTCATCATTATTCTTTTTAATAAGGCCTAAATCAAGTAAAACAGGGATTCTCCCGTTTATACAGGAAATTGGCAAACCAGAGAATAATTTTATTGTTTCATAATTTTTTGCTCCATTTTTAATTGCAACAATTATTTCAATTCCCATATAACCTACAAGATTTTTTAAATCTTCTTGAGTTTCTTCTTCAGACATTATGAATTGTTTGTATAAAAATTTTATAAAAAATGTGATTCTATTTTATTGAAATTAATTTTTTGGAGCTAATTTTTTTTTAGAATTTTTACCTTTTTTACTTTTTGAAGTTTCTTTGCCTTCTTTACCTTTAGTAAGATAATTATTTGTTACTACCGGTTCTGCCTCTTTAGGCAACAATTTTCTCATCCATTCTGGAAAAGCAGTAGTAATTTGTAAATTTGTCTTTAAAACTATATACGTTTCCCCATTATAGTTTAATTCTTCAATTACATCAAATTTTTTTAGAAATTCAATATTTTCCATTAATGAATCCAGAGACTTTTTTGATACTAATTTAGGTAAGTTATTTTTTGATATTAAGCCATTTCGTAATTCTGAAAGAACATTATATTTTTTTGAATCTGCCATAATTTGATAAAGTGTAAAAGCATCTTCCTTTATATCTTCTTTAGTTTTCTTTTCATATTCACTAAAATATTCTTGAACTTTGGGGAGGAGTAATTCAATCAATTCTGGTTTATCATCAATATATTCAATGACACTATCTGGTGGTATTCTTTCAGCATTGACTTCTTTTACTAAAAGTACGTATTTTTCTACTAATCCTATTTGATTAACAAAAATAAATTGCCGATCATCTAATATTTCTATAATCTCATTGAAATCTTTTTCAGGAAACTTTTCAATAAACCATTCTCTTAACCACTCTAAAGGAATAGGACCATTTGATAACTTTTCTAAGGATTTAAATATGTGTTTATCTTTTAACAAAAACCCAATTTTTTCTTCTTCGGTTTTTTCCCTTGTATATTCTAAAATATTCCAATAGAAATTAGTTACCCACAGTTTTATTAAAGATTCGTTTTTTACTATGCTCTCCTGATCATTTTCATCAAAATTATTTATATCATTTATGTAAAAAGCTGTAAAAATTTCTTCATTTGATTGTAACTGTTCTGAAAATTCATTACATAAAATTGAAATTTTTTCTTCAACTTCAGGAGTAATTTGCTGTTCTAGAATAATTGAAGCCATCAACATTTCTTTATTTCCTCGAGCCCAATCTGAATGAATTTCAAAGTAATAATTCATTGATTTTAGATTTTCAAAGGAATGAGTGAAAAAGCCTTCACTAAATTGCTGATCCATGATATTAGCAATTTTTAGAGATAAATCTTTTTCTAATGTATTTTTTGGATAAGAATAAAAAACTAATGGACCAATTTTGCGATGAAAATATGATAAAGTGACGATCGTTTTCAAGTAATGAATCTCCATTACGATTTATTTAATAAATAACAAGAACAGCTTTTTTTTCTGTTTAACCTAAAATAAATTAATATTGAAGATTATATATTATTAAAGATAAATAAATTTATCTCAACTTAACCTCTAATATCTTAGAATAATTAATATAAGCAATCAACTTAAATTATTTTAATGAATTAAAGATAAAATTGGAATCTGATAATGACTCCCATAAAATTAATTGGATTTGATTTAGATGATTGTCTCTTTGACTCAACGGGATTATCCAAAAGAGCTAGAATTAAAGGACTTGATGCAATGATTCAATTAGGCTTAAAAATAGATAAAAAGAAAGCACAACAGATATTAAAAGAAATTGTAAAAGAATATGGTTCAAATTTCTCAAAACATTATAATATACTTATAAGAAGATTGAATCTGGTGGATGAAAATATAGAGTACATCACGTATAATGATCTTTATAAATATGTTGCTGCAGCTGTCATGGCATACCACCAAGAAAAAGTAAGTTCAATAAGATTATATGATGATGTTGAATATAATTTAAAGAGAATAAAAGATTTAACAATAAAAACAGCGATTATAACTGACGGGATCCCAATAAAGCAATATGAAAAGATATTAAGACTCAAAATTGATAAATTAATTGATTTAGTAGTTATTTCAGATGAAATAGGAATTAAAAAACCAAATCCAGAACTATTTAATTATTGTTTGAAAAAATTTGGAGTAAAAGGTCAGGAAGCTATATATGTTGGAGATAGAATCGATAAAGATATAATGCCCGCTAATGTAAACAAAATTTATAGTGTTTATCTTCATAGAGGAGGAAAATATGACAATTATAAAGGAGAACATAAATTACAAGGGGATTTTAAGCCTAATTATGAGATCTCTGGTATGGATGAATTATTTGATATAATCAATGAGATTAACAATAAAGAATCTTTAGGGTAAGTTATAAAATGAGAGTTGCTTGTATTCAACCCCAAATTTATAAAAAAAGAACAAAATGTTATGATGAAATTGAACGAATCTTAAAAGAATTATTTAGAGAACATAATAAATGCGATATCATATGCTTACCAGAAAGATGGGTTCCTTTTTTTAGAGATTCAACTCAAAATTTTCAAGATCAAAGAGGTAATGATTATTTTTTTGTTAAGAACTTAGCAAAAGATTACAATACGAAATTCATATCTGGAGCAATCTGGGAAAAAAGAACTAATTCAAAAAAACCTGTGATAACTTGTTATTTTTTTAATGAAAATGGCGAAGAAATCGGTAGACAAGATAAAATTCACCTTTATGCGTATGAACGTGCCTATTTTGAGCCAAGTAAAGAATTGAACTTGTTTAAACTTAATAACCTCTATTATTTTGCAATTCTTATTTGTTTTGATATGGTTTTTTTTGAAACTCCTCGATTATCTGTAGAAAAGGGGGCAGACATCCTGTTTTCACCAACTCAAATAAGAGAAGATGGAATGGTAAATTGGCATATTTATCTACAAGCACGTGCACTTGAAAATAGAGTGCCTGTGGTGGCCTGTAATACTTTTGGTAATTATTTTAAAAGAAAATTTTTAGGGAACAGTAAAATTATTTCTTTTTATGAAGGAAATATATCCCCATCAAAATTAAAAATTGTAGAGGGCCCAATAAACGCAAGTGGTTTTATTTTTGATAATATCGATTTAAAATTTCCGAGAAAACTTAGAGAAATTCGACTTAAAGAAAAAATCGGTAAAAATAATATAAAAGTCAAAATCATTAATAAATAAATTAAATATTATATGTTAAATTGATATGAATGGATCAAGAGAACTTAAAAAAATACTTTTCTGTGGTTTAGAAAGTGGCGGAAAAACGTCAATTTTGCTTTTATTAGATAAAAAATTTAGTTTATTATCCACAGTAAAACCTACAATAAAAGCAAAAAGAACTTTTTATACAAACTCCTTATTGGGAACTTTAATTGTCCGTTGGGATTTGGGTGGTCAAAAGAATTATAGAAAAATATATTTGGGAGATAAAAGTAAATATTTTACTGAAATGCAATCAATTTTTTATGTAATTGATGTTCAAGCACCAGAGAAGTTTGAAGAATCATTGATATTTCTTAGAGATATTAAAAGTATCATCTCAGATTCACATGCCGATAATTTTCAATTTTTAATACTACTCCATAAATATGATCCTGATATTAAAGAAAATGAAAACATTAAAAATCAAGTAAATTACTTAGAAAATGAAATCTCACATATTATACAAGATGTTAAGTTTTCTATTTTTAAAACTTCTATATATGATGAACCGAGTTTATTAAAGGCTTTCTCTGATGGCGTTTTTTATGCAACACACAAATCCAAAATGTTTGAATCCTTATTGAAGGATTATATGGGTAAAACTTACAATAGTTCTATGCTTTTATTAGATCAAAATTGCTTTATAATTGCCAGTAGAACAACAAATGAGGATTATCAAAAAATTTGTGAAGCTATTGCTCCAAGATTAACTCAAGCATTAGAAAAACTAGAAGAATGGGATATAAATACAATCGATATTGTAACAAATATTGAATTTCCAGAGAAACAATCAAAATTTCAAAAAGAAGGTATTATTTTCCTTAGAAAATTGGATATAGGTGATACCAGACTATATTTAGTTGCGCTCTGTTTAAATAAAAAAGTGAAAATTAAATCTTATGAATATTTACCATTACTAGCAAATAATTTAAAAAATTTATTAGAAAGTTTTGATTAAATTTCATTTATAAATTAAAACTCTCCTTTAAATATTCCAATTTTGTTTTAAAGGACTTTAATTCCTCAATAATGGTTTTCTTCTCAATTTTTTTGAAGATTATCTTTCTTATTTAAAAATCCTCTAATTTAAAATTTAAATTTACTTTTAGTCACCTCCCTGGGGGTGGGGTTTAAATATATTTATCTAAAATCATATAAAACAATGGTCAAAGATATGATTGCAAAATCTAACGTAAATAATAAATATATAGGACCTAAAGCTCTTTTTGACCCAAACTATGTCCCACCGCGATTATTATACAGAAAAAAAGAAGAAAATTCCCTCTTTTCAATTTTAAATGATTCAATTTCTGATGAGTATTCCCTTAATATATTATATCAAGGAATTGACGGAATTGGAAAGAAAGCAATAGTAAATAAAGTCTTAAATGATATTATAATTCAAAATAAAGAATTCATTCAAATTAATAATATTTTTGTAGAATGTAAAGAGAAAAAGCTTGAAGAACTAATTTTTTCGTTGTTAAGTGAAATAAATACCTTTACTGATTTTGATATCGATTTTCGAACTATCTTAAATTCAAATATCCCCCATTTATGGAATACTTTTAAGTTTATATGCAATAAAGTCAACTCACATTTATTTTTCATGTTTAATAATATTGAATATTTAGAACCTGAAACTTTTAATAAATTCTTACAATTCAGTAGAGAAACAAATATAACTTTGATCTCTACAACGAATAAAATTATAAGACCAGGGACTATAGATTTACTTTCTGAATTTGATTTTAAAAATAAGTTAAATTTTTTCACTTATTATGAACTTTATGCTATTCTTAAACAAAGAGTCCTATTGAGCTTTTCTCATGAAATTGATAAACATTTAATTAGATATATAACAGACTTAATCTGTGAGCAACATGTCCCTGTCCCTGGTAAAGGAATTGAAATTCTTCGAGATTTATACCCAATCTTAAAAATTAAAAACAATTTTAATAAAATTGAATTATTAGAAATTTGTCAGGATGAATTTGAAAATTTTCAAATTTCTGATGAGTTTAGTGTGTTGAATTATCTTTCTGAAGAAGACATATTAACAATTATATTCTTAGACAACCTTTCGAATTATTTTATGAGTAAAATGAATTATTATATTTCTGTTAACGAGTTACAACAATTATATGAAATTTCTTGCGAAACTTTGGAGTATAAAAAAGATTTTAATGAATTTAGTAAATTAACAGAAGAACTTTTAAATTTTGGAATAATTAAACCTTCAAAAAGGACATATCGCCAAAGAAATACTTATCATAATTATTCCAATGCAAATTATGATCTATTCTTCATATTGATAAATCCTAAACAAATTAAGCTTATAATTGATACAATTTTCAACCAATGATACATAATTTTAAGGTTTAATCTGATCGTTTTCTAGTCCCAATGGAAAATTTTAATCATAAACGATTTCGAAAATAGGAAAATGTAAAACAGATTTTTTTAATAGGGTATATTATATATTTATAGGTGTGATCACACTATTTTTTTAATAGTAAAGAGTAGAAATGGAGATAAATTTTGACTTATATTAAGAAAATTTCTATGAGCGGATTTAAAAGTTTTGGAGATAGAACTGTTACAATTCGTCTTTCAAGTGGATTTACATGCATTGTAGGACCTAATGGTGCTGGAAAATCAAATATTATTGATGCTCTTTGTTTTTCTTTAGGAAGATTGAGTAAAAAGACGATGAGGGCTAAGAGTTTAGAAGATCTGATCTTTGCTGGTTCACGAGGAAAGAATCCCTCTCAAAGAGCTTCTGTCACTTTATATTTCGATAATTCTGATAATGTTTTTCCCGGAAGCCCTAATGATTTTGAAATTACACGTACAATCAAGAGAGGTGGTGGGGGTGGTTATAAAATGAATGGAAAAAAAGCTACTCGCCAACAAATTCTTAACGCATTAGCAGCAGCAAATGTTGATCCAGATGGTAGTAATCAATTTGTCCTTCAGGGAAAAATTGTGGAACTAACCCATATGAATGCGGAAGATCGAAGGAACTTTATTGAAGAATTAATAGGTCTCCAAAAATATGACGAAATGAAAGATGCAACATTAAAGGAATTAGAAAAAGCTGAAAGAGATTTAGGACAATTTGAAGCAATTTTCAAAGAAGTGTCTGCTCAATTGAAGAAGGTTGAAAAAGAGAAAAATGATGCTTTAGCTTGGAAAGAAATTGATGAACAAATAAATTTTTTAAATTCTCAACTGATTGCATTAAAAATATCAAAATTAAGGGAAGAAGAAGATGAATTGGAACGAAAAATCGAAAAATCCTTAAAAATCATTGAAGAATTGCAAGAAAAAATAAACCGACAAGAAGATGTATTAAAACAAGAATCACTTGTTATGGATAACATTCAAAAAACCATTTCAGATAAAGAAAAAGAAAGAGAGGAGATAACCGAAAAAATTACTCAAATTAAGACGGAAATTTCTTCCAGTCAAACTACTTTAACTTTAGCAAAAAAATCAATTACCAAATTAACTCAAGAGATTGAAAATCTAGAAAGCAAACAAATGAAACTTGAGGAAGGACAAACGTTTGATTCATTGATAGAGAGCGTTTCAGAAGAAATTTTAGAATATGAGAATCATATTGAAGAAGCCAAAAATGAAATTGAAAAAAGACAACAAAATCAGGCTGACTTCGATATCAAAATAAAAAATACTGAGGATGAGAAATCTCTTTTTAATGCAGAAATTTCAAAAATACAACAAAATGTTTCATCTAATAACGCTCAAATTAAAATGCTTAGAGGAAGTATTAAAAAAAATGAAGAAAAGAAGGAAAAATTAGAAAATGAATTACAAAAATTAAAAAAAGACGCTGAGAGTATTGATGAAGCCATTGAAGCAACGAAAAAAATAGAATCGGAAATTAGAAAACGAATAAATGGTTTAAATGCCAAAATATCTAAAGAAAATCAAAACCAAAAAGATTTAGAAAATAATATAAACAACATTCAAGCAGAAAAAAATCAATTGAATTCTAAATTAATAGATTTTCAAGCTTCTTTATCATCATTAAACACGGAAATAAAAATGAATCAAGGCAATATACAAGAGTTAAATGAAAAGAAAACCTCTATTGAGAAGAAAATTACAGATTTGAGTAAAGGTAGAGATGCTGAGAAAGCTGTAAAAGAATTACTGAAAGAAAATGAGACTATTAATAAAGAATTAAGTAAATTAAAGGCAATCTTGAAGCAAGAAAATTCAGTTTTTAGGAAAAACGAGCAAGATTTAGAATTGGTAAAAATGAAGAACTATTCCTACGAGTCAGAAATCAATGATAACAATGCAAAGATTGATAATATTAATACAGAATTAAAAATTCTCACAAAAGAATTAACAAAATTAGATCGGGAGAAGAATAATTTAGAATTACAAGTTGATTCCTTAAATAATAATCTTATAAATGTAACCAGTGAATCAGAAAAATCGGTATACAAAAAAGAGAATGTTCAAAGACGTTTAGAAGAACTTTCACAAGAAAGAGAAAATCTGGCTCAAAAAATAGAGTCATCTGAAGAAGAATATGAGAAAAATACAAAAGATATTACAGGAATTCTACAAATTTTGAATATGCTTACTCAGAATATTAATATCTCAGTTGAATCTATTAAAGGTAATATCCAACAATCAAATGCAGAAGCCATTGAATCATCTGCTGAAGATTTCAAAAAGTACATTCTAGATATAATTGATATTATGAAGACAGTTGAGGATGTTGGCGCTGATGAAGAAAAGTCTACTGAAATGACAGATATGCTTAATTCTATAATGCAGACTTTAAAATTATTTACAGATAATGCTGATGATACAATTAATCAATTAATTGATAAAGTAAAAGAATCAGCTGATATAGAAGTACAATCATCGACTTCTACGTTCGACAGTTTTGTTCAAGATCTAATGGAGATCTTGGAAAATGTCTACTTATCATTAAGAAAACTTACGATGTCAAAAAGTCAAGAATTATACAAACAATTGGAAGAGATCTCAGAAAATATTAAATCACAAATGGATGACTACAACAAAATTGAAAGACAATTATCCGAAAGTAATATTTTAAAAAAGCATTATTCTGAAAATCTTTCTGCTTATAATAAGAGACTTGAAGAAATTAATAAAAGAACTAATCAGTTAAACGAAAGAATTAAAAAAGCAGAGGGAGAAATTCATGAAAGAGAAGAAAATATAAGCAATAAACAACTGGAAGTCAACAGTTTAGATGATGAGATTAACAAATTGAAAGAACTTAAAGATACATATTGGGATAGAATTTCTAAGATCCAAGACGACATTGATATTAAACAAAAAGAACAAGAAAATATGAGAGATAAACTACATGAATTACACGGGATTCAAAATTTATTTGACAATATTACCGAAATTGATGAAAATGTAGAAAAATTGAATAATCTTATCGGAGAAAAGAAAAATTTAATTATAAACACTGAAGAAAATATTAAAAATATACAAGCTGAACAAAATTCCTTCCAAAAACGTATTGATGATCTTATTCTTAAAAAAGAGAATTTTTGGGAAATTACGGAGAATTTACGAAAACAAATAGATGAAGAAAATAAAACACTTGAAGATACAATGGATCGTTTAAGAGCACTTGAAAATGTAATGAGGATAATCAACTCTATCGAAGATATTAAAAAAGAAAACACTGACGCGAATAATAAAATAGAAACTTGTTTAAATGACATTGAAGGATTGAATTTTAAAGTAGAAGAAATTCAAAAAAATGTTGATCAGAGACAACAAGTAATAGATTCTCTAAGAGATGAAAAAACTGAAGAGTTAGAATCACAAAAAGCAGCTCAAAAAAAATTAAACAAATTGAATAAAGATTTACAGAAATCTCAAGGAAAATTAAATGAGCTAAATAAAAATAAAGAAAGAGAACAAAAAATTGTAGGATTAGGTCAAGATATAAAGGACACTGAAGAACAAGTAGAGTCAATATCAAAAGAATTAGTAAGTTTTAAAGAAAATTTAGATAATGAAAATATGAAAAAAGATGAAAAACAAAAGGAGATTGACAAATATACTCAAGAAAAGGATGAATCTTGGAAAAAACAAAAAGAATATCAGAAGATTTTAACCGACTTAAAATCAGATCTTTCTATGGAAAACTCTAAAATAAATAATTTTGAAACAAAAAAGATAATGTGCATTGACCAAATTGAAACTTTATTCCAACGATCTAAAGAATATGGTTCGTTACCTCCTGTAACTGAGGATCTTTCAGAAGCAGAGTTACAATCAGAGATCATAGAATCAACAAAGAAGAAAAAAACCCTTGAACCTGTGAATCTAAAAGCAATTGAACAATATGATACAGTGAAAGAAAGATTTGATGAGATAGATATGAGACGTCAAACAATTCAACGAGAAAGAAAATCAATTCTAGATGCCATTGATAAAATTGAACTTGAAAAAACACGTACATTCATGAAAGCTTATCATGAAATTAACAGAGAATTTAGTAGAATTTTTCAAAAGCTCAGTCCCGGAGGTTCAGCTAAAATGATTTTAGATCGTCCAGATAAACCCTTCGAGGGGGGAATTAGCATTGAAGCTAGACCTCGCGGGAAAAAAATCTCAAGTTTGGAGATTCTAAGCGGAGGAGAAAAAACCTTAGTTGCTTTATCTTTCATATTTGCTGTACAAGAATTTTATCCCGCTCCATTCTATGTTATGGATGAAATTGATGCCGCACTCGATGGTCCAAATGTACATCGAGTTTCAATGGTTATAAAGGAATTTGCTTCACAAGCTCAATTTATGGTGATTAGTCATCGTGAGGAAAATATCGTTAACTCAGATAGAATTTACGGTGTATCAATGCAGCAAAGTGGGATAACGGATATTTTTAGTGTTGATTTAGAGGAAGAAGCCAAAAGACTTCTTGAACTTGAGGATATCGAGCCAACAATTACAGAGTAATAACAATAATAATCAAAATTGGTGAGCAAAAATTTCGAATGATGAACAAAATGCTAATAAAGAATATAAGTTTAATGAATGGACAGTCAAAGATTTAAGGGATTTTGCCTCGAAAAATAATATAAAAATTTCTTCAAAGTCTAAGAAAAAAGATATTGTTGAACTTCTTCAGAATGTGGTATCTCATCCTGACTTCATTGATCGATCTCAGGAACCAGAGGAATTGGAAGAAGAACTAGTGGCTAGTTTTGATGATGAGGAAGATCTTGCTTTATTGAGAAAGGACAAGGTAGAATTGAAATTTTGGCAGAAACCACCATTTTCAAGTCTTTTAGATACTGAATTAGCTAAAGAGTCAGAAATTGCTTTTTATGATTTGTCAAAGTTGGTTGATACCTTTTTTGATAATATGCTTCATGAAGACTTGATTAATTATAAAATCTCTGGAATAGCGCTTAAAACCTCTGCAACTTTGCATCATTATAAAATCTCCAGCATTATAAAAGAAGAAGAGCAAATCCAGAAAAGAGAAGAATTAGAAAGATTTAGACAAAGACATTCTAGATCAATTCCCAAAGCATTACCCCAACCAATTTCACCTAAAATGCAAATTGCCACAAAAGATGAATTATTTGACGCAATGAGATCTGCTATTATAGAAGTTATGCAGAATAAGGAAAAATTAAGAAGAAGGAAGATGAGAAGAGATGAACTAAAACAACAAAAAATCCAAATGAAGTCTAAAGCACAATTACCTAAAGAACTTCTAAAACACATTAGTGGAAGGGAACAAACAGTTCAAGAATTGCATGATTCATGGTATAATCGAATAAAAGCTACAATTAATTTAAATAATAACGAATCTAATATATTTGATTTAACAAATATTATTAAAGATGAAGAAGAAACCAGTATTGGACGGAAATTTTCTTTAGTAAGGATGTTTTTAGCTCTAATGTTCCTGTCTACAGGAAATAAATTAACTTTAAGTCAAGAAGAAGATTTTCAAAATATTTCAATTAATCTTAAATAAAAATTAGATCTTAAAGAATAATTATCATATGTGGTGAAAATATGGAAGAAAATTCCGATGAAGAAAATAATGAGGAAATAGAAGATATCCCTAAAAACATATCTGAGGAAGAAGATATAGAAGAAATTAGTGAAGAAATTAAAGAAGTAGAAAAGATTAATGAAGAAGAATCAATTGAAAAATTTGAACAAATAGACTCAAATGATTCAATAAAAAAAATTGAAGGCGAGATTATCGAAGAACAAGAAGGAGATTCTGAAGAAATAGAAAATCTTGTAAATCTTGAAGAATTAGAGCAAGAACCAGTAAGTCTATTAATTGAAGAATCTATAGAAGAACAAAAGTTTGAAACTGATACAAACTCAGCTGAAGTCACATCAGATAGCACAGTTCTTGACGAAAAATCATTAGAACTTGAAACAAGAGCTTTTCATCGAAATTTAATTGAAGCTGCTCTTTATGCTGCTGGTGGACCTTTAACCATAGAAGAATTATCAACAAAATTAGAATTTCCTAAAAAGGAAGTAGAAATTTTAGTAAATGAATTAGCCTTCGATTATTTAGAGCGCCCTACTGCTTTAATTATCGCACAAATTGGTGAGAGATATCAAATGCAGATTAGACCAGAATACACAGAAAAAGTTTCGAAGTTTGCTAAAGGAGGGGCAATAGCAGAAAGATATTTAAGAACTTTGACAGTTATTGCTATAAAACAACCAATATTAAAATCAATGGTTATTAAGTTGAGAGGTACTGGAGCATATGAACACGTAAAGTACCTTTTAGATTATGGATTTATAAATGCTACAAAAAAAGGAAGATCTCACGAATTAACCACCACAGATAAATATGCTGATATGTTTGGGTTACCAAAAGATATACGACAAATGAAAAGTGTTATGATATCTCAATTAGGACTAGAAGAAGGAGGTCAGATTGAACCTTCGGGTGAAATTGAAGAAGGGGATTTAAGTGAACCTCCAGGTGAAATTGAAGAGGATGATCTAAATGAAACTCTAGGTGAAATTGAAGAAGGGAGTCAAAATGACCCTATAAGTAAAAATGAAGAAATTGAAGAATAAATATGTCTTCAAAATTCTTTATTCTTTAAAAAAATAAACTATAATATTTTGTTCTTCTAGATTTTCTTTTAAATCTGGTTTCTCTTTAATAGATTTTTCTAATTGTTTCCCAATTATCTCTAAATCCTTTATTCTTATGGTATTTTTTATATCTTCCTTTAAGATCTCAATATTTTTAAGTTGATTTGTTTCTGATATTAAAATTATTCTTCCAACACTCTGATTCAATGGTATTTGAAGTTTTGACTTTAACGTCCTTAGAAATTTAATGATTTCAATACCTAATTTACCATGTTCAGCTAATCCTTCAGCTATATCCTCGTAAGACATTGGCCAATTTTCTAAGTGTATAGAATCTAAGTCTTTAAATTGTTTATAGAGAATAGAATATATTTCTTCTGCAATGAAAGGCATTATAACAGAAGATATGGTTAATAATTTGTAAAAAAGGTTTAAAGCATTCTTTAAGGAAATTTCTCTTGTTCTTTGATCCTCAGCATAAAATTTATGCTTTATAGCTTCGATATAATTATCACAGATTTCACTCCAAAAGAATGTACGTAAGATCATCGTAGCACCGTGCCAATTATACCCATCAAAATAGCTAGTAATTAAATTTAAATTTTCATTAAATTCTGAAAAGAAAAAGCAGTCAATTGTCGATAATTCCTTAAGATTAATATCAATATTATTCAATTTTATCTTATTTAAATTTAAATATAAAAATCTATACGCATTCCAAATCTTAGTTAAAAATCTTGAAGCCCCAATTAATTGCTCAAATCTCCTACGATACTTTTTGTTAAATTTATCTTCTGGAAGCTTTTCTATTTCTCTCAATATAATTTCATTTGATACGGGTTGTTTGTTTTGCAAATTTATCCAAGTGAATTCAAAGGGGTAATCATCTCCGAGTGATCCCATCGCAGTCCAATATCTTATTGAATCAGCCCCAAATTCAGGCATAACTTCCTCTGGGGAAATATAGTTTCCAAGACTCTTTGACATATGCCTTCCATCCGGACCAGCAACCATCCCATTAATCATTGCTTCATAAAAAGGAGCTTTTCCAGTTAAAATCTTACATCGAAATAAGCTGTAAAATAACCAAGTACGAATAATTTCATAACCTTGTGAGCGATGAACTTTTGCATTTATATATGTCCTTTTAAAAAAGTTATCATCCTCTGTCCATCTTGATATTTCTAAAGGAGAAATACTTGAGTCAATCCAACAATCACATATATCCTTTTCACCAATAATATTATTACTTTTACACTTTGGACATTCTTTTAATGGAGATGAAACTTCCCTAGGATCTAATGGTAAATCTTCCCTATTTGGTGGAATTATTTCACCACATTCATTACAAAACCAAAACGGGATTGGAGTACCAAAAAAACGCTGACGTGAAATTGCCCAATTCCAATCTAAACCTTTTGCCCAATCTATTAATCTTTGTTTTTGTTTTTCGGGATACCATTTCATTAATTCTCCAGATTCTATAATTTCATCTGTGAAATCCTTAACATTAATAAACCACTGATTTACAGGTAAATATTCTATAGGTTTCCTACAAGATGATCGTTCTGAATGTATAATTATACTATGTTCATAATCTTCAATTTTTTCGATCAATCCCATTCTATCAAGATCTTTAACTATTTGTTCTCGTGCTTCCATAATAGTTAACCCTTGATATTTGGAATTTTCATTCATATGGCCATCTTCAGTGAAAATTTGGATCTCATCCAGATCATATTCAAGTTTCCATCTAATATCCATCTCATCTCCATAAGTACAAACATAAACAACACCAGTACCAAAATTCATATCTACTGTAGTATCCATATAAACTCGAACAGTACGGTTAGTAAAAGGAATTTCTATCTCAGCAGCAGAAATATCATAATAACGTTCATCATTTGGGTGAACTATTACAGCAACGCAAGCCTCCATGTATTCAGGACGCGTTGTAGCTATAGTGATAAATTCATTTTCTCTCCCTACAATTGGTAACTTTAAATACCATAATTTTCCAGACCCCTCTTGATATCCTACTTCTGCTTTCGCTACAGAGGTTTCACAATTCACACAGAAATGAGTTGGAAATTTATCTCTATAAAGCAAACTTTTTTCATAAAAATCTAAAAGCGATAATTGAACTTTTCGTTTATAATCATCATTCATTGTTCGATAAGTATAATCCCAATCTGTTGAATATCCTATCTCGTCCAATTGTTTAGTCATGTTTTGAATATTATTTTCTACCCATTCTCTACATTTCTCTATGAAGTTTTCGCGATTATCTTTAGATATTCCATAGTTTTTTGTTACTGCTAATTCAACAGGTAATCCATGACAATCCCATCCTTGAGGAAAATATACATTTTCTCCTTTCATTCGCCGATATCTTGCTACAAAATCTATCCAAGCATAATTTAAATATTGTCCAATATGCAATACTCCACTAACAAATGGAGGTGGTGTATCAATTGTGAAAACTTCATCTTTCCGGCTTTTATCAAATGCATAAATCTTATTTTTAGCCCAATATTTCGTCCACTTCTCTTGAACTAATTTAAAATTAAAACGTTTTGGATATATTTTTTCTTGTGCCATTTAAAATCCTTTTTAGATGTATAATAGTAGAATGGACCTGACGGGAATTGAACCCGTGACCTCTTCCAGATCAAATCAAAAGATTTGATATCTTGGATGCGAACCAAGCGATTTCAGATTCAAATCATGAAATATGATTATGATCTTCCACTGATCTACAGGCCCACTGATATCATATTTATTATTATAATAAACGAAATTAATTATATTTTTTGATAAAGTGGAGAAAATCTCAAATTACTTCTTTATTATTTTCTTAAATCAAATAATATCATAATCAAAGTAAGACTATGATCTGTATTTGTATAATAACTCTCTCCAATCAACATTTTCTTTATTTGGTAATTTCACCCCAGTTTTTCTTTCAAATTCAGAAATAATATAACTCAATCTTTGGCTTGGAGGTATTCTATAATCAACTTCGATAAGATAATATCCATATTTTTTATTCTTTACAAAAATGACTCTTTTAATTTCATCAGTCTTAATCAATTTCCTCCAATCCTTCCATAATAATCTCCATCTCTCGCTTCGATATTCTACATTTGGACTTCCAACAATTTTTTTATAAGTATCAAATCCTTCTGGATTATTATCATGTTGCTTTCCATTGTATCTAACTCCTAACATAATAATATTTCCATTTTTATCTCTTAAATCTGACAACTCCTGAAAAATATCAATATGTACATTATCATGTAAATCTTTTATTTCAGGATTTTTTTCAATATTAAATATCTTTCTCATACTTTTTTCGACTTCAAAAGGACATTCAAAGGCGTATTCACAAAAAGTATGAGTGATTTTTTGATTCTTCCATTGGTTACACTTTGGACAACTTAAATAGCGTATAAAATTATGATAGGTTCTTACAAATTCATGACCACATTCGTGCCTCCATTCTAAATAAGCATAATTTGATCTCTTACCTTTAGATTTGGCTTCATTAATAGCATCTTTAAACTGTTTTTTGGTAGATATTAACTTAAAAGGAGTGTCCTCAATAAGATTTAACAATTTATAGTACTCTATAGTTTTTCGAGGCAAATTTTCAGCTCCTATTAATCCACCACAAATTTTACAACCAAATCTATTAATAGTTTCAATAGTTTTATATGTTTCATGACCATTTCTCTTGCATTCTACCTTTACCTTTAGCTCTCTTTTCATTCCCTTTCCAGAATTTTTTCTATTTTTTACTAATTTAAACCATTCTAATGGGGTAGTTTTTAACTTAAATCCAGCGTTATTACAGTCAATGCTAACCTTTTTGTATGATGTACAAGCTCGACCAAAAATTAAATCATAAATAATTTCGCTTCTACTTCTATCTCTGAAGATTTCTTCCAATATTAGTTTCGCATATTGTATAGCGTCTTCACTACGTATCACTACATCACTAATTTTATGTAATCGCTCACCACTTTTAGAATATTTCTGCAATTGCTCTATTACAATTACCTTCATTTTATTGTATTTATCTTGACTATATTGTCGAATTAAGTTTCTTTTAATTAAATCATCTGATGGTCTTTTAACTTTCATATTCTTTTCGATTCGAATTTTCTTCTCTCTAATTATTAGATTTTTATTTTTAATGAAAATTGTTGATAGTCTTTTTCTTTTTTCATTATAATTCAATAGAATTAAACAGATTTAAACAAAAAATCACTTAAAATTTTCAAATTTTTCATTTAAAACTATTAAATTTAAATTATTCTTGTTTATGTAAAATATTAAACTGAAAATTCATTAAAAAAACAAAAAAAGATAGAAAAAAGGATTAATATTGAGTTCTCGCGATTATATCATTTTGTGCGGCTTTTGTGAGCTCTGTAAACAAAACTGAATATCCTGCAATTCTTACCACTAAACCACGATAATCATCAGGATTTTCTTGAGCTTTACATAACGTATCTTTGCCAACAACATTAAATTGGATATGATATCCTCCATCAGGTTCAAAATACGATTTAATCAATGGAATAAAAATATCTTGTTTAAGATTATTTGGATGAAAATCTAAAATTAATGAAGTTCCATTA
>JABXKB010000178.1 GCA_013375485.1 Promethearchaeota archaeon | reverse complement strand
ATGTAGGAATAATAATAAATATCTTATCCGAGAAACAGTTGACAGAACCCATTTTATCTCAGATTATCCCAGAATGTATGGGAAAAAATACCATTGCGGAAATTGCGGAATAGAATGGCGTGTACCGGTAGAGATGTAATTATAATGCTTATCTCTTTTTAAAATTTTATCTATTCAATTGTTACCTAGGGGATAATTAAAATTATTGGGATTAAACATGTTCGATTTTATGTTTAAATCAAATACTACTTTATCATTTTTATAATACAATTGAAAATATGAGAATGATAATATTATGAGTGATAAAAAAATCAAGAAAATAATACTAAATTTAGAATCTTTGCTCGATTACCAAGAAAAATCTGTCGTTAGTAGAGCTTTGATCAATAAGGATGTAGGTACGGTAACTTTATTCTCTTTTGACAAAGGAGAAGGCTTAAGCGAACATAGTGCTCCGTTTGACGCACTTGTTTATGTTTTTGATGGAGAAGCTGAAATAATTATTTCAAATGAGAAATTTTTACTTAAAAAAGATCAGATAATAATAATGCCCGCTAACGAACCACACGCTTTAAATGCCCCAGAAAAGTTTAAGATGATGTTAATAATGATTAAATCTTAAAAAAATTTAAAATAAATATATATTTTCTTTTATACTTTAATACTTGTGAATGATAAAAACATCTCAGATGATCAATTAGAAGAGGAACTAGATAAAGCTTTAACAGCCAGTGAGAAAAAAAGAGATGTCTTTAGTATCATAAGAAAAGAGAAAGAATCCTTAGAATCTAAAGAGAAACGATTAAAAGCCAAATTTAAGTATTAATGGTTTTCTTTATTTTAAAATTACTAATTTTAATATACTTATATTTTAAGGTTTAGATTTGCTGTTTTCTGAAATTATCTGTTTACTTAAAGTGTATAATAAAATTATAACTATAATGAAAATAACAGACACAATCAAAATAACACTATAAATACCAGTAATTCCAAATGCGTTTGAAACCGGGGCGAGAATTGTTGGAACTAAAGCAATTCCGGTAAAATAACTTGCTGTTAATAATCCAGCCAAAACACCTCGTCTTTCTGGAGATAATACCTGACTATAATAAGTTAATGAAGTAAAAAGTATTCCTCCCGAAAATCCTGCTAGAATCCAACCTATTGCTAAAAATATGAATCTATCTGGATTGGTAATATCTCCAATAGCTAATAAGATCATAAGGGAGCAAAGTAATATCAATGAACCTATGAATAAAGGAATCTTTACTCCCTTTTGTTTTATTAAATTCCCGGTTATTAATCCCGTTATTGCTGCTCCGATACCTGCTAAACCAAGAATAATTCCTATTGTTGTTTCATCTAAAACATGAGCTTGTGTTAGTGTTTTCGAAGTCCAGATATTTATTGCTATGTATGTATAAGCGATTAAGAATGCAGATACCATCATCAAAATTACTGTTAATCGACGCCATTCTATTGACAGCTGAGATATTAATATGCGAATTCCCGATTCTTCAGGAGTTTTTTGAGGAGGTCTTTTAGTCATGAGAAAATAAATCAAACAAAAGCAAGTTATAATGATAAATAATACATAAATAGACTGCCAACCAATTAAAATCATCTGAGAGGCAATTAAAGGA
The DNA here is from genome assembly GCA_013375485.1 of Promethearchaeota archaeon. Lineage (GTDB taxonomy): Archaea > Asgardarchaeota > Lokiarchaeia > Sigyniarchaeales > SOKP01 > Loki-b32. The sequence continues at coordinate 7,865 of JABXKB010000178.1, read as the reverse complement.
CCAATACCTACACCAAGATTAGCGCTAGCACCCAAATAACCCATTTTTTTAGGAATATTGGATGGAGATGTAATATCAGTCATTAACGCTATAAGAACAGGATTTATAAAACCAAACCCAAATCCTCCTATTATATTTGCAATAATATACATTTCTAAATTAAATGATAAAGCAGCTGTTAACATCGCAATCGTAAACAATATTAACCCTCCAATTAATACAGGGATTCTTCCTTTAATATCTGATATAGCACCCGAAAAAATTTGAGTAAATGCGAATGGAAACATAAATGCTGGAATAGCAATTAATAAATTATCAGGAGTGACTTGAAAATAGGAAGAAAGGACACCAAATAAGACATTGATAATATTACCAGTTAAAGGACCTAGTAGAAATAATACAAATATGACAAACTCAAGTAATTTTGAATAGTTAGTAGGTCGTTCTTGGATATTTTGATTCATGTTTTCAACTATTGTTAATTCTTATTTAAAATATTGTTTTTTAATTTAAAGGAAGGTTATAAATATTATTGATTAATTAGAAATGGATTTAGATGGCAAGTTATCTTATAGAATTAGGATGCTAGTTATTAAACAAGCCTTATCTGAAGAATTAATTAATAAAACTCGAGCATTATTCATTGAATATGCTGACTATTTAGATATCAATTTGGATTTTCAAAATTTTGAAGAGGAATTAAAGACCTTACCTGGAAATTATGCACCCCCAGAAGGGTGCCTTTTATTAGCATTCTACAACGATAATTTGGCAGGATGTGTAGGTGTAAGAAAATTTAAAAATGAAATATGTGAAATGAAAAGATTATATATTCGCCCAGATTTTCGAAAGAAAAATATTGGTAAAGCCTTATCAAAAGCAATAATTCTCAAGGCAAAAGAAATTGGTTATCGATCAATGCGTTTGGATACACTACCCTTTATGCGAGAAGCAATTAACTTATATTCAAGCTTAGGATTTAAAGAAATTACTCCATATCGTTATAATCCTTTTAAAGACGTAGAATTTTTTGAATTGAAATTATAAAGTTTTATTGAAGGATCATTAAGGGGAAATTTCAATTGGAACACTACGTATGGGTAAAACTACTTCAATTCTCTCTTCTCTAAATAATTTTCTAAAAAATTCAGGATGTTCGGTATGGATTGGAATCAATTTTAGTGGATCAATCTCATGTACAAATCTAATAATATCATGAGGTTTTGCATGCCCAGAAGCATGAATCCGGTAAGAAGGCACACCAATATCTAATAAATCTGTTGAAATAAATCTCTTGTCCATTCGATATTCTTCAGCATAGGGATCTACATTGGAAGATATAAAAACTCCTCTTAAATCTTTAGGTAAGTAATTTTTAATTATATCATAGTATTGAATAGAGGTGACATATAAAAAAAATCTTCCATCTAAATGTTTTAAATCTTCTAAATGTATAATTCGCTCACTTTTTCCAATATTACCTAACATTTGATCAACTTCTTTTTTCCATTGAAATTTACGTTTTTCTTGTGAGAGAATAATAATGTTATCAGTTGCTTCTATATTTGGATCTTTCATAGAATCATATATTGCTTTTTTATTCAAACGATTATAAAAATAAGCATCTTTATCAAAGATTATATATTTCCAATTATACTTTTTTGCAATATCTACATAAATCCTAAATCGATCCCAATCTATCCTTCCATACTGAACAATAACATAATCAAAAGGCATAATATTAAATAGTTTTCTTAAATGCCTTTTTACTATTCGCTCAGATTCAATTGATCCTTTATGTATATGCGTTCCTTCACAAATTAATGCAACTACTTCTCCCTCTCTATAAGTAAAATCGCTTTCTATTTGTCCCTTGGTTTTACATACTTCTTTAACTTTCTTTATTAAATCAGCAGTCATTAATTGAAGGGGACCATGCATTCTAAAATCTCCTGTATATACGATTATTCCCGCAGATGTACAAATAATAAAACCATAAGCAACAGGTATTGAATGGTCAACATGGACAGGATAAATCTCCATATTTTTAATCTGGATAACATTTCCAGTTCTAAACCGTATCCACTTTAGACCGTATAAGAAATTTTCAAATCTTTGAGCTGAACTTCTTGAATAGGCTTTAATAATTCTTTTTGTAACAACTCCTGTGTAAATTGGTATATTACGATTTATAAATGATATTCCTCGATAATGATCCCTATGAGGATGCGAAATTAGAATTCCATCAAGGTTTGTAGGAGGATCGACTTTACCCTCACACTCTCTTACTTTTTGAGGATATTGAGATTTATTATGATCAAATATAAAATACTTTGAATACACGTTTTTAATTGGAAGGTCAATTTCTCGAGGTAATACATGACAATCAGTTAATACTTTAGTTTCATTGTTGTCAGGAAAATTTTTCCGAAACTTAGAAAAATCAATTGTATTTATCCCAAAATCTAGAAATATTTTCACATCGTAGTCGAGATCTTCCAAAAGAACAATATTTCCACCAACCCTATGTACACCCCCAAAAAAAGTTAATCTAACTTTATGCTCCAAATATTTTCATCTCTTTGGTTTCGTTAAATAAGCTAATGCATTACAATAACAAACATTAATAAAATTTCTAGAAGAAATTAAAAAAAGTAATCAATAAAGGATTTATAGTAATATCTTAGGGAAAGAAATTTATTTTCTAAAATAAATAAGTTTTATCAAAAAGATGACATCTATACAAATATTTGATGGAAATGATACTATTGGAGGAAATAAAATATATTTAGAAGAAAATGGGCAAGGTGTTTTTCTAGATTTTGGAATGAACTTTAAAAAGTATGGCGATTTTTTTCAAGAATTTATTTCACCAAGAAAACCCAGAGGTATTCACGATCTAATTCAACTTAATTTAATTCCTAAGCTTAATATCTATCGAAAAGATTTAATCCCGATGGATATTAATATTTCTTCATTTCCTTCTTTGAATGTGAAGGCTTTGCTTCTTAGTCATGCACATATGGATCATTGTGGCAATATTGGATTACTTAATACAGATTGCCCAATTATTGCATCACCTTCTACTATTATGCTACTCAAAGCAATGCTAGATTCTTCTTCTGCAATGCTAGGTTCTGATGTTGCCTATTATTCACTAAAGGTATTAAATGAGGATAAGCGAATTTTAAAACCAGAAAAGTATAAAGATAATGGTCGAGATTTCATTTGTACGGAACCTTTTTCTGAATCCTTTAAGGAGTTCCTACATCTAAGTACTAAAAGTCGTACAAAATTCACTGAGGGTAATCTATCACTCCTAAATGATTTTTCCTCTAATTTTGAAATAAAAGCTTTTGAAGTAGATCACTCAATTTATGGCGCAACAGCCTATATCATTTCTGGTGATAAAACTATTGCTTATACAGGTGATTTTCGACTTCATGGAAAAAAGGGAATAAAAAGTGAAGAGTTTATTAAAAAAGCTAAAGATGCATCTATCCTAATAATTGAAGGAACTAGAGCTAAAAGAGAAGATGTCAATGAATCTGAAGAAATTGTATATGAAAAATCTTTAGACACAGCTGAAGAAGCAAAAGGACTTATCATTGCAGATTTCACAGCACGAAATTTTGAGAGACTTGAAATGTTTAACTCAATTGCAAAGAAAATAGGAAGAACTCTTATTATCACTCCAAAAGATGCATACCTACTTAATGCACTTGAAAAAGTGGATAAGATCGATAGAATAAAAGATATACGAATCTATAGAGATTTAAAGTCTATAACCAAAGGGTGGGAAAAATTTCTTAAAAATAGAGAAAGAGAAATAAATTCTATAGATCCAATAGAGATCTCAAAAGATCCAGATAAATTCATAGTTTGCTTTTCTCTTTTTGATATAAAAAATCTTTTAGATATAAAGCCCAATAATGGAACATATATTTATTCTTCAAGTGAAGCTTTTGAAGAAGAATCTGAGTATCCTTTCATAAGATTGTATAATTGGCTTAAATTCTTCAAATTCAAGATTGTTGGATTTGAAGTTTCGGAAGAGAATAATAAAATTCGGCCCCAATTTACAAAAGGATATCATGCATCTGGCCATGTTTCAAAATCTGACTTAATTAGGGCAATTGAAACAATAGATCCCGATATTATAATTCCTATACATACAGATTATCCTAGATGGTTTGTTGAAAATTTTGAAAACACAGTTCTACTAAAGGATAATGAAAAATTTAAAGTCTAATAGAAAATTCAAATCCTTCGAGAGTTGATTTAAGCTTAAGTGAATTGCTTAAAATCATAAAAATAAAAAAAAGGGAATCTGTAAGATTTAAAATAATACTAAAAAAAAAGTTCAATAACTCATTTTCATATATTTCCTATCTTCCAAAATTCCTAATATTTAAACTATTTGCTCTTTTTTGTAATTAATAATCAAACTTATTAATAAAAAGATCTTCGGCTAGAGGTGCTCGTTCGAGGTCCTTTTTCAATTATAGTCACATTACTTGCTTGTGGTCCTTTTTGACCTTCTGTAACCTCAAATTCCACGATGTCTCCCTCATAAACAATCTTGAATTCGTCAGATCCACCTTCTATAGAAGAATAGTGAACAAAAAGATCAGGAGAACCATCATCTGGGGTAATAAACCCATAGCCCTTTTTTTTGTTAAACCATTTAACTGTTCCTTTTCCCATTTACAAAACCCTTACATATTGGGATTATGAAATTTAAGTATTTCTTTGTAATAAGTTTTTGCTAAATGAATTTCCTTAATTTAGTATCATACAAATTTTAAACCACTCTAAATTAAAGCCTTGGGGTTTTATCAAATAATTTATATACTTTCCCCCCATGTTTTATTATTATATTATCATACAAATAAAATAAGGCGTGATTTTAAATTCCAAATGAGGCTAATGGGTTCACAAATGAAGATTTAATGGATACTCTTAAAGAAATGGGAGAAGTTGGAAAGAAATATAAAATTAATTCATTCAACTTTTTTGCTAGACTTTTTTGTACATTTACAGAAGAAGTTATTACCCAATTTGGAGAACCTGGAAAAAAAGTAATTATTAATGCAGTTAAAAAGTTTGGAGAAAGAAGAGGAAAAGAAATAGCAGAAATCGTAAAATCACTTGGAAAAGAACTAACATTAAAAAACTATTTTATTTACAGCACTTTCGATGCTGGAGAAACCACAAAATATAAAGTTAATATTGTAGATGGTAATGTAGAGCTTGTAATAAAAGAATGTGTCTTTTGTGAAGGCTGTATGGATTGGGATAAGCTTGAATATGGTAAGATCTACTGTGATTATATTGATGAGGCTATTTTAAAAGGATACAATCCTAATCTTAAAATAGAAGTCCCATCTATGCTTACTTATGGAGATAAGCGTTGTATTCAAAGATATATCGTAAAAGAATAAAAAATATCTTTTTTTTTAATCATTTATATTAACATATTAAAAACTTGTGTTTTTTATGAAAAGATGGCTAAAATCAAGCTTATCAGGTTTAGGTGATCATATAAATATCTTCTTTATGATCATTATAGTTATATCAACCCTTATAATCATAATTGGATTAATTGAATTTATCGTATTTCAGAATTTATTGAATTTCATCATATTTACATGTGTAGCATTATTCACAGCCCTTGTAATACCTCTCTTCTTGTATATCAAAATTAGGAAAAATAAAATAAAGTTAATTTCCTTTAAAAGAGAAAGAAGATATTCACTAATAGCTTCTCCAATTTTCATACTCATATTTATACTAATAACAATCATCTCAAAACAATATTGCCTTTCCATTTATATTTCAATAATATTATTTGGATATATTTTAAGTTATATTGCTACTCCTAGACTTAAAATAAGGTACCAATTTATTTCACGTATTATTCTTGCTTTAATTATTGTCTCCATTATTATACCTTTTGGTTTTATCGCGCGTGGAACCTTTGAACCCCGAAATAATTCTCAAGTATGGAAAATGCACAAGATTGATAATCCTGGTTTTATACTTCCGAATGGTCTCGATGCTGCTGATGTAAATAACGATGGTTTTCTTGATTATGTTACAAATTATGAATGGGATGGTAAAATTCGTATAAGTTTTCATCCTGGTCTAGCACATTCCAAAGAACCTTGGCCAGCAATAACAATAGGAAGTGTGCCTAATGCTGAAAATGCTGCTTTCGGAGATTTCGATAGTGATGGGAATTATGATGTTGTGGTTGCCCATGGATCTGAATTACTTTCTCATTCTGGATTGCTCTTTATATGGGGACCATCTCCTAATAATACTATGAATTCATCTGCTTGGATAAAAAGTGGCGACATACTAGGAACAAGAGATACAGGACACTTCCATTATGTAAAAGGATATAATATTAATGGAGATAACACCACAGATATTGTAGTTGGAGGTAGAGGTTTAGACCCTCGGGTAGGATTAAAATGGATTGAAGCACCCCATATTGGAGACCGACGTAATATTTCCCAATGGGTAATTCATGACATTGATCCAAATTTAGAGAGCGGTCATGGCTTTGTTTTTGGTGATATTAACCAAGATGGTGATGAAGATATTGCTTTATGTAATTCTGATTGGGATACAGCAGATTCAGATGAGAAAATAATTTGGTATGAAAACCCTGGTCTTGGAAATCTTACTCAAAAAGATCCATGGTCTAAACGAATAATTTACCAAGGTTCAGAATTTTATTCAAAAGAACAAGTGACTCTCTATGATTTTACTGGAGATGATTTCCCTGAAGTTATTGTACATACTATAGATGCAATCTATATTTTCAAGAACCCTCAAAATTTTAGTTCTTGGGAGCTTACTAAAATATATAAGCCTTTAGAAACACATTGGCGTGCACGTCCTATTAAGATTGGTGATATTAATAACGATTCTAAACCCGATATTCTTGGTATGCTAATCCATCATGATGGTTCTCTTCCAATTACTAAAGCTTCAGTATTCTGGATGGAATTTTCTGGTTCTGATCCATTAACTGGAGAATGGCAAACTCATGTTATCAAGTGGGGAGATGGATTTATTGGTATTGGAATGTACAACGGTGAAAAATGGGACCAATGCTTATTTGAGGATGTTGATCGTGATGGTGATAGGGATATTGTTGCGAACTGTGAAGAGTTTCATACCCTTGGCTTTACTTTTATCTCAGTTGTTTGGTTCGAAAACCCTATAATATAAACTATTTCAAAATAAAAAGATTTGAATAAATTAATATAAAAACAATCTCTACAAAGTGTATTAATATGTATGTATGGTTTATAATATCAATTCTAGGCATGTGTGCTATGGTACCTCTTCACTTTCTCTCAGTTGAACATCTAAAGCTCCATAATAAATATGGAAAAGAAAAAGGAACAAAAATAGGTGATGTGCTTGGTATGGCCTCAGGATGGGGTTTTTTTATATTTTGGTTTGGAGTTTGGCTCTCACCTCAACCTAATTTTACAATACCATTTTTAGAAAATTTTGTATTGGTTATTCCAATCATAAAGTTATCAATTCCATTGTTACATTTAATAATTTCTATACCATTGATTTTGGTTGGTGCTTGGTTTGGAGTAGGAAGTGTAAAAGAAACAACCCTAAAAGTCGCTGAAACACATAGGGCAGAAAAAGTCGTATCATCAGGATTATACTCAATAATTCGTCATCCTCAATATTTTGGAGGAATTTTAGCACATATAGGAATTACTTTTCTCTTTTCTTCATTCTATTCTTTAATCACTACTCCAATTGTGATTATATTAAATTTCCTCATTTCTTGGAAAGAAGAGAAGGAATTAATTAAAGAGTTTGGC
>JABXKB010000177.1 GCA_013375485.1 Promethearchaeota archaeon | reverse complement strand
GTATGGTCAATGAGCAGAGTTAAATTAGAGAATGTTTGGAAAATATATAAAACTAGAAAAAAAGATGTAGTTGGAGTAAAAAATTTAAATTTAGATATCAAAGATGGTCAATTCGTAGCCATTCTTGGTCCTTCTGGTTGCGGGAAATCTTCAACATTAAGAATGTTAGCCGGATTAGAAGAAATAACGAAGGGGAAAATATGGGTAGGCGAAAAAATTGTGAACGAGATAATCCCACAAGATAGAAACATTGCAATGGTCTTTGAAAATTATGCACTTTATACCCATAAAACTGTTTATGAAAATATTGCTTTTCCGCTCATATTGCGAGGAATTTCTTCTAATGAGATTAAAAAACAGGTTTATTGGGTTGCAGAAATATTAAAGATTGTAGACATTTTAAGTGAAAGCACTAGTAAATTGAGTGGTGGTCAAAGACAAAGAGTTTCTATTGGGAGAGCACTAGTCAGAAACCCAGAGGTTCTGTTAATGGATGAACCCATCTCTCATTTAGAAGCAAAATTAAGGACTCATATGAGAGCTGAATTAACCAGATTACAAAGAAAATTTAACAGAACAACCATATATGTAACACACGATCAACATGAAGCTATTACAATGGCTGACAAGATAGCTGTAATGAATTTTGCTGAACTACAACAATATGACACCCCGTCAAATCTATTTAACAGACCTTTTAATGAATTTGTTGCTGGATTTATTGGCGAACCACCCATGAATATGTTTGATTGTAATTTAGAAAAAGAATTAAATGATTTTTATTTGGTTTCCAAAAATTTTAAATTTAAAATTCCAGATAAAATTAAAATCGAAATAAAAAAAGAACAAATTTTATCAAGGGAAATGAAATTGGGGATTAGACCACAAGACATGATGATAAAAAAGCAAAAGAAAAATGACAGAAATATTTCAGGGGAGATGTTTCATTGGGAAGTTCGTGGAGACGAAGGAATTGCTGTGGTTAAAGTTGATAAAAATATGATTGCGGTAAAAACTTTGCCGAACTTTAATTTTTCTAAAAACGAAGAAATTCAAATTGATTTCGATCTGGACAAAATAAATATCTTCAACAAATCTACCACAAAAAATATATGTGTATCGGATAAAGAATTTATTTCACTTGCAGAAAGAGGGGGTTCCCAATAATGAATGTAAATATTAGAGTAGAAAACCTTTTTAAATTTTACGAAACCGTTGAAGCCTTGAGTGGTATAAATTTAGAAATTAATCAGGGTGAATTTTTTGTTTTATTGGGTCCTTCCGGTGCCGGAAAAACATCATTTATAAAAGTAATTGCTGGTGTTGAGGGAGAAGATTTTGGAGACATTTATTTTGGAAATAAACTAATGAATAAAATTCCTGCCTATCAACGCAATGTTGCTGTTACCTTTGAATCTTATGCTCTATATGCACATTTAAGTGTTTTTGATAATATGGCATTTCCCTTAAAAGGTCCACTTTGTAAAAATAAGGAATATTCACCTGAACAAATCGATAAAATAGTACATAAATGGGCCAAGTTTTTACAAATTGAACAATTGCTAGAAAGATTACCCCAAGAATTATCCGGAGGACAAAAACAGAGGGTTGCGATGGGGAGGATGCTTGTAAGAGAACCTAACGTTTTTCTTATGGATGAACCAATTGCACATCTAGATGCAAAATTAAGACATATAATGCGTGCAGAATTAAAAAATATCCAGCGCGAACTTAACATCACCACCATTTATACTACTCCCGATCAATTAGAAGCCTTATCTATGGGTGATAGAATAGCGGTTATTAATGAAGGGAAAATATTCCAAGTTGGGAAACCAGGTGATATTTTTGATAATCCCGTAGATGAATGGGTAGCAAGTTTTATTTCTGATATACCTATGAATATTGTCAGTTGTCATTTAGAAGTTGAAAATGGAAAATATTTTGCGATAAATCCTTATTTTAGAATTACTCTCCCTGAAAAGCAAGGTAGTAAGTTGTCAAGCATATTAAAGGATAATAATAAATTTGATCTAGGAGTTAGACCTAATAACGTTTCTATAAACACTTCAGAAAAAAAAGAAAATAGTATCCCTGCAGATGTTTCAATAGTCGAAGATGTCGGAAGAACAAAAATATTTTCATTATTTGTAGGCGATATGGAAATATTTTCAAAAGTTTTAAGTACGGAATTTCCTGATAATATTAAAAAAGTATGGATTAAATTCGATGGGGAAAGCTTGCATTATTTTAACGAAAAAACCAAGGCAAGGTATGCCATTTAAAAAGGAGGTGATGTTAGAGGATCTAACAATTAATAGGCAGAGAGAAGATGCAAGTAAAATAGCAAATTTAAAATATATAAAGGAGAAATATTACCGTGAAAAAGAAAATTTTATTAGTGAGTATAATTTCATTATCTTTAGTTTGTTTATTTTTTAATTTTGGTTTTGCTAAATGGACATCTTTGGAAGAAAATTCTAAACCTTACTCTGGAGTAACCTTAAGATTAATTGGAGAAAGCCTGCCACCATTAGAGGGCTTAGACCAAGTTAAAAATATATTTGAGGAGAAAACAGGTATAAAAGTTATCATTGAAATGTATGGACATGAAGAGGTAATTCAAAAAACTACAGCAGATTTTGTAGGGAAAACCGCGATTTATGATGTTGTGCTAAATCCTCACCGCGAAATTGGTAAACTTGCTGAAAATGGTTGGATTACACCTTTAAAAAACTTTTATGATAATGAAAATCTTCGAAATCCAGAATTATCCTTAGAGGGAACATTTTTAAGTCAACAATGGTTTAATGAATGTTGTGCATACCAAGATACCGTCTACGGTTTACCTTTTCATTTTATTTCAATGTTTATGTGGTATCGTTATGATTTATTTGAGCATCCTGAAGAAATGGCTAACTTTAAAGAGAAATATGGATACGGATTACCCAGTCCACCGATAACGATGGAAGATTATTTAAACACTGCCGAATTTTTTACAAGAAAAAAGGGTGAAAAGCTAGCTGGGGAAACATTGGAAGAAGATTTCTATGGAACTGCTATTCAAGCCGCAAGACATGTTGCCACTTGGTATGGGTGGTTAAATTTCCTCTATAGCTTCGGAGGCAGAGAATTGTTATTAGATAAGGGTAGCGACTATGGAGAAGTTGTAATTAATTCTCCCGAAGCAATTGCTTCTTTAGAGTATTACAAAAAACTTTTGGACTATTCGCCCCCAGGTGGTTTAACTTATACATGGGACGAAACACAAGCATCGCAACAACAAGGAATTGTAGCTCAAGCAATTCAATGGGATGATGCCACCTATGCTGTTGAAGATCCAAATCAATCACTAGTAGCAGGAAAAATGGCTTTCAGTGGTACACCTATTAAAGAAGAAAAAATGACACAGATTGAAGGATGGACAATGTTTATTCCGGTATCTTCTAAAAAACAAGAAGCTGCATGGTTATTTGTACAATGGTGCATGGAGGAAGATTCTCAAATTGCTCAAATGCTTCATGGTGGTGCCTCGTCGGTAAGAAAGATTTATAATAATGATAAAATTAAAAATATTATTTATGCGCCGACTGCAGTTTACTTAAAATCTAATGAAGTGTTAAAAATTAGAAAGCATGGAGATAAAACAGGTTTAGGTGTTCCGGAAACCTTTGTGAATGCAGTTAATCCGTCAACCGGAGATACCACTGTAACCATTGTTCCAAAACCAACTTTCCCTGAGCAAGAATGGGTTGCAGAAAAACTTGAATTAGCAGTAAACAGTGTATTAACTGGCGAAAAGACAGCAAAAGAAGCTTTGGAATGGTGCCAGGAAGAGATAGAAAAAGAGTTGCCAGAATAATAAAATTTCTTAGAATTTGTAAAAAAAATTCTTTGGGCCATATGAAAAAATATGGCCCAAAGAATATTATAGTAGAAAGGAGGGAATAATAATTTGATGAAAGCAAGAACCGCGAGATGGATTGCGCCAACCTTGATAATATTGTTTATTGTATCGCTTGTGCCTTTTTTTATTGCTTTAAATTACAGTTTTCGGGATATTAGTTATACTTCTTCTAGATCTCAAGGCCAATGGATTGGATTGGATAATTACAGGAAAGTTCTTTTTGACCCCGAATTCCTTCATAGTTTAGGCATAACGTTTAAATTTTTAATTCCGGCAGTTTTACTTGAATTAATCATTGGTTTTTTAATGGCAATGCTCTTTGCAAAATCTAATTTGAAAGGTATCAGAAAGTTAATACCAATTGTAATTATTCCAACAATTATTGCCCCCGTTGTAGTAGGGTTAATTGGTAAACTTTCTCTTAATTCAGAATTTGGGGTTATTGGAGTATATTTGAGGAAGCTTGGATTAATTGAAAGTTCTGTTTTGGGAAGTGTTACATTCGCTATGCCTGCGATTATACTTATTGATATATGGCAATGGACTCCTTTTGTTACAGTAATATTACTTGCCGGATTTTTATCGTTTCCTAAAGAGCCTTTTGAGGCAGCGGCAATGGATGGGGCAACCCCTTGGCAAACTTTTAAACATATTACTATGCCTTTCATTGCACCTTTATTGGCAATTGTCACTCTGTTAAGGTCAATCGAAGCATTTAAGATATTTGACAAAGTATGGATTATGACACATGGAGGGCCGGGGGCAACTACGGAAACTTCAAATATTTATGCATATAGATTAAATTTTATGCATTGGAAGTTAGGGTATGGAGCTGCAGTTGTAATTTTATTGTACATAGTTAGTTTTTTGCTTTGCGTTGCATTTTTTCGATATATAAATAGGGAACAAATTAAAAAAGAAAGAGAGGTAATATTTTATGGCAATGGTAGTAAAAAAAATTAAAACTCTCAATAAAATATTAATTATTGGTGCAATTTTAGGGTTTATATTAATTATGTTTGTTCCATATTTTTGGATGATTTTATCTTCTTTTAAAACTAGGGTTGATTTATTAAGCACTACTCCTAAATGGATTTTTAAACCTACCTTAGAAAATTTTCCAAAAGTTTTTATAGAAAGAGAGTTTTTAAAATATTTTGTAAATTCTCTTTTAATATCAATAAGCTCATTGACTATATCTCTTATAATAGGAGTACCTTGTGCTTATGCAATTTCAAGATTTGACTTCCAGGCAAAAGGACATTTTTTCTTTTATATCCTTTCAACTAGAATGGCTCCTCCAGTAGCGTTTGCTCTTCCAATGTATATTCTATTTAGCAAGTTTGGTATTTTAGGAACCCATTTAGCAGTTATATTAGCCCATACAACAATAACACTATCATTTATTATTTGGATTATGAAAGGGTTTTTTGATGATATTCCAATAGAATTAGAACAAGCGGCGATGACAGATGGTTACACTATTTTTGGAGCATTTAAGAACGTAATATTGCCTATCGTAAAGCCCGGGATTGTTGCTACATCTTTATTTAGTTTTATTTTTTCATGGAATGAATTTTTATTTGCTTTAGTTTTGGGTGGATCAGCCTCAAGAACTTTACCCGCTGCATTTCCTGGCTTAGTTACACCGCATGGAACTTTTTGGGCTCAACTTTCTGCTGCTGGTACGGTTGTAACAATTCCAGTAATAATACTTGCATTTGTCTTACAAAAACATTTAGTGCGAGGATTGTCTTTTGGTGCAGTTAAGCAATAAAATATAGATATTTTATTTCAAATTATTAAATTTTTGAAAAACAAAGAGTCATTAGTAAACACATCAAAATAAGGAGGAAAATAAGTGAGAAAATTAAACGAAAAAATTGCAATAGTCACTGGAGGTGCTTCTGGACTTGGTAAGGCAGTTGCTGAAAAATTTGCGGAAAGTGGTGCTAAAGTTGCTATTTTAGATATTAATATAGAATTGGGTAGAAAAGTGGCAGATGAAATTAATAAAAGGGGAGGGAATGCTATTGCAGTTGAGTGTGATGTAACTAATGAGAAAAATGTAGATAAAGCATTTGCAGCGGTATTAAAGAAATTTAAAAGAATCGATATAGCTCATATAAATGCAGGCATTATAGATAAATGCCGATTTATTAACGAAACTTCTTTCGAAGACTGGAGAAAAGTAATATCTGTTAATTTAGATGGCGTATTTTTAACTGCAAAGAATACAATAAAGCAAATGTTAGAACAGGGTGGTGGAACTATAGTTTTTACTGGTTCTAATTGGGCTTATGTATGTGATCCAGGCTTTACAAGTTACGCCGCTTCAAAAGGCGGTGTGGTTTCTTTTGCAAGAGCTTTAGCGCTAGACCATGCAAAAGATAACATAAGAATTAACCTAGTTTGTCCTGGTAATATGTATACTCCTCTTTTGGAAAATCAACTGAGCTTAGAAAAAAATCCAGAGAAAGTTCTAAAATCAATGGGGCAAATATCAAAAGCTGAAGAAGTGGCAAATTTGGTTCTGTTTCTTGCTTCGGATGATTCTTCTGCGATGAAGGGATCAGCAGTAATTATTGATCAAGGAGAGACCTTAGGATACGGACCAGGATTATCTGTTAAAAAGAATTAATTTGCCCACTATGGCAAATACACTAAAGTCAAGATAGATAAATAAAAACGTTAAAAATATTGGAATAAAACTTAGTAATAAATGAGAATGAGATAATTTTTTATTGAATAGATTGATTGACAAGTTCTATAAAAATGTCTTTGAAGGAGATTTATCTAATGGAAGTTAAAGTTATTAAATCAAATGAAACAAAAGTATTTATGGATGGTCCGGAGGTTTGCCGCGAATATACTGTTACCGGTAAAATTACTTTTGGTAGTTCAACTTTATTACCCGGGCAAACTGGTGGCGTTGATCCGGGGCATGCAAATTCCCATGAGATTTTTTACGTTAGTCGAGGAGAAGTACTGATGCATACACCAAATGATGGTAAATATTATCAATTGGAAGAGGGAGACATTATCATTATTCCCGAAGGAGTACCGCATCGACTAACCAATATTGGTAATCAAAAAGCGATTATTACATGGAGTTGCGCGCCTAGCCCAGAATAGGATGTTAGCAAAAACGAATCAAAGGAGAGGTTAAATGAGCCATTTTCAAATCAAAAAAGTCCTTGATTTATTAACGCACGGAGTATATATCATCGGAGTAAAATATAGATCGAAAATAAATGGAATGACTGCTGCTTGGGTAAATCAAGTATCTAGCCAACCACCAATGATTTCTGTTGCCATAAGCAAAACTCATTATACCAGTGAACTAATATCTCAAGCTAAATCATTTTCTGTTAACATTCTTTCCCCCAATCAAATGGAATTAGCCCGAAAGTGCGGTTTTAGCTCCGGGAGAGATCAAGATAAACTTCTTGATGAAAAATTTACATATCAAGCAACGGGAGCCCCGATTCTCAGCAATTGCAGTGCTTACCTTGATTGTACACTATCTCATCAATTTGAAGTAGGCGATCATGTGTTATTTATCGGAACGGTAATAAAGGCAAATAGTAACAATGAACCTGTTCTTATTTATAAATCTAGTGATTTTTTTAATTAAAGAGGGGCATAAAAAATGGAAGTCAAAGTAATTAAAGAAGATCAAACTAGAGTTTTTATGGATGGTCCGGAAGTTTGTCGTGAATATACCGTAGGGTGTTCCACACCAGCCAATTAATATCAGTTCCCAAAAAGCGGTTATTTTACCTGGACTTGTTGTGACCCAGCCCAGAATAAAAAATAGAAGGAGATTAAAAATGAAATATATTTTAGCGGTAGATCTTGGTACCACTGCCATTAAAGTTATTCTTTTTCAAGTTGATGGACTAGTTTTAGCTTCCTCAACCCAGGAATACCAATTATTAACTCCAACTGAGTTAGCTGTCGAATTGGAAGTGGAGACCTACTGGCAGGCATTTAAAAAGGGAGTAGCGGAAATTTTAACAAAATCGAAGGTGAATCCTGATCAAATTCACTCCTTAGGAATATCAGCCCAGGGAGAAACCCTTATTTTAGTAGATAAAGAAGGAAATCCTTTAACTAATGCTGTGGTTTGGTTGGATAACCGAGCACAACAGGAGGCAGAGGAGCTAGCGAAAGAATTTGATAATGAAAATGCTTATCATATAACCGGGCAGGTTGAAATTGTCCCTACCTGGCCTGCTGCAAAAATACTTTGGTTTAAAAAACATCAACCTGAAATATTTCGTAAAGTTTCTAAGTTTTTATTAATTGAAGATTATTTTATTTTCCGACTTACCGGAAGATATCTTTGTGAAGGTTCCCTTATCTGTTCCACTGTTTATTGGGATATAATTAAAAAAGTATGGTGGAAGGAAATGTTAGACTATTTAGGCATCAAAGGAGATCAATTACCGGAAATCTGCGAATCAGGAGAGATTGCCGGTCCGTTATTACCTTCTATTGCAAGGGAGTTAGGCCTATCTGCTGAAACCATCATAGCGACTGGTGCTTTAGATCAGGCTTGTGGAGCTATCGGTGTCGGAAATATTTCTCCTGGTGTGATATCAGAAAATACTGGTGCTGCTTTAGCTATTTGTGCAACAGTGGAAAGCCCTATTTTTGATAAAAAAGGACGTATGCCCTGTCATTATCATGCTATACCCAATACATATATGGCACATACTTTTACAACTGGAGGCATGGTTCTTCGTTGGTTTAGGGATAAGTTTTGTTCTTCCGAAATGGATTTGGCGTCTTTGCTCCAAGTAGATTCCTATAACCTATTAGATCAGGAAGCTGAAAAGGTTCCGCCAGGATGTAATGGATTAGTTATGTTGCCTCATCTTCAAGGAGCCATGGCACCGGAATCCAACCCAAAAGCAAAAGGAGTGTTTTATGGTTTTACTTTGCATCATGGCAAACCTCATTTTATTCGTTCCATTATGGAAGCCATAGCCTTTGCAGTAAAACGTAATATTGATGTATTAGAGGATTTAGGCATTAAGGTAGTAGAAATTCGTTCTTTGGGCGGGGGTTCCAGGAGTTCTCTGTGGTCACAAATTAAAGCTGATGTTACTCAGCGTTCTGTTTATACGATGCAAAATGAGGAAGCTGCTTGTTTAGGAGCAGCTATGTTAGCAGGGGTAGCTACTGGAATTTACCCAAATTTAAAAGAGGCAGCTGAAAAGATGGTTCGAGTAAAAAACCGGATAGAACCACAAAAAGGTAATGCAGTTGTATACAAAAAAGCCTATCAGCATTATTTAGATTTGTATAATTCTTTGCTCGGTATATTTAAAAAAGATTAATTTTTTAATTAGTAAAAGTAGCGGGAGTAGATATTGGATTTGTAAGAAAAAGATTAAAAACAATCAATATCTTTTTTAAAAGTTGTTCAAAATTTGACTGATTTATTAGTCTTTTGATTATACCTTTATGGTTCATTATTCCTAACAATTATAATTTTCTAAAAATATCAACTTTCTATGGGTACATGTCTTTTAATGTCTACAGATAATACTATGCAAATTTTATCCGAAGCTTGGGCTTATCTCTGCTTGGAACTTCGGCCATTCCTGCTATCT
>JABXKB010000176.1 GCA_013375485.1 Promethearchaeota archaeon | reverse complement strand
GATCTGCTTGAAAGTGTGGAAACTTCAATTTTTTCTCGATGTGTTGAAGCGGCAATTGAAATTGGGCTTGATTGTATGCAAATTGGTATAGTTCCTGTATATTTTATTGATGACCCTAATGATGATAGGAATCTAATGAAAGATATATTTGGACGAGTTTGGGAAGCTAAAAATAATGAAGGTAATTTTAATCCTTATTATTTATATGGAACTATGAATACTCCTGAAAAATGGGAAGAGATCAAGGAAAATATTGAAGGACCAATGACAGAGAAATATACAAAAATGGTTAAAAAATTCTATAGACGTATAAATAAGAAGCATAAAGATAAGATATTTGTAATTGTTACAAATGATTTAGCTGGTGTATTCGAAAGTGCTTCTCAAGGAATGGGAATGGCGTACTATTCAAAAATGGTCCATAAAAATCCAAAATTTATTAAAGAAGTCCATGAAGTAATCGCGGAATTCACAGCGGTATGTTATAATAGCTATATGGATGCTGGAGCGGAAGTTTTTGTTGAATCAGGAGATTTAGCATATCATACAGGTCCGATGATGAGTCCTAAGAAGTTTAATGAATTATTATTACCAGCCTACAAAATAATTACTGATACTGTACATGAAAGAGGATGCAAAGTGATTTTACATACCGATGGGCAGGTTACACCACTATTGGATTTTGTAATAGATTGTGGTTTTGATGGACTTCATTCTCTTGAACCTACAGCAGGAGTTGATTTAGCTTTAGTTAAAAAAAAGGTAGGAGATAAGCTATGTCTCATGGGAAATATAGATGTTGCGCATGTTTTAACTTATGGTACTAAAAAAGAAGTTTATGATGCCGTAAAATATGCAATAAAAACAGCAGGACCTGGTGGAGGATATATTGTCAGTGCCGCAAATATGCATCCCGGGGTAAAGGTTCAAAATTTGAGATGGATGATTGAAGCAGTTCAAACATTTGGGAATTATCCCATAAAATTATAAGGGATTTGGCACTGTGTATATTTTTTAAGGTGGAATCATAGAGAAAAAAGCTATCTGGTTAAATATAAAATACCAAATTAACATAAATGAGAGAACAATTATACTTGAAACTAACCCAAAACCTTTCACTCCTTTTGGTATACCTAAACCCACTTCATTATTTCTTTGAATGAAGGCTCTTATCATCGCAACAATATATATTAAAACAATGATGATTGCAACAATCCATAAAAATAACATAAACAGCGATAAAGTATATACTGGAAAACTGTTTAACCACACCCAAAATCTTATTATTAAATAAGTGGGAATTGCAGAATATATAACCGCAGTAATTAGGAAAATTATTCCCCATCCAATACCTTTAAATCCCATTTTTATTTTTAACTTAGAATGTTATTTGAGATAGAATGCTATACTGTTTTTATTTATTATATTTATAATAATTTAAAAGATTTGTTGGATGTTCAATTTATTGGCAAGAAGTTTTCATAAAAACTTTTTTTTCTGTATATGATGTTATATAATGTTCTTTATTAGCCATCGTAAAGCGTCCATAATTTTTTCGTCTTCTTTCAAAATATTTATCGGAGTATACTTGATTTTGACTCCGAGCTCTCTTAATTCTTCTACTTCAAAAGTTTCATGAATAAATTTTGGTTCAAGTTCTTTCTTATTATAAAATTTATTTCCAATTATTAATATTGGAGCTAATTCTGTTTCCATTTCTAATCGAGTATTATCAACAATTTGAAAAATTTCTTTTGTTCTTAATGCTGAATTTTTATCTGATAAGTTAAAGAGAAGAATAAAACCCTGAGAGAAATTTACACAATTTTCTAAATTTTCGAATTCCTTGCATTCAAATTCACTTAAATTCGTATCGTATTTCAAGATTTCGAGGTTTTCAACAACGACTTCAAAAATTCTACTAGGTAAATCATTTCTTTTGATATTTAAAAATTGAATTAATTCAACATTCTTTAAAAATGTAGTTTTTCCCACTCTTGGACCTCCAATTATAAAGAATTTTTTAATCAGTCGTCTATCTTTTATTGGGGTTTCTAATCGGTATTTGGGGGCTAATTTTTTAAAATATTTATTGAAAATATCCAAAAAACTGCCTTTTAATTGTTCATTAGCTAATTCTAACGCATAATCATTAGTTAAGCCACTCTTCTTAACATGTAAGAATGATGTTAACTCACTTAGTTTCTTAATCTCGGAAGCAAAAGCCTCTAAAGTAGGACCTTTTGAGTCTAAATACTTGAAAACATCTACAATCTCATCTTTAAAAATCGCTGTTTTGATCATATAAGTAATCATCATTAACTCTTTGCCTCCTCGTGCTAAATCAGAATCTATAAAAAAGATGTGATTAACTGTTTGAAACTTTCTATAAGCAAAAATGAAAGTTCCCTCTTCCTCATTGAATTCAAGGATTCTGTTTATATCAGGTGTATCAGTAGATGCAGTTAACGGCTCACTGGAATAAAATGTACTAGGACCTATAATTTGATCAAAGTAGGAAATACAAAGAATCTGATTTCGAGACATACTATATTACAAAATTTTTTTTGATTACTAAGATTTTTATAGAAAAAATAAGCAGAGCTTAAATTTAAAATTTTTATTTATAATCTATTAAAATTATGATTTTGTTGAAATCTGTTTTACTTTTTTATAAAATAAAAAAAAAATTGAAAATTAAATTTTATTTACATAAAACCCATAATGAAACTTAATCCACTTTGATACGGTGATATAGTACAAATCATTAATGTCATGAATAATGTATTAACAATAGCTCCCGCAATGATATTTCCGCTCTTTTTATATATTAAGGTAGAGGTAAAAGCATTTAGTAAAAAAAGTGGTATTGAGAAAGGTAAGAAGGATCCAAAATAAAAGAAACTCCCCATAACCAACGCAACAATGAAAAGATATGTAAACCAGAATAAGAAGAGAATTCCAAAAATTATAACTGAGACCTTAATAAGGGATTTATTTCCTTCTTCAAATTTGTTCTGAAGAACTCCATGAAATATTAGTCCATATATCATAAAAATAATGAAATTTATAACTAAAAACAACGGAACCCAAGCAATTTTTAGTAATGAAGGAATCATCCCCATATAATTTAGTCCGCCAGATAGGTATATTATTAAAGTTACAATTATAGCTAAAAGAATACCCAATATGAAATTCCTGATTATGTTCTCTCTTGATGTTTTAAATGGTTTCTTAATTATCTCAATTAGACCAATGTTTTTCTTCTTTCCAATTCTCCAAAGTAAGACTAGAATTCCAAAAGCTTGTCCAAATAATAAAGCTGAAACAAAACCAGCAACTGCTAAAAATAGTAATAATAGAATTGGTATAAAAAGAAATATACCAGGTAACCCAAGTATTAAAGAATACGCAAATGTTTTACTTCCGATACTAATAATACTTCCATCTTCTAATTCAAGCTTAAATACTTCTTCTTCTTTTGGCTTTAGAATAAGTTTGGAGAGGGGATCAATTATCAGTATGAAAAATCCAAAACCTCCAAAAAGTTGAAGAGAAAGGATTAATAATCTAGTATTCATAACATAGTTCTCTTCTACAGATCTAACATCAGGAAAGGTATTTGCTAGAAAATTTCGGGCTTCTCTTATGAAATCTGGATCCCAATCTCCTAAAACATGATTTGTTAGATCATCTAGATATATCATGGAGGCATTTCCTTCTTGAAAACTTCCATATAACTGGTTTACATCGAGATTGATAGCAGGAATACCTGTATAGTCTGATAATCCTACTTTTAAATCATCTGGTGAAATTAATTCATCATATCGTCCAAGAATCATTAATATATTTAATGGTGCTGTAGAATTTCCTTTTCTTACATTCGTTGGTAATCTAGTTCCTGCACCTATGAAACACTTGAAATCAGTGGATTCATTTACAACCTGTATCCCTACTCCACCCATTGAATAACCTAAATAGGCTAGATTTGATGTATCAATATCAGGTCTAGTCTCTAAATAAGATACAATAGCTGATATGTCATTTGTTAAAGAACCCCAACGATGTTCCCCAGTACTCTGCCCATGACCTCTAAAGTCAAAGGGAATAGCAACAAAACCAGCTGCTGCAAATTCTATTGCAAAATCCTTTAACATTTCCTTATTCGACATTACACCATGTCCCAAAATAACTGCCTTTTTATTTGTTCCCCCGATTTTGGGTTCAAATACGTTAAATGAAACCCTAACCCCATCCGATGTTTCTACAGTTTTACCATATGTAGATTTTATTCCAATTGGTATGATAAAAATTAATATTGTACCAATGATAAAAGCGAAGAGAAATATACTTATTAAAATAATTCTCTTTTTTGTAATATCTACTCGTTTCATAAATAATTACACATCTAATTTTTATAAGATCAATTTTTTAATTGAAGAATTCAATCAACTTTAAAAACTCATGGTTATTTTGAATACTCAAAAATGCAAAAATGTCACAAAAATTTAAAGAGTTCAATTTTATAATTTTTTAAATAAAAAAATTGTATAAATTAAAAAATATTTAGTGAGTTTTTATGGGAGATTTCAAAAAAATGGAACAAGCATATAAAGCATCGTCAAAATTATTAGAAAAAAGGATGGCAAAAGAACGTCCAATCGATCTTGATATCCTAAGGAAAGTGAAAGAATCCTCAATCATTATTGTTGCTGGTGCTTATGATAAAATTGAATTAGTATTAGAATTGATAAAAGTTCCTTATATATTAATTCAACCTCATGAGGTTAGTCACATTGATTTAAGATCTGATCAAATCTTAATTATTAATTGCCCCGGAAATGTGTATGAAGATTCATTGCTAAAAATAAAAGAATTTGTAAAAAAAGGGGGATTCCTCTTTACTACAGATTGGGCTTTGCTAAATATTCTTGAAAAAATCTTTCCTCGTTATTTAAAATACAATCAAAGACACACTGCAGATGACTGTGTAAGAGTAGAAGTATTAGATAAGAGTAATAAGTTTTTAGAGGGGTTATTTAATGAGGATGCTGATCCAATTTGGTGGTTAGAAAGTTCATCGTATCCAATTCAAATATTAGATAAAACTCGAGTTAAAGTTTTAATAGTAAGTAAAGAAATGCAAGAAAAATATGGAGAGTCTCCAATTGTCATTACTTTTGATTATGGTGATGGCACAATACTTCATATGACAAGCCATTATTATCTACAAAGAGCTGAACTAAGAACAAAAAGACATAAAATGAGTGCTAAAGAGTATGCAATTAAGGAAGTTGGTTTATCTGCAGATGAAGCCGAAATGGAAGAATTAAAAGGGTTAAGTCTTGGTGAGGCGGAATCCGCATATTCTACTACCCAATTTATTAGCAATGTGATTGTAGAGCAACAAAAAAAAGTTAAAAAGAGAAAAGAGGAAAAAGAAGAAAAATAACAACCCTTCTATTAAATCTTTAAGATTGTTTATACACTGGCTGGATTTCGTATAAATACTTCAAGTAACCTAATGGTTTCAACAAGATCTTCAAGTTTTAATAGAGAAGTGGGAGAATGAATATATCTACATGGAACCGATACAACAGTACTTGGTACACCACTACGTGTAAATTGAATTTTACCTGCATCAGTTCCTCCATATCGTGGTTTTTTATATTGATAAAGTACGTTTTCTAATTCAGCATTCTTAATCAATCTCTTATTTACTTGCGGATTTGTAATAATAGATTTATCTGCAACTGTAATTGCTGGACCTTTTCCTATATATACGGGAATTTCAGGTTTTTTTATACCAGGTACATCACCAGCAGTTGTATTTTCTATCGCAATAGCCATTGTGGGTTTTAGTTTATAAGCGCCTGTTAAAGCCCCAAATCCACCTACTTCTTCTTGTGCGGCAAAGTTAAAAAGTACTGTATCAGAATGATCTTTTTCTTTTATAAGCATCATTGTATGAAGTAAAACGTTACATCCAGTACGATCATCAAAAGCTTTTCCACGAACCATTCCATTAGGAAATTCAACATAAGGACTCGTTAAAGTGCCTATGGTACCGATATTAATCTTATTATCAATTACCTCCTCATCAGAATTCATTCCAATATCAATATACATTTTAGGAATGTCAACAACTTTCTTTCTTTCTTCAATAGTAGAAAGATGAGGTGGTTTTGATCCAATAATACCATGAAATATTTGACCTTCTCCTGATTTCAATATAACAGATTGTCCTAAAAGAATTCTATTATCCCATCCTCCAATTGATACAAACCGTAAAAAACCTTTTTTATCAATATGAGAGATCATAAAGCCAATTTCATCTATATGAGCATCTAATAATATTCTATCATTTCCATCATTTCCTTCTTTTATGGCTAAAACATTTCCAAGTGGATCTATCCACGATTTATCAGCTAACTCTCTCTTTTCAATTTCTTCAAGAATAAAAAGTCTAACTTCTTCTTCATGTCCAGATACACCAAGTAACGTAGATAATTTTTTCTGGAAATCCTTAATACTTTCAATATTTAATGTTTCATCATTCATGATTAAATTACATCAAAATTTATTATGAAAATCAATAATTTGAGATAATTAAAACTAGTTATTCAAAGTATTGATATAATTAAAAAAATATAGAATAAATCTAAATTCAAAAAATAATATTAAATTTTAACTATTTTTTTCTCTTCTTAAGCTCTGCTATAGATTTTTCTGCTAATATCAATGCATCATCGGACCTTGATTTATATTTTTTAACCTGTGCTTCAAGTTCAATTACTTTATTGTTCAAATCTAACACCTTTTCACTACTTTCATCTAATGGAACCATGTCATCTCCTCCTTTTTCCGCCATTTCTTTCAAGAAATTATATTTTTCCTTCCAGACGTTTATTTCAATTTGTAATTCTTCTATTGCCTCATCCGTAGATAAAATAGGAATATCCTTTCCCTCTTTAACATCAGCTACTTTCAGCTTCAAACGAGATACTTCGTCTTCTAATTCTTGAATTCTCACTTTTAACGAGGCAATTTCATCTAAATAATCTCCAGCCTTTTTTGGTTCCAACATTTCTTCAAACATAGATTTTCCAGTTTCCAGTTCATCAGCAGATTTTCCACCCAAAAGTCTCTCCTTACGTTTCTGTAGTTCTTCTACCGTGTTTTCTGAAAGGAAATCTAAAGGATTAAAGCTAACACCACCATGCTTGGTTCGTCGTGTTCTTATTTTAACAAAGAGAGGAATACCTTTCACAGCTTCTCCACAGATTATAGCCTGCCCTTTATCTAATCCTGAAATATCTGATTTGTTTTCATTACTTAAATCTTCTGCACTTGATATTGTAATTCCAATATCTCTTATATCTGATAAGTTGTGAACAACCCAAGTTCCTGCTTGAGCTCTGATTGTTGTATCTAATAATTGTGGACGTTGTGTTCCAATCACTATATTAGCACCGAATTTTCTACCCTCTTGGGCGAATAATTTCACAACTTCACAAGTTTCTGTCTGTTTCTTTCCAGCAAATAAGTGAGCCTCATCTAAAAACAAGTAGAAAGGAGGTATTCCTCTTGTTGTGCTTGCATCATATAATTTTTTAAGTAATTTACCTGCTACGGCTTCTTGAACTTCTAAAGCTAAACCATTTAGATTAACCACGGTACATAAATGAGGTGCAACAATATCCGAGGGTTTTAATGAAAATAAATACTCAATATCAACATCTCCGCCCTTATTTTTCTTCAAATCAGAAAATTCAACAATTCTATCTACAAACTCACTTTCACCTTCTGGTAAATCTTCACCAGCAACCTTTAAACTACCATATTCTCCGTGTCTATCTAAAATTACAAGAGGAATTCCCTTCTTAAGAAATTCCTCGCATAATACTCCCATTGTATAAGATTTTCCAGATCCAGACTTTCCTGTAATAAAGATTCTACCAAAGTTCTTAATTAATAAATATACTTCATAAGGATAACCAATAAGCTTTCCCAAAGAGAGAGAAACTTCTGGTGGGTTAAAGATTCCTAAAATTTTTGCAATTTGCTTTTCTTTTGCCATAAAGACATCTGAACCAATTTCAAAAGGTCTTGTTGGTCGCTCTCCTAAAACTTGTAGTTTAGCCATTCGTCCCTTCTCATCAGTCCACATATCGCTAATGTAAAGTACATAATAAGTTTTGTTTCCTTCCTCATCTTTTTCACCATAAACTACTAAATAGTTATTCCTTTCAACTGAAGGACCTTCAAATACGGCTGTAACTGTATGAACTGTAGTCTTTCCAGTTAATCTGCCTACTGGCTTTTCTTCTTGTGAACCTTCTTCCGACATAAACTTTCACAAATAATTCGATTTTTTAGTATTATAAGTAATTTCACATATATTAATATAAATATTCATGAATCCAATATTTGTATTCATTAGTTTTTGAAATATACCTAGTCATTTATCCACAATAGGATATTATTCTCTTAAAAATTAAGAAAAAAAAAAAGAAATTTAAACTAACACTTTTTTTAATATTAGAAAATTTATCCCTAAAATTTTACTAATTCTTCATGCATTAATTTTCTTATGTTGTCGATCGCCCATAGAGCATATTTATAACACTTTTTTCCCCAAGTACCGTCTTCAACGTATTTCATCATTGCATTTGGATCACTGAAATCATATCCAGATAAATTTGGGCAAACTACTGAACCAAACTCCTTCTCAAATTCTTTCGCAAATTGTGCTGATTTCATATAAGCAACGGGAATTAAATCATTCGACATCTTTTCTCTTCCTTTTCCTCCTAAAATTGCACCTACTGCAGCACAACCTCCAACGACAGCACCACAAGGACCACACCAGTCTTTTTCAGACTTATAGCCACCTAGTCCACCAGATAAAGGAATCATAATGTTATTGATTAATCCATCTTGGATTCCTAGTATATTTAAAATACCAGTCAATGTTGCTTCCGCACAACCTCCTTCCATAGGATTTAGTTTAGGAAACATCTCTTCAAATTGTTTAAGTGCTTCATCAAACTTTATATCAATTTCTCCCTTCATTACTTTTTGTTCCATAATTTTTTTCATCTCTTTTTTTTGATTGAATTTTACATTGGATTTCTTTATTTAATTTTTTTTTTTTTTTAAGAATATAACTCAAATAATAAAAAAAAAAGGGTTAAATTTTCTTCTTTAATATCATTTTCCCCATCATTTTTAAACTTCCTCCGAGGCCCTTTTTCTTCATCATAATTTTTTGGTACATAGCACCCTGATTTTTTGGGGGAACCATTTCTTTCTCTTTTTTATTTAAAGATATTGCACCATTTTCACATGTCGCAGCACAATTACCACAACCAATGCAAAGATCTAGATTCACAGAAGAATGTTTATTTTCAATAGTTAAAGCGTTCATTTGACATAGATTTACACATGTCTCACAACCCGTACATAATTCTGGATTTAATTCTGCATAATAATTTGATGAGAAATACTCAGCTGGACGAGGAAATTGCTTTACCATTCTTAAATTTGCACAACAATCTCCACAACAACAACAAAGATATGAAGGATTTTGAGCATTTTCGGGTTGT
>JABXKB010000438.1 GCA_013375485.1 Promethearchaeota archaeon | reverse complement strand
TGGGTCTAAATAGAAGTTAAAGTTTTCTTCAAATCTTTCATAAACAGCAACAGTATCTTGGTTACCTTGAATAAACAATTTTGGCTTGTTAGATTGAGATAATTCTCTATATTTTGCACCCATAAAATCCCAAGGAAAAGATATAGAAATATATCCAATAATTTTTTCTGAGTAATTAATTGCTGAACATCCTATTGCTGCACCATAGGAATAACCACATATTATTATTCTTTCATAATTTTTCTTATTTATTAAAAAATCAATACAAGCTTTTACATCACTTAATTCTCCTGGTCCTCCAGAATGATTTCCTGTCGATTTTCCTACACCCCTAAAATTAAACCTTAAACATGAAATGTCATTATTTATTATTTTATTGAAGACTCCTGATACAACATTGTTATACATATTACCACCATATTGGGGATGAGGGTGACAAATTAAAACTACTGGAATATTTATATTACTTTTTGAGCGAAAGTATTCAGATTCGAGTTCTATCTCATTGTATTTAATAAATAATAATTCTTTTCCTACCATAATTTTAATTAGTTCTTTAACTATAATAATAATACTATACAAAATTGTGCGAAAGATGAGTTACAATAGAATTGTAATTGAACAGAAATTAAAGGAGTTTTTAAAAGAAGATTGTATGTTTATCGATGTAAGTTCCAAAGTAATACCGGTGAATGCAAAAGCTTCGGCAAAGATATTCACTAAAAGTACCGGATATGTTTCAGGATTAAACGAATTAAAAATATTATATAACATTTTAAATGTCTCCAGCTCTTTTAAAAAGAAGGACGGAGACGAGGTTGACAATGGAGATATTATTGTAGAATTAATAGGAAACGCAAGAGATATTTTGTTGGGAGAAAGAACAGGATTAAATCTAATAACCCATATGAGTGCTATTACAACTACTGCTAGAAAATACGTCAAATTAATTAAAGACTCTGGAAAAAATATTAAAATTGCTTGTACTCGTAAAACAACCCCAGGAATTCGTATTTTTGAGAAGAAAGCTGCAGAACTGGGATTAGCAGATGTACATAGATTTTCATTGGATGAAATGGTTCTATTAAAAGATACTCATTTAAGATACTTTAATGGAGACATAGTAAATTTATTAAGTGATACTAAAAAAAGAATAAGTTTTTCGAAAAAAATTGAGATAGAAATCGAAAATGTGGAAGATGTGTTAACCGCTGCAAAAAATGGAGCAGATATTGTTATGTTAGATAATATGGGGCCGGATCAAGTGGAAGACGCTATTAATTTACTGAAGAAGAACAATCTGAGAGATAAAGTAATTATTGAAGTCTCTGGCGGGATAACTTTGGATAATATTGTAGATTATTTACTTTCGGAACCCGATGTGATAAGTTCAGGTCTATTAACTCAATTCCCTTCAGAGCAGGTAGATTTTTCACTTCGTTTCGATTAAGTGTAATTTTTAATCAATTACAATTTCACGAATGGAACAAATTACATCCTTTATTTTGGTTAATTCTTTATAAAGATCTTTAATCGTACCAAATTCACCTACTACCAAAAGTAATTCAATTTTTTTTTCTGCAATTCGCCAATCGGTTACGGTTTTTATAATTTGATAATATTGGGAATATACTTCGGTTATTTGGTTAATAATTATTTCTTTAAAAGGATATACTAAACTAACAGTCATTAATTTATATCCTTCCAGATTTTCAAATTTTTCATATTTTTCAATAAAACTTACTATAGAATCTCTTAAGGCTTCACTTTTAGAGTTAAATCCACTAAAATTTCGTACATTTTCGAATCTTTCTAATAAATCATCACTTATCTGTAAAGATATTATTGGCATTTTAAATCTTTAAAATTGGAATTATTTTCAGAATTATGAATTATTTATAAAAACTTGTTAATAAAATTAATACTTAGATTTAATGATTTTGTATCAGATAATTCAATAATTAATGGTCCTTTATAGTTATATTTTTTAATTGTATTAAAGATTTCTTTAAAATCAACCTTCCCTGTTCCTAATGGTGGGTGAGTGTCAGTTATTTTCGAGAAATTATCAACTAAATGAACATTTTTTATGGAACTATGAAATCTTAACCATAACTGTTGCACATCACCATCACAAGTGTAGAAATGACTAGTATCATATGTAAGGAAGAGATCGTTTCGATCAATAATACTGAATATATCCTCAATATTTTTATTATCAGTCATAATATGGGTATTTTGAGGCATATTTTCTAAACAAATCATTAAATTCTCGTTCATTGCATAATCTAGTAATCGAAAGATTGCACGTTTTAATTGGCTTCTATTAAATTCTCTAATGGATGGTAACAAAAAATTAGCGAAACCGGGATGGATTGTCA
>JABXKB010000175.1 GCA_013375485.1 Promethearchaeota archaeon | reverse complement strand
GATAAAAAATTAATTTCAATAGCATATGGCAACGATTTCTTAATTCGTAATCCTTTATCACTCAAGACATATTATTTTAGAAATGCAAATAAAATTATTGTTATTAATAACCAGATGAAACAAATAATAAAAAAAATGCATCATTTAAGTGAAGATCAGTTGGAAATTATTTTTGTGGGTTTAGATTTAAAAGAACTCGATGTAAAAAAATCAAAAAAAGAACTAAGAAAAGAATTTAGTATCCCTGAAAATCAGTTTGTTTTATTAAGTGTTGGACGTCATGTTCCAAGAAAAAAATTTGATTTAGTGATAAAAGCCGTTAGTGAAATCAAAAAATTAAAACCAGCTTTAAATATAAAATATGTTCTAATAGGAGACGGTCAAAAAACCCAATATTTAAAAAATCTGACAAAACAATTAAATTTAGAAAGTCAAATAGAATTTCTTGGATCGTGTGATTTAGAAAAAAGAAATAAATTTTATAAATTAAGTGATATATTTCTGATGCCTGTAGAAACGACAATTAATAGAATTGAAGGGTTTGGCATAGTCTTCTTGGAAGCTAATTATTATAATGTTCCTGTAATAGGAACAGCAACGGGAGGTATATTGGAAGCAATTCTAGATGGCGAAACAGGATTGTTAATAAAAACGAACGATTTAAATGATTTAGTCGAAAAGATATTGTATTTATATGAAAATGAAAATGTAAGGAAGAAAATGGGAGAAAAAGGGCATAATAGAGTCATCAACGAATACTCATGGCAGAAGATTGTGGACGATTATATTCGTGTTTTTAAAAATACAATTTAGAGATCTAAAATGTTATCTATTTTTGTATAAATAAAATATCAGCCTTACGGGAAATTTGTCGTAAATCGAATTTCCTTTTACTGTTTGGATAATAAGCCTGATAAGATACTTTGTTTAATAAATCCTCTAAATCCTCTAACTTATATCCTAATAATTGGTAAGCAGATGGTGCGACTTCTATAAGAAGATTTGGTAATACATCTACTTCTTCAAAATAAGACGATAATCCTTTCAAAACGGGTATTTCAAATCCTTCAACATCAATTTTTATTAACGAAATGTTTTTTAAATTATTCTGGAAAATATAATCATCAAGTCTTTTTATACTGACTTCAAAGCTGGCTTTTATTTTAGAAGGGTTCATTAAGTTTGGTACTAATGTGTTCCACCCCCATATATTTTTGTTTACATCAATATTCATAGTGCCGTAAGTCTCGCCTAGAGCAAAATTATTAAGAAAAATATTATTAAAATTTTTATTTAACATCTTCATATGTAGAAGCTTCTTAAAATACAGTGGTACGGGCTCAAAGCTATGAACTTGGCCGCTTCTTCCTACACACCCACGTCCTACCGCAGAAATGTGTCCAATATTTGCACCTACATCTATAAATGTAGATTCTTTTTTGAGATACCTTAACAAGGTTTTTACAACCGTCTTATTACCTAATCCAAGATACAAACCTCTGTATCTAGCATATTCATTAAAATAAAATGGGAACTTAACCCCGTTAACTTTTCTAATTACTCTATTAGGATTAAAATAAAGTGATGGTAAAGATTTCATAATATTTAAAACATCTTTCGAAAAATAAACTGGAAATTCACGAAAGTCCGATAGGTGTCCATTAAATATTTTAAAGTAAAACCTTCTGTTGTCTAGATATTTTTTGAATAAATTACTTAGTAAGTGTATATTACTCAATATTCCGAACTCGGATTATATTATTAAAATTTTGAAAAATATCATTTCGAAAAGTGTGATGGTATTTATTAATATGTTAAAATAAATAAAAAACTCGCTTTCCATATAGATTTAAATTTAAAATAATTCAATAAGAAAATGAGTGATAATTTGATAATTATTATTGCATCAATTCTTAACTTCTTAAATTCGACATTATTCATACATATTTTACTAGTATTGATTATAACACATCAAGTTTTATTGTTTTTTACAAAAGATATAAGCCACATCAAGGTCTTGAAAGACTTTGCTGATCCAAAAGAGATTAAACTTAGCGATTTAAATCACATTCCTTTAATAAATGTTATTATCCCTGCTTGGAAAGAGGGAAAATTATTTGAGGATTGCTTATTATCTATTACTAAGTTAGATTACCCAAATTTAAAAGTCATTATAAGCGCAGGGGGTAATGAAGAAACAATTCAAATTGCTAATTCGTTTAAAAAATTCAAAAATTTTATTATTTTAAAACAAAAACCTGGGGGAAAAATGAAGGCATTGAATGATTGTTTAAACCACATATCTGAAGGAATTATCTATTCAATTGATGCAGATGTGATCCTGAATAATGAAATCCTATTAAGGATGATTTATCCCTTAGTAAATGAAAATCAATATGTAACGGCAGGTAGTGTTAGACCCCTAAAAATACAAGAGAATATCGATATTGTTAAATATATACTAATAAATCGAAATACATATTTTCGAATTAAATTTTCAAGAATAGGAAGGGTTGAAATATCTGGACCTAATAGTTGTTTCAAATATGAAGTTATAGAAAAAATTGGTAATTTTTTCGATGATAAATTATTTCTTGCCTCAGATAGATTTAGAGGGCCTCTAATATACTCCAAAGGATTCAAGATATATTGGTTAACTGATTATCGAGGTAAAATTTTTACTTTCTTTCCTGATACATTAAAAATCTATTTTTTACAGGAATTTCGTTGGAGGATGAATTCATTAACAAATCCTTATATGAAAAAAAAGGTTAGAGTTTATATTAAATTTTTAATTTCTTTTTTACTTTCTATATATCTTTTAAGCTCTCCTTTCTTCACTTTTTTTAATATAAATCTAGCCTTAATTGGCCTTATTATGTTATTAAGTAAATATTTAAAGAAACTAAGAAAAATTGTATTTTTTAAGAGAACAACTAATAAAGAATTCTATGAAAAATTTGGGTTACTTTTTTTCTTAAAATTAGTGTTTTTTATATTCATAGATGAGATATTAACAGTTTATTTAGGTTTTAAGTTGTTAATTTCTCGAAAAAAGCAACCCAAAATAACGATAAAATAATAGGAATTTTAATATTTTTAAATTATTTTAAAAATTTTAGTAAGTCTATTGCTTTATTGAGAATAATATCCGGTTTAAATTTTGATTCTTCAATCATTTCTCTTGAAGTTTCTCCTGTCAATACGCAAATAGTAGTTACTCCTGCTTCAATACCCATTCTAATATCTGTATATAACCGATCTCCAACAATTACAGCATCTCGAGGCTTAAAATCTAATTCCCTTAATTTAAAAAGTAACATCTCCTTATTTGGTTTTCCAAAGATCTTTGGTTTTTTACCAGTACTTTCATATAATAGAGCAATAATGGATCCTACATCAGGTATATATCCTCTTTTAGTAGGGCATTTCACATCAGGGTGAGTTGCAATATAAGGAATATCTTCTTGTAGAAGATATGCTGCGTTTTCTAATTTTTTATAAGTAAGCTCTTTATCAAAACCTAAAACAAGGATTTCAGGATCCTTATCAGTGAGTATAAAACCATATTTTAGAAATTCTGACTGTAGGGATTTTGTACCTAAGAGATATATTCTTTTGAAATTATTTTCTTTTAAATATTGAATAGTGGGATGAGTAGATATAATAATATTATCTTTTTCAATTTTTATCCCCAAATTTTTTAATTTAGAAAGATATTCTTCAGTAGAAAAACTTGAGTTATTCGACATAAAAAAGAATTTCGTGCTAAAATTGTTCATAAATTTAATTAACTCATGAACGCCCTCAAAGATTTCTCCTTCTAGATAAATTGTTCCATCTAAATCGAAAAAGAAAACCTTCTTTTCCTTTAATTTACTGATATGATTGTTAAATTTAATTTCTGCTTCATATAAATCATCAAAATTGTCTATTTCAGCCCATGCTTTCCCTTCTATGTCATACGCCCTCAATTCTAAAGTTTTACTATTTATTAATTCTTGGATAGCAACTTCGGTCCATTGGGTTGCATTTTTTCTCCTACTAATAATTTCTTCCATTTTCGAAAAGAAAATATCTTTTCCTTTTTTTGAGAATTTGTAAAAATCTATCGAGCTGCCTAAGGCATCAGTTTTACTAATACCTTTTGAAATGTCGATTAGTAAATCTTCTTTTTGAATAACCTTCATTGACTCTTTATAATACTGCCCTACATCCACTGCAATTGCATCTTCAATAGGGAACTTTATGAATTCATCTATAATCTCCGGATCAAGAATTACATCCCCATTTATTAAAAGAAAAGAATTTTTTATGTAATCATTCGTTAAAAATAGGGAATACATATTATTTGTAGTTAAAAAATCTTCATTTTCAATCAAAATTATTTTTGGATCATTATTATAAATAGTTTTAATAAAATTTCTTACTAAATCCGCCATATATCCAATAACTATGATGATTTCATCAATTCTATCATCAGTGAAAAAATTATCAATTTGATGTTGTAATATAGGTTTGCTACAAACATCAACCAAGCATTTGGGTTTTTTATCAGTTATTGGTTTTAATCTTGTACCGATTCCAGCAGACAAGATAACTACTTGCATTATAAAAAAGTAAATATGTTATTTCTATTAAGAATATTCAATCTTGAAATAATTTAAGATTCGTTCGGTTGATTTACCATCTAAATATTTGTTGAATTTATCTCTAATTTCTTTTCTTTTTTCACTATAATCAACATCAACTTTTTCAATATTTTTAATAGCATTTATTAACTCATCAGCATTGTAGAGAATAGGTCCTGGAGCGATTTCTTGTAAATTATAGTACATCCCAACTTTCTTTAAATAATCCTTATAATCATAAGCAAAAATTAGAATCGGTTTCATTTTTAGCAAATAGTCAAATATAACAGAAGAATAATCTGTAATAAGGAGATCAGAAATTAATAATAATTCTTGGACATCTGAACCTTTTTCAACTAATCTAATGTTTTTATACATAGAAAAATTAATTTCCCTTTCATATATATGAGCTTTTATCAAAAGTAGATAATTTTTTTCAGAAAGTAGGTTATTTAGTCTTTCCAAATCACTATAAGATACTGGAAAATTAAATTTTCGGTCTTCTCTAAAGGTAGGAACATATATCAGAATTTTGTCTATCTTAGGTGGGATTTTATAAAATTCTCGTATCTCCATAACAAAATCTTGATCTCTTCGGAAAAGAACATCATTTCTAGGGTATCCTAAACTAATCAATTTTTTCAAGGGGATTCTAAAAGCAGTGCATAAAACTTTTTTTTCGTAGTCTCCCCCCGCAATCGACAATAGATAATCAACATATTGGTGAAATTGTAATTTTAACCGAAGTCGAATTCCCCATTTTTTAATCATTAATAGCCTTCTATCATCAACATTAATTTTTTTAATGGGAGTTCCATGCCAAGTTAATATTATAATTGTTTTTGGAGAAAAATCAATCGGTAATACATCTTCAAAGCCATGAGTTAAAAAAACAAATTGGGCTTTTCTCAAAACCTTTATTGTATTAAAACTGTATGT
This sequence comes from Promethearchaeota archaeon, assembly GCA_013375485.1. Taxonomy (GTDB): domain Archaea; phylum Asgardarchaeota; class Lokiarchaeia; order Sigyniarchaeales; family SOKP01; genus Loki-b32. Next base: position 4,099 of record JABXKB010000175.1, on the reverse strand, counting down.
GTATAAAGCACGATATCCATCTCTGTTTAATTTATCAATTAAAGATTTAGATTTAGTTACCCAAATGATTTTATATTTTGAATGCTCATTTAGGAATTTAAACAAGTATTTAGTGTTTCCTATGAATGCTTCCCCCCCATAAGCTCCTAGTATGATTAATTTTTCATCTATTTTTTTAGAATAAAATCGAGAAAAATGTTTTATTAGTAAAGGAAGAAGGATTACATTTATGAACATATATATTTTTGTTAATCTAATTGAGCTATACTTTTTTACTAATGCGAATATTTGACTAAAAATCATAAATATTTCATTTCCTTAATAGAATTGAGATTATATTTAGTTATTCTTCGATTTTAGTAATTTTATTGAAAAATTCTTTAAACATTAAAATTTCTTTTGAGATTGAATATTTGTCCAACGCGTACTGCTTAGCTAATTTTTGTAGATCTCTAATTTTTCCTGGATTTTTAACCCATTCCTTATATAATTCCATGATCCTTTCTTTAAATTCTTCTATACTTAAGTTCTTAAGAAAAAATGCAAATTTCTTTCCTCTTAATATTTCAATTGAACCTACTGTTGGTGTACATATAATGATAAGTTCCGCAGCTAATGATTCTATCATAACTCTACCAAATGGTTCTTTACGAGAAGAGAATAACAATATATCGTTTCTTTTAAGAGCTTTTCCTAATTCGTCCTTGTTTAAATATCCTATGTATTTTACAAATTTTGGAAATTGCTTCTCTAATCTTTCAACATCGGGTTTTAAGGGACCAATACCTATAATTTCAAAAAAAGCTCGTAAATTCTTATTTTCATTCAGAAATTCTTCAATTGCTTTTAATAAAACACCTACTCCTTTATGTATATCATCAAGGAATCCTAAATATACAAATTTTAAAGAATCGTCTCTCTTTTTTTCTATATCATCTTCAGTAAACATATCTAGCTCTAATCCTTCGATTAAAAAAGAAATTTTTTCCTGGTTAAAAAAATTTTCAAGATATTTTTTCGTATGTAAAGATATGGTATGATGATAAAAATTCTTCTTAAAAAGAGAAAAAAACAAGATATTAATTCGATATGCTAAATTATATAACGAGGTTTTTTTCTCACTATGCAAAGGTTTATGATATCCAATGACACATTTAATCCGAGGATTTAGTAAACTAGAAAACATTATAATCAAATTAATTTTAAAATTACCCGCAGTAGTATAGAGGATATCGTTTCCTTTAATTATTTTATATATTTTTCTTATAGTGCCGGGATATGGAAAATTGAATTTTTTATTCGAAACGTTAAGTTGAGCAAATTTTAATTGAGGAATTCTTTTTATTCCTCCTAGTCTTCTTTCGATTTCTTCTTTTAATAGAAATTTTTTATTAATTAAGATATCTGTTTCTAAGAGAGTTACTTTGTAATATTTTTCCAGCCCAACAACTAACTCTATGAAAAAGATTTCTCCTCCTCTTCCATTTTCTAAAGCATTTTTAGAAAAAACTAAAACATTCATCGTAAGTTAATTATAATTGTCTCATTAAAATTGTATAATGCTAATACCAATAAATTCCCAAATGATTATAGATTGAAATAATTATTTATTTTAGTGGTTACTGCTTTTTTTTCTCACTGTCCCGTTTTAAACAAGTAAAACATTTTTAGATTACATCAAAACTTTATTTAACCACTTTTTATTATATATTTTAATGAATAGGGATAATAGAAATAAAACTGTTTTTTTAATAACTATAGACGCTTTAAGACCAGATCATTTGAAATCATATGGATATCATAGAAATACTGCTCCAAATTTAGAAAAGTTTGCTGAAAAAGGAACTACTTTTTTGAATGCAATAACAAATGGACCTGAGACACCATCTGCTTTTTCATCGCTTTTCACATCCATTCTACCCTTTTTAAGTGGAGGTTTTAGCCCCCTACCGATACAAAAATTAATACTTCCTCAAATTTTAAAGGAAAATGATGTATACACTTATGGAATTCACAGTAATCCCAATTTAGGAGAATTTTTTAATTATCACAGAGGTTTTGATGTATTTTTAGATGGTGAACGGTATAAAGAGAAGCAAGATATGCCGAAAAACCAAGAAACAAAGAAAAACCCATTATTTTTGCTTAAAAAAATATTAAATTACAAGAATTTATTTGATAAATTAATGTACGGGTTGAAGGGATTTAACAAGATCAAATCACTATTGCGTAACAGGTTCCCTTTTCTTACTGATATCTTTTTACCCTTTACTCCTATTGCGTATAATGCACCCTATGTTGTAAATAAAGTTGTATCTTTTCTAAGGAAAATAGATAAACCATTATTTTTGTGGGCTCATTTAATGGATGTCCATAGCCCATTTAATCCTCCGTCTAAAAATGTCTTAAATATTAATAGTAGTGATATTAATTTAAGAGATAGAAATTTTTTAACTAGCGAGGTTTATCAAAATCCCGAAAAATATAGGATATCAACTGACATTTTAGATAAACTAAAGATTCTTTACGATGCCGAGATTAATTACGTCGATTCATATTTAAAAGACTTATTCGAGTTAATACCCCTAAAATTTCCAAAAGATTGTTTAGTAATAATAACTGCAGACCACGGTGAATCATTTTTCGAACATGGATTTTTTTTCCACCAAGGAAACATTTACGATGAACTTTTAAAAATTCCTTTTTTTATAATTGAAATTGGTAATGAAAATGCGATAAAAACTGTTAATAATACAGTTCAAATTATTGATATTGCACCAACTATTATCGATTACTTTGGTTTTCCAATCCCAGATTCATTTCAAGGAATAAGTCTTATCCCGTTAATCAGAGGTGAATCGGTTGAGCGAGGAAAATATGTTATTTCTGAGACTTATCAAAAAAATGGAATAATGAAAAGGAACAATAAGGATGGATACAAACTTATTTCTATAAGATCTGATCAATGGAAATATATTTATAATGAACAATCCAAAGAAGAATTACTATTTCACCTTAAATCTGATCCAGAGGAAAAAGTAAATTTGGTCATAAAAGAAGAAGAAAAATTAACGCAATTCAGAAGAATTAGGGATTCACATTTCGAGGAGATAACTACAGTTGACGAACTTTCGAAAATCTCTAAAGTAATTTCGCAAATAGATTTTAAAAAAATAAATTTATAACTTTATTGTTATTTCTCAGTCAATATTATGATTTCTATTAAAATCTAGCTTATTTCTTAATAATTGAATTAATTTATATTCGAATTTTAATTTGAATTATTATGGATGATTTAATCCCTATTGAGAAGGTCCTTAAGATAAATCCTCGTGTTCTAGAGCTTGAAGAACAAGGATTTATTATCAACCCAGAAAAGATCGATGAATATTTAGAAGATTTTAGAAATCGTGTAACCACATTACCGGATAAAAACTATTGGAAAGAAAGAAGAGTGTTAATCACGGGCATTAGTGGATTTGCTGGAAGCTTTTTGGCAGAACAATTATTAGACTTAGGTTGTGAAATCCATGGAACAATTCGGAGACATGCGGTTCCAATGCATGAAAATATTGAACACTTAAGAGGAAGGATTAAACTTCATGAGGCGGATATAACTAGTGCAGAAAGAATCTACGAAATTTTCGCAAATATCCAACCTAATGCGGTATTTCACCTCGCAGCAGAATCATTCGTTCCAACATCTTTTCGAGAACCCGCAAGAGTTACTCACAATAATATAATAGGCACCATCAAGCTTTTTGAAGCAGCTCGGAGATCTAATGCTGAATTGGAAAGCATTCAAGTTGCTTGTAGCAGCGAACAATACGGGTTAGTTGACCCTAACGAAGTTCCTGTAACAGAAGATTTAAAAAAAAATCCATTTAGACCTAGAAGTGTCTATGGGATATCTAAATGCGCAACTGAGCAAATAGCGTGGTTATATCATAATTCTTATGGTGTACCTAGCATTATTACTCGTGGTTTTAATCACGAAGGACCTAGAAGAGGGATTCAATTTGTAACCAGCGTTGTTCATAGACAGATTGTAGAAATACTAGATGGTAAACGAGATAAAATTGTAATAGGAAATCCAAAT
>JABXKB010000174.1 GCA_013375485.1 Promethearchaeota archaeon | reverse complement strand
GTTGAAGTAATACCGATGTCCTATTTCCCAATAATGGAAAAATTAAAAAATCTGGGTGGAAATCCAGTTCTTCGTATGGCTCGATCTAAAAGTGGACCTTTAATTACAGATAATGGGAATTTTATTATAGACGTAGATTTTGGTGAAATCGACAATCCAAGTGATCTGAATATCAAATTATTAAATATTCCTGGAGTGGTCGATACTGGTTTATTTGTTGATATGACTTCTAAAGTTTATATAGGATTGGAAGATGGAAATGTATTAACTCTCCATAGATGAAAAAAAATAGTATATTAAAAAAAAGCTCTATTCATTTGTTTCATTGAAAGTTAGAGACTCTCCGCAACTAGGGCAGAATTTCTTTGGATTTGCGACAAACTGTCCACAGAAGGGACAATAAAATTGTTCTAGATGTGATAAAGGTTCAGGTGTTACATAAGTTCCTTCTGTTTTTTCGTACGATGGTTCATAATAATAATCTTGATATCTTGGTTGATATTGAGAAATTTTCGGTCTTGTCTTTCTTTTTGTAAAATAAATCAGCATACCAGCAAATCCAATAATACCAATTACTATGAATATAATAATAATAAGAAAAGAAAAATCGATTGGTTGTCCAGAAATTAGTAAAACAATAATAAATTCATCATATCCGCCTTCACTATCATATGCAGTGATAATTAGCACTCCTAAATATCCTGTATTGGAGGAAGAATCAAAATTAGTTGCAGTTGATACAGATTTTATACCTGAAATTGTACTATATTCCATAGTATTCGGTATAGTAAAGTTACCTTCGTATTTATCAGAGCTTGATTGATAATTTAACTCAGCAACTTCAATAGTGTCTGGAAAAATAACTAAAATATGCCCGTCCTCTTTTACCACAGTTATAAATAAATTAACAAAGACTCTCATGTTAGATTTAGTATCCTCGTATGGTACTGTATCTCTTACATCTACTGCAAAATTTAAAGTTTCACCTTGATCTACTGGATAAACTTTTGAAGCTTCATCAGATTCTGTATCATCAAAATAATCATAATCAAAATTAGAACTTTCTTTCAATATTTTGGGAGGATTATTTTCAATTTGAAAAAGAATTCTTGGTGAGTTTGAAGTTGTATAATTAGAATTCTTTGGTACTACATAGAAAATCGCATATCCAGAAGGGTCTGTTTCTTCTGGATAGAAAGTCCCAATGTAATCATTATCTAAATTTAAACTGAATGTTAATGTTTTATTAACAGATTTTTTTGTGTTATAAAATGAATAAGAATAAATAGAAAGATATCCCTCAAATTCATTATATGTAGCACTGTCTAATTCAGTGATAATAAGTTTAAGTTGATTATTAGCTCTAGTAATTGGTGAATCATTTAAAGATATCTCACTAATTTCTGGCATTTCATTACTATCATAATAAAGAATTTTTGTGGTTTTATTAAATTCTTTTGAACCGATTGTTAGATCTATAATTATAGTATAAAGTGTATTACTTGGAGTTGGTAAATTAAATGAATTATTGAAGTATATTCCTTCGCTTTCATTAGTTGTATTTAATATAATCGATTCTTGATAAATTCCATTTTTAATTATCACACTCAAGGAAGTATAATCAATATCAGTAATTGGAGACTCAGAGGTTTGATTTTTCATATAAATAGAGATATCAATTTCCGAATTTGAAGTGCTTTCTTTTCCTAAATCAAAGGTAATAGATACTTCGTCTGAAGGTAAAAAAAAGCTGATTATATTTTTTAATAAATTAGAATGGTCTAAAGTATATGAAGTTGAATCATATTGATCATATATCCAATGTAAATCTCCAAAAGCTAAAATATTTCCTCGAGCATGTTCAGTTCCATTATAAAGTGCAGCTACTGTTTTGTTATCAATATATGCAATAGAGTCGGCATTATTAGAAACCGTAAAACTATTACCATGGAGCCAATAGAATTGAGATACATTATTAAAAATCACCGAATTATTTAAATGATAAACACTTTGAGAACTTACACTTGCTCCTATCCCTAACCATTTATCATCCATTATATTTTCTTCATTAATCTGAATACTTACATTCAATCTTGAGAATAGATAATTAACATTTTCCACAACCATATCTTGATATCGTGTTCCTAAAAATAACAGATTACCTCCCCTATTAAAGTAATTTTCAAGGTTATCTATTTCTGTAGGACTGTATGGTAGAATTGGGTTCTGTAGAACTACGATGTCATATTGAGCTAGCCTTTCCTCTGTCAAAATTGAATTATTAAAGTCTCTATTATAATCTGGGGTCCAATATTCCATACTATAGTCAATCGAGATATTTAAATTGGAGAGATCATTCATAGCTTCATAAAATCCCATCTGATAAAAAGTATAACCAATATATTGATCCGCAAACCAATCATTTAATCCATGATAAGATTCCATTAAGATTCGATACTCGGGTAATCGTATATCCAATGTAATATCAGCAGTATCATAAATTTGCCCTCCAGATGTAAGATTAATCTGAAAGGATTTTATCTCAGCAAAAGCGTTCTTTTCAATTTTAATCTCGAGCTCTAAAAAGCCAATTCCTGGTTCAGAGAAGGTGATACTTGTTTTATCTATAGATAGAGAAATACCTTGAATATAATCTGGAATTTCAATATCAAATGTATTACTATCTCCAGAAATTACAGTTAAATTAAATTTTTGGTGGTCTCCAGGGAAATTTAATAAATCATATGGTTTAACAGGAAGATCATCGGGGTAAATTTTTGCAGTGTCATTATAATTAGGAGATACATCTTTTAAATAATTTAGAGAGGCAGTAACATTTATCATCCCTGCACCAGATTTGAGAGGAATATTCTCATTTCCATCAGTAAATGTTCTAGCTCCTTCTAATAACGCAATCCTCGCAGTTTCTGGAGTAATATAGGGACAAGCTTCCAAGATGATTGCTAACGCTCCAGCAACCATAGGACAAGAAAAACTCGTTCCACTCAAAGGAATATAATCCGCATCACCAGCAAAATCAAAATAATTATTTTTATAACGTTCCTCCTTGGAAAATGTAGAATCTTTAGCATCTGTTGAAATAATATTAACACCAGGAGCTACAACATCTGGATATCCAATATATCCAAAGGTTGGACCCCAACTGCTAAAAGAAGCTAAATTGCCATTTTTGTTTGTCGCCCCTACTGATATTACATCAATACCAGAAGCGGGAGTCGAACCTGTAAAAAATGCAGGACCAGAATTACCTGCAGATGATACAAAAATTACCCCATAATCATTTTTAGCAGTTGATATAGCTTTCGTTATATTATCGGAAAGGATTGGATATCCTCCACCAAAACTCATAGAAATTATATCTGCTCCAGCACCACCCGAACTTGTTGGTTTAGAACTCCACTCGATCGCGCTTATTATATCAGTCTCCGCTAATCCACTTTCATTTCCTGCTCGTGCATTTATTAAAAGCACACCTGGAGCAACACCACGATATTCTCCTGAAGATCCAATTCCATCACCAGCTATAATTCCCGCAACGTGAGTTCCGTGCCCAGTAACATCATTATAGTCCAATAAACTCTCGTTAGCTACAAAATTACTGTTATTAATAATATCCAAATCAGGATGAGGATATATTCCAGTATCAATTACAGCCACCTTTACACCAGATCCATTATAAGAGAGATTATCTGCCCCAATAGCAGAAAGCCACCAGTTAGAATAATCGTCACTATTTAAAGCACTTAATTGAACAGAGTCATCCTTAATATATGGTAATTGATAATACTTCGATTCATGAATTTCTCTTATTGATTTAATTCCTTCTATAACATAATTTTTTTTTATAAGTTGATTAGGATTGATAATTATATGAGTACTAGAGATTATATCGTAATTTTTTTTTAACTCGTAGTTATCAAACACAGAGTCTAGGATATCGATACGTTCTTCTTTAGGTAAGGATTCCTCAAATGATATAATAACGTTTATATCTTTGGGATTACTTTCTGGATTTTTATTTAAATTTGTAAGAAATTTATTAAGATTTTCATCAAATTTTGAACTCTGAAAGTTTGATGAAATTTCTTGATTAATATCATTTGAATTAACATGTGTTTCAAGTGACGAGGTTAATGATTCTAGATTTAATATAGATTTTTGATTTTGATTATAAGAATCAGAATTAACTAATTGTATTCCAATAAATGGAATAACAAAATAGCTGACAAGAATGATTGTAAGAATTATAAAGTTAATTTTCTTTTTTAGCTTAGTCATAGATTATATCAAATAAAACACTTATTTAAACCTAAAGATTTTAACCTAAAATATTTTTGAAAATCATGAATTATTTTAAAAAATAAAAATCCTAAATGATTTAGCTTTATACAAAAAGAATATTTATTTCTTTCTATAATATAAATAATTACAAATGGGTACTGTTTAACTTAATAAAATTTAGAATTTATCTTAGTGTATTTCTTATGAAAAAGTATAGCTTTAAAGTACTTTTATTAGGTGCACCTGCAGTAGGAAAAACTAGCATATTATATCGATATGTAAAGAACCAATTCTCTCATGATTACATAATTACTATAGGTATTAACTTCTTAACAAAAGAAATAAATTTAGATGAAAAAAACTTTACTAAACTTGTCATATGGGATGTAGCAGGGCAAAAGAAATTTTAATTTCTTCGGAATCAATATTATGAAGGAACTCAGGGTGCATTAGTAATTTTTGATCTTACTCGACTTAAAACATATGAAGAGATTGAACAATGGCTATCAGAAATGTTTGAAATAATGCACAAAAAGATTCCTTTTATTGTTATAGGAAATAAATTAGATTTAGTAAAAGAGGTTAGCCGTTCGGTTGATTTTAATATTGTAAGAGATTATGCTGAAACTCAAGACAGTATATATATAGAAACTTCAGCTAAAACCGGAGAAAATGTTGAAGAAGCTTTCAAAGAATTAACACGACGCATTGTTAAGCACGTTTCGGAAAAATAAAGGGTAAGTAAAGAAATTATTCAAATAGAATCTGGAGTGTTTAGCTTGATTATTTTTTTTGAGTACAACGAATACTCCCAGATAACAAGCTCGCAGTACACCCATTACATGAAATGCATTCACAAGTTATTTTTCCAATTCCTTTCAACCATTTATTTGGAAGATCAGGTTCTCGAATTAGGGGTCTACATAAACCAATGAAATCTGCATTTTCTTCATTTAATATTTTTTCAATCACATCAAGGGATCTTATTCCACCAACTAAAATTAATGGTATTTTGATGACTTTTTTTATTTCTTTCGCATATGGTAGATGATATGCTTCTTTCTCCTTAGAATCGATACCAATACGAGCTTCAGGATTGAAGGCAGGATGCCAACCAAGTTCTTTTTTAGTACGTAAAATAACTTCCCACATGCACCCACTAGTTTCTATAGCAGCAAATCCCATTTTTGAAAATTTTTCTGCAATCTTCATGGATTCGTCTAACTTGATTCCACCGTCTAAAAAGTCATCAACATTCATCTTTATCAATATTGGAAAATGCTTTCCTACCATATCTACGGTTTTTTCATAAACTTCTTCTATTATTTTAATCCGATTTTCTGTACTACCACCATATCCATCTGTTCTTTTATTGGTGTAAGGTGATAGGAATTGGCTCAAAAGATATCCATGTGCTGCATGGAGCTGAATTGCATCGAAGCCAGCTTCTTTTGCTCTTCTCGCAGCTTCAGCAAAAGCTTCTACAGTATCTTCAATATCTTTTATTGTCATTTCCCTCGGCATCACATTAAATGTTGGTTCAAAAACAGCTGAAGGAGCCGGGGGATTCTCCAATACCATTGATTGACGCCCAGAATGATGCAATTGTACAGCAATTTTGCAATTTTCACCACATTTGTGAACAACTTCTGTTAATTTTCTCAACCCAGGAATTAAATCATCTTTATCAATACCTAATTGATTTGGAATCCCCTTCCCATTGGCATGAACATAGGTGACCCCTGTAATTATTAACCCAACACCCCCTTCAGCTAAAACTTCATAAAATTGTATGAGTTCATCTGTAACTCTTCCATCTTCAGAAGTTAAACGCTCACCAGTGGCTGATCTCACAAATCTATTTTTAATCTCTATTTCTCCAATTTTTTTTGGCTCAGAATAAATCTTTCTCATTATAATCTACTTTTTTATTTTTTCAAGCTAATGATTAAATTATCAATTAAATTTGATTTAATTCGATTTTTAGCTAAATAATCTAAATCTATTCTTAGAATTTCTAGATCTTTAATTTAATAAAATTTTGGATTATTTAAAGAATAAGAAAAGTAGTAATTTATACATCACTATTAAAAATGAAATCCATTTCTCATTACTTACAATGATTTTTATTCGAATTTGTTTACTTTTAGCTATCGCTCGAATTTCGTAATTACAATTTTGAAAATTTTAAAAAAAAAAATTAGAAAAGATTTATTTAAAAGTAAAGAGTGTTAATAATCCATCGTCTATTCTCTCACTTGTACCAAAACCAAATGCTTGTACTTCTATTTCATATTCTCCTGCAACTAAATCATCGATTAAAACATGTGTAGTTATGCTATAGCCCATAAGGACTCCAACAGAGGTTTCTATATTAAATTCTCTCCTAGAACCTGGTATTTCGACATTATCTAACATGAGTCGTACCCCCCCTATAAGAACTCCAACATCAGCTGTAAATTCACCATTGAATAATATTAAAACACTTTCTCCTGTATTCACATTTATTGTTATATCCATATCTGGAATATCATAATAACTTGAGGTTGCATAATAGACACTAGGCTGTTCAACAGTCCATATTTGACTAATTGCTGATTCTTCAGAAGCTTGTTGTATAATTGTATCTGGTAATATTATAACTGAATAGATACCAAAACCAAGGCCTCCAATGCCAATTATTAATGCGATAATTGCTAACCCACTACCTTTTCCCATAATTTTTCACAACATTGTCAGGTTTTAATAAATTTTGAATTATATTATATTATAACACAAAAATCGGAGTAAATAAAAACTCTCCGTTAACTAAAATGTGTAATTTTTTAAGGAGCCTCCTGCCAGCTTGACATCAACAAAAAATGGTAGAATCAGGGTTGATAATTACCAATTCAGCCTACCAAGGAAATGAAATCACTTATAATTCAATTCCTTTTTTTCTTAATAGTGGAAGCTTGATAAGTGAAATTTGATGGAGAAAGTTTAATGAAAGAAGTTTGATGTTGAACGATATAAGAATAAATTCTAAGGTTTTCTCTTTTTTCTTTTTTCCCTAGTACAGGCTGAATAATAAATTTGTTGATATTTTTTTTAAACTCTAACTAAAATTTTTAAAACAATATGGAATGGATAAATTTCATTTAAAAGTCCTTCTTTTATCCTCCAAGATCACCAAAAATATATAAATACAACGTTTCACCATAAATTATAATAATTACCTATTTACTTCAATTGATAAAGATGGACGCAGTAACAAGAGTATTAAAAACAATTGAGCATGAAGAACCAGACCGAGTACCTGGATGTGAATCTGATTTTTCAAGTGGAACAATTATAAAACACTATTTAGGTCCCAAAGCGGGCACTTATGGAGGGTTAAATGTTTTAGGAAAACTCTATTTAATCCCCCTTATTTCAAAAATAATGAAAATGGTTATGTCTCACACGGCTGTTGGATCAGCGACTTTTAAACCTATGGCAAAACTTTTTCGTGCTGTTAACCTTGATCTTTTTCCTGCATTTATAGAATTACAACCGTGGAAATTTATAAAGGGAGGATTCATAGATAATTTCGGAAGAATTAATAAAATTGAAACATTTCCGGGTGATAATTCAAAAATTTTTGGCTATCATGGAGGATTTTTTAAAAATATGGAGGATTACGAAAGTTTCCCGGGACATCCCGATCCAAATGATCCTTATTTTTTAAAAAACATTCTGGAATTAAAGAGATATCAAGAAGAAGAACTGAATAACGAAGTTTTCATTGTTCCTGCATGTTATGGTTTAATGGAAGCGACTTGGGAAGGTTTTGGTATTGAGACATTTTCAAGAATTCTTGCTAGACCGAAACAGGCAAAGAAAATTTTTGATGATAGGGGAAAATTAGCTCTTGAATTAACAAAAATATTTGCAGAAAATGATGCAAAAGCAGTTTGGATTTTCGATGATTACGGTTATAAGACAGGAATGTTTATGAGCCCCAGAAATTATCGAAAATATGTTATTCCTTGGATAAAAAGGATATGCGAGGCCGCCCATAAACGCGATTGCAAGTTAATTCTCCATTCATGCGGAGATATTGAACCTATTTTTGGTGATTTAGTTGAAGTGGGTGTGGATGCCTTTAATCCTATTGAATCAACAACAGCAAATCCCGAATATGATATTTTTAAATTGAATGAAAGATTCGGTGATAAAACAACGTTTATTGGGAATATCGCACCCCAGATGTTAGCAACGGGAACTAAAGAAGAAATAAAAAATTATTCTAAGAAATTAATCCGTGAATTAGCTCCTGGGGGGGGATTTATTTTTGCCAGCGGACATAGTATAAATCCTGCAATCCCATTAGAGCATTTTCAGATAATGTTAGAGGTTCGGGAAAAATACGGATACTATCCGATTAATATTCCGGATTGAATCAAATAAGATTTCAAAAAGGAAAAACAAAATTTCTTAATTTTCAAGAGCATTAACTATTTGAGAATGGTTTTAAATTAAATTCATAAATCAAATCCTTTATAGCAGCATCAAATCTCTCAGAGATACTCAGAAATTGTTTACCCCATCCACTAGCAATTGATATTTCTTGTAAATCAGATGTGGGAGCAAAGAGAATAATAAGATCTTCAATTTTAGAAAAATCCCCTTTAATCAATCTTTGGATATGTGTATCTAATTCAATAATAACATCCTCTTTAGAATTAAACGAAGAATGGATAGTATTCGTTTGTGGTGTTTTAAGAATTCTTTTAAGAATTTTTATAATACTGATTACATCCACAGTTTTCTCATTAATTTTGTTTTTAAAAAAAGGCAGTTTTATCACTTCTATAATGTTTATCTAAAATCCTTCACTTGAACAATTTTGAACCCGTTTCTCGAATTAGAAAAAGCTTCTTGAATTGTTTTAAATCTTTTGAGTCGATTAAGCGTTGTATATTGAGGGAAAATTATTTTAATCTTCTTTTTTCGAAATAATTTTAATAATATTCTTGGAGAACCCCATAATCCTTCTGTTAATTCGTCTCTAAACAAGTTAATATTCTGATTCTGAGGAAATTTACATAGAAAAAATTGGGTATCAAACCGAATAGGAGATAACTTAGGGGTGATTAATCTTCCAAAATATTTTAAATAATTCGCAGCATAATAAAGATTTTCCTTTGTTAAAATATTTGTCATAGTTTCTCGATCCTTTTGGAGCTCCTCTTGATAATTTTTAAATTTCGTGCCATTTTCTCTATTTATTTCAATAAGATGTTCCCTATCCTTCGTTCCGATTAGAATCCCTATTTCCTCAAATAGTTCGCGGATTGCAATTATCCAAAGATCAGACGGTTCATCACATACTCCTTTAACAGTACT
>JABXKB010000004.1 GCA_013375485.1 Promethearchaeota archaeon | reverse complement strand
TATTTCAAATATTTTTTCAGGATCTAATGAGGCATCTAACGCATCAAAACAAGCAGTTGTAGGACATGTAAAAATACACTGTCCAACACGATTCATTACTACTTTACTCATTTCTTCTTTTTTATTTTTAAAAAACATTAAAATTACTCCAGGACGGTTATCAGGTGTCTTATCAGGGGTAACAAATATATCTATTCCCGCTTCAGCATCGCAATGGATAGTTGAAGTTCCATATCCAGTGGTAACCTGACCTGCAATATTCGCCCATTTCTCATTTTTTGCTGTTACTAGAATTCTACTAAAAACGGCCCCAAATGCTTCAGAATAGGTATTTTCAATTTCTACACCATTTATCTCCATTTTAAATAATACTCCTTTTAATAGTGTTTTTGTTTTAAAAATTTTAATAATTTGTATTAACTTATAGCATTCTATTTTATATAAAATTTTAAAAAAAAAATAAAAACGTTGTAAAATTGTAAGGTTATATAATTCTAATTTTAAAATGAGATATTATATAAAAAAGTTGAATAAAATGAGCGAAGAAGAGAAAATACTTAAGATCGGCATTCTTAAAAATGGGACAATTGGTTCTTCCTTGTTATTGGCTTTTTTAATGGATGAAAGAGCAGAATCTACGAGAATCAATGTAAGAGAAGTAACTTCTGGTGCTAAAATGCATCCTGCAAGTCATTGTGTAGAAACTATGAAACAATTACTTGAATTTGAGCCAGAATTAATAATAATGTCAAGCCCAAATGCAGCTTTACCGGGACCTAAAGCAGTAAGAGAAATGTCGGGCGTTATCCCCACTATAGTAATTTCTGATGCTCCTGCTAAAAAAGCTATTGATGAAATTAAAGAAAAGAACATGGGTTATATTTTAGTAAATTGTGACAGTATGATCGGAGCACGTAGACCTTTTCTTGATCATATTGAAATGAGTATATTTAACTCAGATTTGCTAAAGGTTCTAGCAATCACCGGAGCGCTTCAGGTAATCGCTGAGGAACTAAATAAAGTCATTATGGATATGCTTGAAGGTAGAACACCTAGTTTACCTCAAATTATCATTGATGCAAACATCGCAACCGAAGCTGCTAAGTTCTCTAATCCTTATGCTAGAGCTAAAGCAATTGCTGCTTTTGAACTTGCTGCTTCAGTATCAAGAGTTACAGGAAAAGCATGTTTCCAATTAAGAGAAAGATCTGAATATATGCCATTATTAGCCGCAGCCCATGAAATGATGAGAATTGCCGCGTTAATATGTGATGAAGCAAGGGAAATGGAAAAATCCAATGATACAGTTATCAGAAGACCACACCATGCAAAGCAACAAAGATTTTTATCAAAGATTGGGTTATATGATAAAGAACAATAATATAAAAAGAATTAATAAAACTTACTTAAAATCTAATTTTTTATTTTCAATCTTTAAATTTAGTATTCAGAAGATTTCAAATATAGTTTTAAATTTTTGAATGAATCACCAGTCATAGCATTCATAACACTAGAAAAAACTTCGGGGCTCTTACTCCTTGTGACTGCCATTAAAACTGCTCCATTACTGACCTCTTTCACTAAAATCCAACAATCATCTGATTCATAGACAACAGTTGATAATGATAAAGGAGAAAGATTTGAAACATTTTGAAGTTCCATAATCTGTTGATAAATACTATAAATATTAGAATCTAAAGTCCCGATTTCAAATTTCATAAACTGTAATGGTTTTGATTCAAACTTACCAAATGTAGAAGAAATTAACAATCCATCGGGTTGGTTGAACAAAAGATATTCAGATAAAGTATTGATTTTCAACTCATCTAATAAATGGCGTATTTTTCCTAGACGTTGCATTGATAGAGTATTCTTCTGAATCTCATAATCGAGGATTTCAATTAATCTATGTTGAGCACTACCTTCTTTAACAGATACAGGAGTGAATGAAATTCTTTCCATTAAACCATTATTTAAATCCTTAGTTAGGATTTCATAGAATTCATCCTCTTTCGATTCATTTAAATCAATTTTATTTAATAATACATAAATCATATTGATCTTAGGAGAAAATTCTAATACATATTTCAAGAATTTTTCAAAAATATCACGTACTTCAGGATCTATTGCTACAGAATCAACCATAAATACAGCTGTTTTTGCTTCTGAAAATATTAGTTCGCGTTGAGATTCTGAGAAATATCGCTCCATGTACCGTTCTTGACCTCCAAGGTCCCAAACGTTAAGCTCCATTATACCACGGAAAATAAAATTCTCTCGAGAAACACCTTTGGTAGGTTTCAAATTTAAAACTTTCATAAAATTATACCCGAGGCATGTTGTACGCATTAGTGATGTCTTACCTGCTCCTGCAGGTCCAAAAAGTAATATTTTCAAGGTTAACAACTCTTATTTGTAATAAATTTTCATTTATTTACAACTAGATTTAGTATTTATGTTAAAATTATTCTTTATATATTTTTTATACTTTAATTTTTATTTAATTTTTTCTAATTATTAAAAGAAAATTTGCTATTGTATGAATTTGATCTTATTTTTAATTAACTATTTTTAATTAATCATTTTTAATTATCATTTTTAATTATCAATTTTAATTAATTGCATTCTAAATTTAAAAGTATAAAATGAATTGAAATGAATTTAGAGGACTATATAAGGAATGTACCGGACTTCCCCGTTGAGGGAATCCAGTTTAAAGATATTACCACATTAGCGAAAGCACATGCTGCTTTTAAAGAATCATGCGACAGAATTATCGATCATTATAGAGGAAAAGGAATTACTAAAGTAGCAGCTATAGAAGCACGTGGATATGTATGGGGTGGAATTATAGCTTATCAATTAGGTGCTGGATTTGTCTTAATGAGAAAACCGGGTAAACTACCCTATAAAACTCTAAGTGAAACCTATGAACTTGAATATGGAACAGATAGTATTGAAATGCATACTGATGCAATTGAAGAGGGGGATAAAGTCTTGGTTTTTGATGATTTATTGGCAACTGGTGGTACTGCAAAAGCAGCATGTAATTTAGTTGAAAAAGCATTTGGTGAAGTAATAGGAATTGCTTTTGTAATTGAATTAACAGGAAATTTACATGGGAGAGATAAATTAAAGGGTTACGATGTTCTTTCTTTAATAGAGATTCCCGTAGAAGAATAAAATGATCTAATAATAATTGTGTAAAGCTTTTTTATTTAAAAATAATTTTTTTATATTCTTTCTAATTCTGGTGGAATGTAACCAAATAATCCAAAAAATCTTTTTCTTACCTTATCAATATCAAATTTTTGAGTTTGAGCACCCCTAGTTTCCACTACAAATGATCCAATTATAGCACCTAATCGACATGAATCCAATAAAGTCATATCTAAAGTTAATCCTGTTAATATACCCGCTCGGTATCCATCACCCGCCCCAGTAGTATCTTCTAGTTTATCTGGAGTCGCAATTGGGATATTTATTCGAAAAATTTTTTCTTTTACATCTTTATAAATTAGTTCTGAACCTTCTGGACCTTTAGTGATGATTACCGCATTTATTATTTTGATTAACTCATCTTCAGTTACCCCAATTTTGTGTTTTATTTGATTTATTTCATACATATTTCCGATTAGAATCTCTGATTTTTCTATGATATCTAATAACAGTTCTTTTGGAAAAAGAGGAGTCACTTGTCCTGGATCGAAAATGGTGGGTATTTTTAAATTATATAATTGATCTGCGAAACTTTCCATTGCATCAGCGCTTTGAGTAGAATTTATAGCATAAGAAAAATTCTCAGGATCTTTAATTTTTTCATTTAAATCGATATCCTTGCATTTATCTAACGCTCCCCCATGAAAAACAATCATTTGATTCGCTTTAATATCATTAACAATATAGCACGCAGCAGTGAAGAGTTCCTTATGAATATCAATTCCAAGTTCAATGTTATCGAATTGCTTAATGTGATCTTTATAACCTAAACTTTCAAAATCTTTTCCTACTGAACCTAATAAAAATACATCTGCTATATTTAATAAACCTAAATTATAAGCAATATTACCCGCGGTACCACCAAAATACTGCTGTCGACTATCTGCTGTGATATTACTTTGATACTCTTCTTTTTCATGATCTATTGAAACAGCATTAATAAAATTCTCTTTAAATCCCATGATATAATCAATTGCTAAAGAACCGAGAACAAGAACCTTAGTTTTTCTCATGATATTATGAATTGAATTTTAGAAATATATTTCGTAGTAATTCATGTTATGTTAAAACTTTATAGGAATTGTTATCTTGCTAGATATTTTCATTATAGTTAACTTTATTTTTAATTTCTTAATAAGAATCAAATGAAATAACTCTGAATCTTTTATGAAAGCAGGCAATTTTTTTTAAAAATAATTTATTAAATTTCTAACATTATAATTAAAAAAATTCTATATTGTGAATATTATGGTAAAAATTGGAATAATTGGCGGCTCTGGATTAGATAATCCGGATATTTTAAAGGATAGTAAAGATATAGAAGTTGATACACCATACGGAAAACCTACCTCTCCTCTTAAATCTGGGAAGATTCATGATGTTGATGTAATTCTCATAGCTAGACATGGAAGAGAGCATACTATTCCGCCAACGCAAGTAAATTATAGAGCTAACATACAAGCATTAAAAAGTCAAAGCTGTACTCATATCATAGCAACAACAGCTTGTGGAAGCTTGAGAGAACAAATTGGACGAGGTGATTTTGTTATTCTTGACCAATTTATTGACTTCACTAGGCTAAGGAAAGTATCATTTTTTGAGAAATTTGACCCTGGAGATATGAAACACACTCCAATGGCAGATCCTTATTCAGAAGAATTAAGAAATATCCTTATTGAAACTGCTAGGGAACTTAATCTTAAATATCATGAAAAAGGAACAGTTGTTACCATTGAAGGTCCCAGATTTTCAACAAGAGCAGAATCAGAGATGTTTAGGATATGGGGGGCAGATGTGATTAATATGAGTATAGCTTCTGAGACAATTTTAGCAAATGAAGTGGGTATTCCATTCGCAGCTGTTGCTATGTCTACAGATTACGATTGTTGGAAAGATGATGAAGTACCTGTTACTTGGGAAGAAATTTTAGAAATCTTTGGTAAAAATGTTAATAATGTCATTGCTTTGATAACTAATAGTATAAAGAAAATAAAATAACCTTACTATTTCTTTTGAACTTCTTTTTTTTTTAAAAATCCTGGACTTTAAGATAAATCTAAATAATATTTGAAGTTTTGAAAATATTTTTAAAAGTTTGATTTTCGTATTTGATAAAATTATTATTTTCTTATTTGTTTAAAGTATATAATAATTCTTTTGAAGCTTAAAATGATCTTAGGGACATTTAAAAATGGTTAATATTTCATTTCTTGGGGGATGTAGAGAAGTTGGACGTAGTGCTATCTTAATAGAATCTAAAAGTGGTGTTAAATGTATGTTAGATTATGGGATTCGATTTCGTGGAGAAGAGAGACTCCCATATAAAATAAATATAGATAATCTAAAAGCTGTCGCATTAACTCATAGCCATATCGATCATTCAGGTGCGTTACCTTTTTTATATAAGACCAAAACGATTCCTTTTTTTACAAATCCAATTACTTTAGCTATAACTGAAGTTCTGATAAAAGATATGATTAAAATTTCGAATTACAATTATCCATTTGGGTATCGAGAATTAGATTATTTAATACAAAATTCCTTTTTTCTAAAAAATGGAAACCGTCAAAAGATTCATGATAATTTTTTTATAACATTTTTTGACGCAGGGCACATTCCCGGAAGTGTATCCATTTTGATTGAAGTAGATAATAAAAAAATTTTATATTCAGGTGATATTAATTCACAAATTACTAATTTAATTAATCCAGCAAATTCTAATAATATCCCTAAGATAGATACTTTGATCATAGAATCTACGTATGCTCTTAAGGAACATCCTCCAAGAGAAAAACTAGAAAAAGAATTTGTGGAGAAAATAATTAACATTACTGATAATGGTGGGAGAGTTTTAATTCCAGCATTTGGAGTTGCACGCTCTCAAGAAGCATTGCTAATTTTGGAAAAATTTAATTACAATGGAAAGATTTTTATTGACGGTTTAGCAAGAAAAATATCAATGTTATATTTAGATTACCCAGATTATATAAAAAATATTAAATTATTTAAAAAAGCCTTAAAGAACACACAATTTGTGTCTAGACCCAAAATTAGGTCAAAGGTCAAAAACACTAATGGAGTTATTATTTCACCTTCTGGAATGCTTAAAGGAGGAACTGCAATTGATTATATCCAATCAATATTACTAGATCCTTTTTCAGCAGTTTATTTGGTTGGATATCAAGTGGAAGGAACTCCAGGAAGGAGATTATTAGATGATGGAATTTTTGAATTTAATGAATCAAGAAGAAATCGAAAAACAATAGTAGATTTAAAAATCGAAGCAAAATGTGACTACGATTATTTCGATTTTTCAAGCCATTCTGATAACATACACATTCATAACTATATTGAAAATTTGAATTTCCAAAAGAATTCAAATAGAGATATTTTCTGTATTCATGGAGATAATAAATCAACCACTAGCTTAGCAAGTGAATTAGTTAATAAAGATTATAATTCAGTAGCTCCTGAAACAGGAGAAATGTATCAAGTTTAAATGATTTCTTTTAAATTTATAATTTTATTTTTTTTTTAATTGATTTCTAATAATAATGTTGCAGTTTTCCAGAAACTCCTCTGATTTATCAATAGGGATTTTTGTTCCTGCTGCTGGGGGATGTCCTCCCCCTAATACATCTAAATTTGAGAGTTTGCATGCTTCTCTAATAGCTTGCGAAAGATTTACCCCTTTTGACACTATTTTTTTATGTACTCTTCCCGAAACTTTATAGACGTTTTCATTTTCTCTTTTTGCTAAACCAAATATTGGTTTTGATTTATCAAAACCTTCAAGATTTTCGAATACTAACATTGAAGCAATTGTTCCAATAATATTTTCTGGGATAACATCCTCTCCGAAAAAATATTGAATATATTCCATGTGTTGTATTTTTTGATTATCCTGAATCCATGCTAAACTCTTAAATAATGATTTTTTGTAATTTGTTTGTACCTCTTGAGATTTCTGATAAGCTTTTTTTCTATCTCCCATTGCTATAGCAATCCCTAATGATGCACTATTAGTTCGTCCACAAGCATTTAAAAGATTGGAAAATTCTGTTAAATCATGAAATTCTGATCCACTTAATTCATTTTTTAGCAAATATCTATTTATAATTAATTTCTTAACAATTTCACTTGGTTCAACATCAAGCTTCGTTGATATATACTCAATAATTGCGGTAGAAATCTTTTGTTTTTCATCTTGATTAAGTTCATTTAATGTGCGAATATTACCATTTGAGTTTTCCATCAATATACCTAAAGTTTGTAGAAATATTAGAGTTCTATTGACATCACCAGTTAATCCCGGCAGAGTTATTTCTTTAGAATAGGCAATCGCTTCGTTTAATGGTTTTATTGAAGAAAAATTTAAATCATTTTTAATTTCAATTAATCCTATACTTTTAGCATCTTCTAAAATAAGTGAATTTATGCCCAAAAATGATTTATTTGGACCATGGTTTTGAATATCACCCATTGCCCCAACAAGCGCTATTGAAGATAAATCTGTGTTTTTTTTATTTAAAGATTTGGCAAATAAATAACATATACCTGCACCAGATATCTCTAAACTTCCATCAACTCTGAAAAAATATGGATTAATGTGCCATTGAAAGCTATTTTTATGAATTTCCTCAATTAAATCAATATCTTCTTTAGAAGATACATTCTGGGGAAGATGATGATCTAAAATAATAAAAGAATTATAATTCTCCTTTAAAATTAATTGACTTTGAAGTTCTAAGTATTGACCACTACCAAAATCAGAAAAAAATAAAAAATTTTTGAATTCTTTAATATTTTCAGATATTTTTGTTATTTCTTCTTTCTCTAATTGGCGTAAAACTGTGATTTGAAACGGTATATTTTCTCTAAACAGAGCTTTACCCAGAATTGCACCTGAGCTCAATCCATCAGCGTCTAAATGTGTATATATATGAATAGATGAATTTTTTTCTTTTAAACTATTAAGAAAGTTATTTTTTACAATTTCAATTGCTCCAAAAAGCGTTTCCATCCTTTCTTTGAAATTAATCATCTTTATTATTAGAGGATAGTCATAAATGCAAAATTAATATTATAATATATTACATTATCAAAATAATAATAAATACTCAATTAAAAAAAGTAAATTTAATAAGGTGAAAATAAGTGCTTCATGTAAAAATTAATGAACTAGCTAAGAAAATCGTTGAAAGAATCATACAAAATAAGGAAATTTATAATATAAAGATATATAAATTAGATAATGGCTCAATTATTCTCGATATGGCTAAAGCTTCTTGGATTGGAGGAAAACTTCTGGGAGAGATTTGTATGGGAGGGTTAGGGACAGTCAAATTTTCTTCTTATAATTTAGATGGACATTATATACCAAGTGTAAATGTATATACTTCCGAACCGGTAATTTCCTGTATGGCTTCTCAATTGGCGGGATGGAACGTTAAATTGAAAAAAGAAGTAGAAAAAGAGGGACAATTGAAAAAAAAAATAGTTTTTCAATCATTAGGATCAGGACCTGCTCGTGCTAAGAGTAAGGTAGAAAAAATTTTTGAAGAATTAGATTATACTGATGATTCAAATTGTGCTGTTATTGTTTTTGAAACTCCAAAATTACCAAATGAAGAAGTTATGGATATTGTGGCTAACAAATGTGGTGTTAATCCAAACAATGCTTATGCAATCTGTGCTCCAACTGCTTGTTTGACCGGTTCCATTCAAGTAGCTGCTAGAATCGTAGAGACTGGAATACATAAGTTGCACGAAATAAAATTTCCAATAGATGTAATAACTAATGGTTTTGGGACCACTACAATTGCTCCTATTGCTAAAGACGATCTTGGTGCAATGGGGCGTACTAATGACTCTATAATTGCTGCGGGATTGACATATTACACAATTAAAGTTGAGAAGGAAAATGAAGTAGAATTATTTGAACTCGTTAAAAAAGCCCCCGCACATACATCCTCTAGTTATGGAAAACCATTTCTCGAAATATTCAAAACAGCAAACTATAATTTCTATGAAATAGATCCTGGATTATTCGCTCCAGCAAAATATACAATCACAAATATTAATACAGGTAAAAGCATCACCGTAGGAAAAGTAAATCATGAGTTATTAAGACAGTCCTATGGGTTGAATTAAACAAAGATTTACTAAAAACTATTTCCTAAAGTTTTTTTTATTATTGAAAAGCAAGAGATTTTACAAATTATTTATTTCCGCTTCATATTTCAATATTTCATCAACAGAAATATCTCGATCAAATTTAATTTTCTTTTGAAATCCTAAATACGCGCATGCTAATTTAGCAGCAGCAGCAACTTCTGCTTTTTTAAGAGTTATTGAATATTCATCTTGTTGAACTGGATCATCTTCATATGGATTCTCTTGAAATTGTTTTTCATGAAATCTAAGCGATCGTTCACTTTTCATTTTATATAACAAAGAAGCCATTTTGTTCGCTACTTTAAATGGTAATTGATTTTTAACTACTAACCGAATTATATTATTAACATCAAAATAATTTAAGGATTCAAATTTAGCACGAAGAAAACTTTTAAGATTTTCAGAGTTTTTTTCACATTCTATTTCAGTCCAATCATGAATAGCAAGTTTTCTTCTAAAGAAGATTACTTCCCAATCAATATTTAGTTCTCTCAATAGCTCAAATAATAAACTATCGTTAGATTTTCTTGATTCTATAATTAAATAAAGCTGTAGACCATAATACTTATGTTCTTGTTGAAGAAAAAATCCCCTTTGTTGCATAGAAGCAAGGATCAATACTTTTATAGAGTAAATATTTTCTGATATATTCTTTTTCCCACAATTTAAATATATGACATTACCCTCTTCACTAATATATTCACAATCTAAAAATCCTAAAATACTTTCTTTATTGCTTTTGATAAAATCCAACAAACCAGTAAGCGTTGGTTTAACATCAAATTTAACCAAATCATTCTCTTCAATTGTAACATAGTCATTGTAATTACTACCAATAGCTAATTTAATGGAATTTAATTTTAACTCTTTATCAGAACCAAAAACTTTCAGAAAAGCTTCATTTATTGGTATAATTTCTTCCTCTAAAATTTTCACATCTGCAATAGAGCTCTCATAAGGTTCTGGATCACTTAGCATCTTATTTAACACTGGCGCTTCGGAAGCATCTACCTCAATTTCATATGATTTTGCTAAATCTTTTCGTATGATACAAAATGATCTCTTCTTTTTATTATAAATAGAAAGTGAAGTGTTGTCATCTATGACAGCTCGAAATTTTTCAATGAATTTTCCTTCCGTTGTGTCTGTCCCAATCCTTCTTCTTCGAATATTTAATCAACCAAATATTATTGAAAATATTATGCTTCTATTAATTAATTTATAAAATTATTATTTTAAATTCTTAACTAAAAAATAATATAAGAATTTTCTTTATTAAATTAAAAATAAAATAACCTATAAGATAAACAATTTTTAATTAATAATTGATAAATTAAAGTTTATTAATAAAAACGTTTTAATTTTTATTCTAATTCTCCTTCTAATAAAAAATACTCTCCCTTCTTCACATATATCATTGAAGAACCGAAATTGTTACGTATAGTATATTTATCTCCTTGGATGTCTAATACTTCAATTGAATAAGACAATCTTCTTTGACTCATGATTTCTTCAATAATTTTCTTTTCTTCTTGTGAGTCCATGTTATTATATCATTTGCTAATACAAAAAAATTTTATTATTTTAACAATCAAATATGACAATAGTCATATATATTTAAAATAGAATTATCAATCCAAAAACCAGTAAAAATGAAATATTAACAATTAATTTTTAGATTAATAAATCAATTTTTTACAAGAATTGAAGAAGAGTGAAGTGAAGGAACAAAATCGTATTAATAAGGCTCTATCAAGGTATTTATTTATTAATTTCAAGCTAATTTTTGAAATTTAAATACTACTATTAATGTTGGAAAATCTATTAGAATAGAAACATCCTATCAAATTCTTAATATATATTAATAGTTAAACTTCATGAAATTAGATATTTTGTATATAAGTATTAATAGATTCAATTTTGTTATTAATAACCTTATTAAAAAATCGAATTTTTTTTATTAAATATTATATCTTTTTATATAAACAAGTGTTTAATTAAAATAAATAAATAAAAAACATGTTTTTTAAACGAACAATTTTTTCTAATAACTTCAAACTTTTCCCCTTGAAGCATAATGGTTAAACAGAAATTAGATATCGGATTCTTCACTTCAATGTATTCACAAGTGAATGGTACAGCGATTGCTTGTAGAAACCTTGCTGAAGCTATGGCTAAATATACAGGACACAACATTCATGTTTTCGCCCCTGGAATTAACAAACCTAAAAACATACCGAATAACCTACATCTCCATAATTTCTTTGGGGCTAAAATTTCTCCTAAAACTGGTTTTGTATTAAGTCTTCCATTACACAAATACTTTTTTTGTAACCATGATTATCTAGATATTGCCCATATTCATACACATGCTAGTTTTGGTTCTATGGCAATCAATTGGGCAAAATATTTAGGTATTCCTATGACAGGAACGCATAATTCTCCACTATCTTTTTATACTGCACAGTATATACCCTTACTTGGTAAATTATTAGCGAGAATGGATTGGGTTTGGCGTTATGAAAGACATGTATTAGATAAATATGATCTTGTCTCAGTACCAACAAAATCAAAAAAGGATTTACTTAGAGATCAAAGATTTAAAGAGCCAATTATATGTTTAACTAATGGAATTTCAGATTTATATTTTACAGACGTAAAAGAAAATGGAATACGAGATAAATATGATTTAGACAGTAAAAAGATACTTTTATATGCTTCTAGGTTATCCCCTGAAAAGCATCAACTTAGTGTAATAAAATCATTCAAAAAGATCCAAAAAGAAGTTCCAGATTCACATTTAGTACTAGTTGGGAGTGATGGACCTTCATCATCTCATATATTAAAGTTTATTAAAAAGCAGAATTATAAGGATAATGTTTCTTATCTGGGTCGAGTTCCTTTTACAGATTTACTAAAATTATATAATACTGCAGATTTAGCTTGTCTCTGGTCTTGGATTGAAGCAGAAGGGTTAGTTTTAATTGAAGCAATGGCACAAGGAACACCTTGTGTAGGAGCAAACGCAGTTGGAATTTCAAATGTAATTAAACATGGCAAAACAGGATATCTCGCTAATAATTTTGATGAATTCAATAAAAGAGTGGTAGAATTATTTAAGAATGACGATTTACGGGCAGAAATGGGTGTTCATTCTAAAATGGTAGCTCATAACTATAGAATTAGTAAAGTTGCTAAGACCTGGATAAAGCTTTATAAATTTATAATAAATGAACTTTATCCTTTGAGATATTATAAAAAGGAAAGGAAAAATAGAGTCGAATTGGTTAAAGAATTTATACATAAATTACCAATTGTTAGCTTTTAATAATTTTTTTTGAAATTCATTAGAAGTTGTATTTTTTTCTAATTTTATTTAATTTTATTTTACATGTTTCACATAATTCCTTTTTTTTTTCATCAATTTCATTAATATCTTTAGAAAATTTCATAACGCAAAAATGGTTATGGCAATGATTAGGACCTAAAGTTAAATGACCAATTTCATGTATAATTTCTTTAAGAATTCGTTCTTCAAAAAGAGCACGATTTTGTGGTCTATAATAGAATTGTTCTTTTAATTTTAATGATGATACTATACAGCATCGATGTTTTAAGTGAGTTTCTCCGAATAAAAATAAGATATTATCATTATTACTTGAAAATATAGGGAGATCGGTAATTGCGAGTATCATTCCAAGGTTCTCTTCGATCCTTTTATTAATTAAGATTTGATAGAATTTATTAGTCGGATGTATTTTAATTTTATTAGACGATTTTTTCATTTCTCTATATTCTTTTTTGACACCCTTATAGAAAAGCTTAATAGTAAAATTGTAACCTCCTAAGTTTCTAATATTAAAAAAAAAAGAATCAAATACATGATTTAAATTAATTTCAATTTTTTTAAAGAAAAACGTATCAAAATCTCCAAAAAATAGAATTCCTAAATGACATGGTAAAATGAGTTCTTTTGGTATCTCATCAATTAACTCAAATTCTATAGGGTAAGAGATCCCTATTCGATTAATCAAATTTGTTAATTTCACTTTGTATCTTCGTATTTTTTGAATATACTTTTGGAGTTTTGGCATAACTAAAAGATTTAAAGTTGCAGTCAATAAGAAGTTTCTTTCTAATAATTGAAAATTGAAAAACAGGATTTTATTATTAATAGGTATTTAAGTCAGTAATAATATTATAATCTAAAAATCAATATTTTAATTAAATAACTACTCTAAATTATGGTTGAAAGTCCTGAAAATAAAGAAATTGTGAAAAAAGATTTTATCCCTCACTTTTTTCCAACATATAGAATAACAAGAAAACTGTACCCATTACCTATAATTCTCGTAGTTATTATAGCGGGAATTTTAGCTTATTTAACTTATGTTGAAGCTGGATTTCAGATTGATGGGGGATACTTTTCAGAAAGTGAAATGGGAGCATTGGGAGGGCTTTTAAATGGGTTAATTTATACAGCATTAGCGGTAATCTCAGCATTTGTAATAATATATATTATAAAAAAAAAAGGTATTGGCGTTCTGATGTATATTTTTGGATTTAGTTTTGCCCTAATCGGATTTTTTCAAACTTGGTTTTTTGGACAAATTGTGCTTTATTTATTATTTTTGAGATTACCACATTTATTTTATTTATTTTATTATGAATTGATTATCCTTTCAGCAGTTTTTACAATTCTTATGATGTATCAATATTTTACTTCTAAATCAATAAAAACAAAAAATTTCGTCGTATTATATATAGGATTATTAATTGGAGCATCAATGGGTGTTTTAATGCCCCTTTGGACAACCCTAGCCATATTAGTAGGAATTTCTTGTTGGGATATTTTTGCTGTTTTATATAAACATGGACCAATAAAAGTTTTAATCGATATTGCATCAACTCCTGAGGATGGGAATGTTTTATCTGATGTAGAACTACAACAAAAAATTGAAAATGGAGAATATGAGTATGATACGTCTAAATTGGAAATTGGAATAGGAGATTTAGCGTTTTATAGTATGTTAACTTCCAGTGCACTTATTCAAACAAATAATATATTTGTAATGATTTTAACTGCTATTGCTATTCTTGTAGGAACAGGTATTACAATTTCAGGATTAAAAAGAAATAAAATTTTACCTGGTTTACCAATATCAATTTTTCTCGGAATAGGTACAATGATACTATCATGGTATTTAATTTCAACTTTTTTTGTTTAACTAGAATTAATTTTTTTTAAGAAAATAACTATTAATTTTATTAACTAATTAAAAATGTTGATGCTATATGGAGGAATAAACCAATGGTCAATATAAAGTCAATAAGTGTCATCGGTGCTGGAACTATGGGTCATGAAATCGCTCAAGTGGCTTTAATGGGAGGTTTCAAGCCTGTAATTTTAAACGATTTAAGTTATAAAATACTCGAGAAAGCAGAAAATAAAATTGAAGATGGATTAAAAAGACTAGAAGTTAAAGGGAAGTTAAGAGAGGGATTTACAGCTTCTGGATTAATGAAAAATCTAATTAAAGAAGTAGATCTAAAAAAAGCGGTATCTAATGCTGATTTTATAATTGAGGCAATTCCAGAATTAATGCAAATTAAGCAACAACTTTTTGAGAAATTGGGAAAATACTCACCAAAGCATGCAATCTTAGCAACTAATACATCAACAATGAGTATAACTGAAATAGCATCTTCTTCAGGGAGATCTGATCGAGTTGTGGGATGTCATTTTTTTACTCCAATTGTAGTACTTAGATTGATTGAAATTATTAAGGGAAGAGAAACTTCAGAAAATACTGTTGTGATAGCCAAGAAAGTTTGTCAACAATTTCCTGCACTTAAAGGAAAGAGGTTTTTACCAGTTCTTGAAAAAGAAAGCCCAGGATTTATTGTAAATAGGTTAACAATAGGAACGAGTGCTTATATAAATTGGCTCCTTGATTTTGCTATGGAGAAAGGCATTCCATTAGAACAAATAGATGCTGATACTAAGGAGTTAATGGAAATAGGACCTTTTGCAAGATGGGATTATTTAGGGCTAGATGTGATTTATAATGCCCTGAATTATTTTAAGGAAGTTTTATCCGATGATTTTACTCCTGGAAAAACCTTAACAAAATTAGTAAATAATAAAGATTTAGGAAGAAAAACGGGAAAAGGACTCTTCAAATGGATGGAAGGAAGACCACTTATAAATATGGAAAAATGTTCTGGAATTCTTGATCTTGAACTGTTTATGGCAATTCAATTAAATGAAGGATGTAAACTTCTAGAAGAAGGAATTGTCTCAGGATATAAAATAATTGATGATACAATGCTAGCGGGGATGGATCTTCCAGGACCGTTTGGAGCTGGTAAAAGAAATTACAAGAACTGGACAAATTTATTAGAAGATTTTGTAGAAAAATCAGGATTAACTTATTTAAAACCATGTGAGTTAATGAAATCTGGGAAATTTATTCAAATGCGTAAATAGAAACCTTCAAAAGAACGAATCAAAACTAATAATCATTTTTAGACCTACAATTGTGATTTTTAGACTTGAATTTGTATCTAGGTTTAATATAAAAAAATTTTCTCTTGTCGAATGTAATTTATTCTCTTAATATAGAACCTAACTCCGAGAATTTCGTTAAAATTTTAGTATTTTTAACTTTAATTTTACGTGTTACAACCTTCTTTGCTATATCGCTTGTTGATAATTCTCCCCTCCCTATTGAACTGAATAATTCTTTAGTTGTTTGCATTAACCCATTCCATCCCAAAACTTTTTGATCAAGGTTTTTTTTAGATGTATTTTCTATACTTTCAACTGATAATTTTCCATTATCTACTGTAATTAAAGCAGCAAATTTCCCATCTTTAGGATTTAATAAAATTTTAAAAGTATCATTTTTATACTCTTCCTTGAATTTCTTATTATTGTTTAGAGGTTTATATATATTTGCAATAGCTTCAGCGAAGGTACTTTCTTTTGAGGGATTAATATTATTATTAGACATAAATATCAAAATTTATTGTAGTTTAGACTATACTCCCAAAAACAATGGTTATAATAAAAATTTGATGATATACTACTTAAATAAAATTAATCTATTAACTTAAATTATAGATTCTTGATAAACTAATTCAAATGATTAAAAAAATAGTAAAAAGGAATCATTATGAATCAATCAGAAAATCCTCCTAAATCAGGTTTCGAGAAATTAATAGATTATTTTAATAAATACCTCGATCTAAACCATCCTATTGCTATAGCAAAAATAGTCGAAGATACTGGGTTTTCTTGGAGTTTTATAAAGAAAACATTAGCAAAAATAAAAGATGAATATGATGGGTTCCATTTCGAAAAATCAGGAAGCACATGGATCACTTGGAAAGATCGAGATCATTTAATAAAAAAACTTGATGAAACTTGCTCCCGTTTATTAGATGAACCTTAAGGGATGTTATTTTTCCTTGTTTAAGCTAAAAAGGTTAGAATTTGATAAGAAAAAGATTTTATTTATAAAATTTTCGTTCTGCACCATTTTAAAAAGAACAACTCTTGTTTTTTATTCAAAACTACCTAAAAATCAACTATTAAGACGAGTGTTAAAGTCGATTTTCTTTCAAAATTAAACTTAATTATTTGTCCCTTCGAAAATACATGCCATCTCTCTAAAAAAGAGTTTTTATGTAAGCTTCCAGAGTGTAAAAATTGTACTGAGTACATTGAAAAAGTAAAAGTTTTTCAGTGGCTTCATCAATGGATTTTATATTGGAAAGTTCTTTAATTTTATTTTTTGGGATATTTAGTATCAGAGATTTACACTGCAGAAATAATTCTTCTCCAATATATATATTAGTTTTTCCATCTTCAAGCTTTAAACTTAAATATTTATTTAATTCATACTTTTCCATGAGTTTCTCATAGATGTCGTGTTTTATTGTTCTTCCTTAAAGTAAATATAAGTTGTCTCTCTAAAAAAGCTTATATACTTTATTGATTTAGTGGATTAGAGGTATACAGATTTCACAAAATACTAACAAAGACATATTACATATAATAGAGCATAAAAAAAAAAAATTAAATATCTTAACACTTTAGTTTTAGTATGAAAATGAAATTTCACACAATCATAAAATAATGAACATGGTTAAATCAAATGAAAGTTGAAAAATCGAGTCAAGATCTCGAAAATGAAGTGATCTATGCTGGTTTATGCATTCACTGTGGGAGTTGTAATGCTTTCTGTCCACATATGGATTTTAATAAAGAAAATGGAGAAGCTTATGTTGTAGATGAGTGTGCTGAAACCGTAGGACTCTGCTACAATTCCTGTCCACGAAATTTTCTCCCTATATCAGAAATGGAGCTGAAAATGTTTGGAAAAACTCGTATTGATCTAGCTGTTGGAGTCTATAACGATATAATTCAAGTAAAATCAAAAAATAAAGATACTATTTTATATAATCTAGTAATTGCTGCTTTTGATGCGGGAATTGTTAAACACATGGTTTTAAGTCAGCCAAAAACTAAAAAACCACCAGTAGCATTTCCAGTTGTTGTAGATAATGCTAAAGGCGCTAAAAAATACATACCGAAAGCTACAATGGATAATGCTGGACCTTTGGTCACTGGAATTGGTCAAGCATATAAAGCTTATAAACGAGATATTGGAATAATAGCTAATCCCTGTCATTTACAAGGACTTGCTAAAATTTTAGTCTCTGATTTTAATACTGGAGCAGAACGTACTTCATTAAAAATAGCATTTGCGTGTTCTTCTGGAGGTATGACAGGATGTAAATATTGTACCGATTTCTCAGGAGAATTTTCAGATATTTCCTACTCTCCATGGGGTGCTCCAAAAGGTTCTGGAGAAGCATTATTAATTATTAGAACAGATATTGGACAAAAACTTGTAGATACCGCAGTTAAAAAAAAATTGATCGAAATTACAGATCCAAATCCAGACTTATCTGAGATGAAGAAGTTTTTAAATAAAAAACGCAAGAAAAACTTTCTAACTCTTCTGGGTAAAGATTTAATAACAGCTAAGTACTTAAATCTTAACGTGGATGAGTTAAAAGATATGCTTGAAGAATAAAATAAACAGTTCTTTTAGTATTTTATTTCTTTTTTTCTATTTATTTGAAAAATGAAATTATTCTTTTTTAAGAAGTTGTCTTTTCTTAATAATCGAATGAGTTAATGTTTCAAAAATCATTTTATTATTTTCACCACTTTTTGAGGAAGTCTCAAAAAAGTAATCTAAATTATATTTATTTTTGAATTCTTCAGCATGTTCATATCGTACACTTCTTCTGATGTCTGCTAAATCAAGTTTTTCTCCAACTAAGATAAATACGGGATCAATAGCATTTTCATTTACAATTTTAAACCACTCATCCAAACTGTCAAAACTAGTTTGCCTTGTTATATCATAACAAAGTAAGCATCCAGTTGCTCCTCGAGAGTAATTAGGTAAAAACAATCTAAAACGTCTTTCTCCCGCAAAATCCCAGATCTGAAGATTTACAGTTGTTTTATTATCGATTTGTATTCTCTGGACTGCAAGATCAGTTCCTATTGTAATTTTCTGAGGGATAAACTGCCCCGTTGTTAGTCTCTGTACCATAGTACTTTTACCTACTCCCCCATCTCCCACAATAACCACTTTAAAGAGCATCTTTCGCTGAGCCATGATCCAGAACCTAATTCTTTTGAGGATATTATTTATAATAATGTAAATTATGATTTTAATAAATTTCTATTCAATGTTTAATCGTTTTTTAATTTTATTATTCAGTGCTTTAAGGTTTTCAATTATTTTTACTTGCAAGTTTCTTGGTAGTGCTTCAATAATTTTATCCAACTTTTCTCTATTAAAATTATTAATAGCTTTATAATTTAAACTGAATAGAATTAATGACAGTACTGGAGGAATAATAAGGATTCCATAGAAAAAATATGAGAAAGTTATTAGTTGAGAACCTGGAAGATAAAATTGTACCCCAAAACTTAAATTATTATTTATAAACATATTAAAAATCAAATTAAGAATGTTCAAAATTATGAAGACGAAAAAATTGATTAGAGAGGTTAATTTAAAATTTTTTAATTGCAAAAATGAGATAATATTTCTTAAATCTCTTGCAGAATGAGAATCAATTTCGGCTTTAATTGTGTCAGTTAATATTTCTATCCTAGTATATTTCCATATATCAATGAAAATCCAAAAAAACGCAAATGTATAAAAAAAGATAAGGAAACCTTTAAAAAATAATAAATAGCTATTAACTATGATTGGATTGTACAACGATTCAGCGCCTAACCAGAAAATTAAGATTAATTGAAACATCGTAGAAAATAATAATCGATTTGCATTAGTTTCTTCTATACCTAAAGGATTATAAATAATTAGACTGTTTTCAAATAGAGTTTTCTTTTTGTTTGTCCCGAGAATACGAAAGAAAAGTGAAAATGTGTATGTTGTTAGAGGAAATAATAACAAGAGTATATTATCCCAAGCTTGAGTTATTATTAATAGAAAAAGGAATGTGAATAAAATTAAATCTCTTAGAAGACTCTCAGAGATTATGTCTTTTAATGATAAATAATGATTTTTATTATTTTTTTCATTCATTTTTTAATTAAAATATACCTAATAAATAAATTTTTACGATTTTAGTCTAGAATATCAAAACTAATAAAGTAAACTTTTGGCTATTATCCGAAAGCCAAAAAATTTTAATTAAGCACATATTTTATTCCACTATATATCTCAAACACATTAATAATGTAAGTGTGTGTAGAAATTATGAGTAATGAACTAGATAATATTAAAAAAACAGCACTTTATGAAACTCATGTAAAACATGCTGCACGGATGGTTAATTTTGCTGGTTGGTATATGCCAGTACAATATGAAAGTATAATAAAGGAACACGAAGCTGTTCGTTCTCACTCGGGTATATTTGATATTTCGCATATGGGTGAATTTTTCCTTGAAGGCAAAGATGTCATTAAATTTCTTCAATATATAATGATAA
Organism: Promethearchaeota archaeon; assembly: GCA_013375485.1. Lineage (GTDB taxonomy): Archaea > Asgardarchaeota > Lokiarchaeia > Sigyniarchaeales > SOKP01 > Loki-b32. The sequence goes on along the minus strand of JABXKB010000004.1, from coordinate 18,130 downwards.
ATGATTTAAATTTATTAGAGCCATCTAAAGGTCAGTATTCCTGTATGTGTTATGAAAACGGAGCCGTTGTAGATGATCTCGTATATTATGAGGAAACCCCTGAACGTTTTAGAATGATTGTTAATGCGAGTAATATTGAAAAAGACTTCAAGTGGTTAAATGATCATATAGGGGAATCAGATGTTAAAATCACAAATCTTTCAACAAAAAGATCAAGAATAGCCTTTCAAGGTCCAAAAACGGATGAAAATCTTCAACCACTTGTAGATGTTGATCTTTCTCAAATTAATAGGTTTTATTTTGCTCATTGTACCCTTAAAGGTAATTCAATATTTATAGCGAGAACAGGATATACGGGAGAGCGTGGATTTGAAATCTCCTTTGAAAATGAATTCGCAGAAAAGATCTGGAATGATCTACTAAACACTGGGGCTATCCCAGCAGGCTTAGGAGCTAGAGATTCATTAAGATTAGAAGCTTCTTATTCATTATATGGTCATGAGATAAGTGATGCTATTACTCCTATTGAAGCGGGACTTAGTTGGCTAGTAAAACCCAAAGAAGGGATTGAATATATAGGAAAGAATGTTTTGATGAACCAAAAATCTGAAGGAGCTAAAAGAATTATAGTAGGCCTTAATTTGATTGATAAAGGTATTATTAGAGAGAATTTTAAAATCTTTAAAAATGGCAATGAAATTGGATTCGTTACTTCAGGAGGATATTCACCTACACTTAAGAAAACAATTGGTTTAGGACTCGTTGAAAAACAATATAGTGAAATAGGAAATAAAATTGAAATTGAAATTCGCAATAAACTCTTAAAAGGAGAAATAGTTTCTACACCTTTTTACCGTAATGTTTAATAAAACTACACAATACAAAGAAAAAGTGAAAATAATGGAGTATAAATTTCCTGACGGTTTAAAATACTCATCATCTCATGAATGGATAAGAATTGAAGATTCCACTGCAACAGTTGGAATTACGGATTATGCTCAACATCAATTAGGTGATATTGTATTTGTGGAACTTCCTGAACTTGGTATGATATTTGAAAAGGGAAGTAATGCAGCAGAAATTGAATCAGTGAAAGCTGTTGGCGATTTAATAATGCCACTATCAGGAGAAATTATTGGAGTAAACCAAAATCTTGCTGATAATCCAGAACTTGTTAATTCTTCTCCATTTATTGATGGATGGATGATAAAGATTAAGCTTTCTAATGCTAGTGAAATAGATGGACTTTTATCTGCTGAAAAATATAAACAATTAATCCAAAACGAAGAACATTAATATTTTTTTCTTTATTGTTTTAATTAATTCGTAATAAATACCTAAAAGGGGAGTTAGTTTGGATTTTATTCCTCATGATAACAAGACGATTACTGAAATGTTGGATGTAATAGATGTAAAATCTTTACAAGATCTTTTTCAAGATATCCCTAAAGATTTAATTATTGATAAACTTAATCTACCTTCTGGTTTATCTGAACCAGATCTTTTATATCGATTACAGAAAATTTCTCAAAAGAATAAAGTATATTCGAGTTCCTTCTTAGGAGCAGGATGTTATTATCATTATATCCCATCTTTAGTTGATTTTGTAACCTCGAGATCTGAGTTTTATACTTCTTATACGCCGTATCAAGCTGAAGCTAGTCAAGGTTATTTGCAAGCTATTTATGAATATCAAACAGTAATCTCTCGACTCACACAGATGGATGTTGCTAATGCTAGCATGTATGATGGATCAACTGCTCTTGCTGAAGCAGCTATTATGTCAACAATTATAACACGCAAAAATACGGTTGTATTGCTAAAAGGAATTCACCCTGAATATGAAGAAGTGGTTAGAACTTATTGTTGGGGTCAAAATATAAGTGTCAAAATTGTTAGTGAAGAAAATTTGAGAAGTAATTTAAATAATGATGTAGCAGCAGTATTATTTCAAAGTCCTAATTTCTTCGGCGATATTGAAGATGTTTCGAATTTCACTAATAAAGTGCGAGAAAAAGCGCCTAATTGTTTGGTTATTCAAGTTATGACCGATCCAACTTGTTTGGGAGTTTTAAATCCTCCGGGTTCAACAGATATAGATATTTTTGTCGCTGAGGGACAACCTTTTGGGCTAAGTCTCTCTTTTGGCGGGCCCGGGTTAGGAATTTTTACTGCTAAACAAAAATACTTAAGGAAGATACCAGGAAGATTAATTGGAAAAACAACAGAAATTAATGGGAAAAAAAGTGGATTTATATTAACATTACAAGCACGAGAACAACATATACGCAGAGAAAAAGCAAGTTCTAATATTTGTACTAATCAGGCTTTATGCTCATTGGCAGCATTAACTTATCTTTTAGCTTTAGGAAGAAATGGTTTAAAAGAGGTTGCAACTCAAAATTTTCAGAAAGCTCATTATGTTAAAAAAGAAATAACTAAAATTCAGGGTTATGAAATATTGAATAAAAAACCAACATATAATGAGTTTTTAGTCAAATGTCCTAATATTGACACTCTAATTAAGATATGTAGACAACTAGATCTTCAGCCTCCACTAAAAATCTCTAAGTATTACCCCGAAATGAAAGATGTTGCATTAGTTTGTATAACTGAAATGAACTCCAAAAAATCAATTGATAGCTTTCTTGAAGCAGCTCATTTAGCATCTAATATTAAAACGGAGGAGAAATAATAGTGAGCTCTAACATTCAATTGATCTTTGAAAAAGAAAATGAAACCACACAGAAAAATTTTGTACCTAAAATGGATATAGAACAAACCGGACTAAATGAAATTTTACCAGAAAATTTACAACGAAAAGATTTACCAATTCCAAATATTCCAGAGATCGAAATCGTTCGACATTTCATCAAATTAAGTAATCGAAATTATGGAGGTGATACCGGAATTTATCCATTAGGCTCTTGTACTATGAAATATAATCCTAAAGTAAATGAAACTATTGCAAAATTATCAGGCTTCACACATGTTCATCCATTACAAGAAGAAAATCAAGGTTGTCTTGAACTGCTTTATCATATTTCAAGACAACTGGGGGAAATAACAGGTATGGATGGATTTACTTTACAACCTGCAGCTGGAGCTCATGGAGAATTAGTGGGTTTATTAATAATGAAAAAGTTTTTTGAGAGTAGGGGTGTTAAAAAACAGAAAATAATTATTCCAGATTCTGCTCATGGAACTAATCCAGCATCAGCAAAAATGGCAGGTTTTTCAATTATAGAATTAACATCAAATGAATTTGGAGAGGTTCCATTAGATCAATTAGAATTTGCGATGCAGGAAGGTGATGTTGCAGGAATTATGCTTACAAATCCTAATACTTTAGGAGTATTTGATAGACAGATAAAGGAGATTACACGTATAGTACATGACAATGGGGGATTATGTTATTATGATGGTGCAAATTTAAATCCAATGTTAGGTATTTGTCGTCCTCGGGACATGGGATTTGATATTGTTCACCTAAATTTACATAAAACTTTTTCTACACCTCACGGTGGAGGTGGACCCGGTTCAGGACCTGTAGGTGTGGTAAAAGAATTTATACCTTTTCTCCCAAAACCATGTTTAATTTCAACTGAAAAAGGTATTATATGTAGAGAAGATGATGATTTATCTATTGGAAGAATAAAAGCTTTTTGGGGGAATTTTGGAGTGATAATAAGAGCGTATGCCTATATATTAGCATTAGGAGCCGAGGGGTTAAAAAAGGTCGGACAGATTGCTGTTTTAAATGCGAATTATTTACGGATTCTTTTACAGAAAAAATTTAATCTTCCTTTCAATCGAATCTGTCAACATGAATTTGTACTCTCAGATCAAGGAATGCCCAACGAAGTTTCAACAGAAGACATCGCAAAACGTATTCTTGATTATGGAATGTACGCACCAACAATCTATTTTCCATTAATCGTTCCGGGAGCTTTAATGATTGAGCCTACTGAAACTGAATCAAAACAATCTTTAGATAATTTTGTCGAAGTAATGAATAATATTTATGAGGAAGCTAGAACACATCCTGAACTTTTAAAAAATGCACCTCAAAATATGCCGGTTAAACGATTAGACGCAGTTACTGCTGCAAGAAAACCTATTCTACATGATTAATTTTATAGTTCATGAAATCATTTTATATTAAATTTAATCAGTCCAGAAATTTTTGGCTAAGCTTCTTCTTCTTTCCCAAAGCTCATTCTTTTGAGCAAATCCCATTACTCCAGCACCTCGATCAGCATCTTTTATTTTCCACATTCCACTAACTGCTCCTGTTAACGCTCCTGATAACACTTCAAAACCCTGTGCTGTATAAAGATCACACTCAACTCCTTTATTTATGATAAATTTCAACTGCCTTATGCCTTGTTGATTTTTAGATTTGAGTACATTGAGTAAATTTTCTACTTCAATATCAAGTCGATCATTAGGAACAACACGATTCCACAAATTCCATTCTACAGCTCGTTGGGCTGTATGAAGTGCCCCTATTAAATTGATTTCTTTTGCCCTACGTCTTCCAATAAGACGTGATAATCTAGTTGTTCCTCCCCAACCTGGTGTTATCCCTACATCCACTTCTGGCATTCCCCACTTAGCTCTCTCAGTTGCAATAACAAAATCACATACCATTGTAATCTCTAATCCTCCACCAACTGCGAAACCGTCTACCGCTGCAATTGTAATTTTATCTAACTCTTCAAGTTGATTTGCCATATTTTGATAATATCTTACACGTCGTGTTATTCCATTCGCGTCGCCCCATTTAAGCATTTCAGTAATGTCATCACCTACACTAAAATTATTACCAGCACCCTCAATTACTAAAAATCTTAATTTTGTAGATTGGCGTACCAATTCTATACTGGCTACAAGTTCATCAGAAAGTTGCATACTTAAAGCATTTAAAACTTTTGGGCGATTAAGGGTGATCTTTGCTACTTGATCCTTCTCTTCATAAATTAATTGTTCGAATTTCATAAAAGTAAATTGAACAAATTTCTATATAAATATTGTTTAAATTGAATATTTACTATGAAAATAATGAGCAAGTTTCCATTATATTTCAGATTTTGGTTATGTTTGTTTGAGAATAAATAAATTTTTATAGTCTATGGCTATATAAGGGTTAAACTAGAATGAAATACATAAATTAGAATTCTGTGATTAAAGATAAACTATTCATCATTTTTTCCCTACGAGAGATTCAGAGAAAATCAAGAAAATATTACTAATCAGATTGAAATAAGTTCAAGATCAAAAAAAATTACTCTATTATTAGCTCCGAATGGAACAGGAAAGACAATTATTGCTTTATGTGGGCTTTTACCTTTAGTTTATGAGAAAGATTTAAAAATAATATACATGTGTCGAACTCATTCTCAAAATCGTAGAATAATAAAAGAATTAATGAAAATCTCACATAAAATAATCGATGATAATCTAGGGATTAGACTTAATGCTTTATCTATAAGAGGAAGAAATGAGATGTGCCTAAATGAAACTTTGTTATCTCTTAAGCTAAATCCTAGGGAAGCTATGTCTGTTTGTGGAGATTTAAGAAAAAATAGGAATTGTATTTATTTTTTGAATTTATTAAAAAAGAAGGGACAAAATGAAAATCCAATATCGATAGCACCGGAATTATTTAATAAACCAGTAGATGCAGAAGACCTACTAAACTTCTGTAAGGAAAAAAAACTTTGTCCTTATTTCTTAAGTAAGTTCTTACTTGAACAGATGAAAGTAATTATTTGTAATTATCAATGGATCTTCAATCCATTCATTCGAGATTCTTTTTTAGAATTTATTGGACAAGAGCTTCAAAACTGTATATTAGTATTGGATGAATGTCATAATATAATTGATGTTGCAACAGAAGTAAATTCAAAAAAAATCACACCATATTCATTAAGACTTTGTTTAAAAGATTTAGAAATGTATAGATCTCCTATCTTAATGCAGAGTTTTGTTAAAATTTTATTAGATCAATTACAGGAAAAAAAAAATAATCTAAGAATTGAAGAAAAAGCGATTGTACCAGGAAAATTTTTAAGTGTAATTCATAAAAAACTTGGATTTCATGATTTAAATGGATTTAAGAATTTTATCGAAGAACTTCATGATTATAGTGTATCTATTCACGAGGAAAAACTCGCTAATGGCGAAATTTCAAGAGATTTTGTTGGTTCTTTAGCAGAATTTTGGTTGAAATGGATGAAAACATACACTTTAGATAACTATTTCTTTTGCTACAATCTGAAAACAATTAAAGGAAAAAGATCATTATCACTTGAAATTGTAGCATTAGATCCAAGAGAAATTTCTATTCCTCTCTTAAAAAGAGGTTACACCTGTTTAAATCTCTCTGGTACTGTGAATCCCTATGTCTTTAATAATTTAATGGGTTTAAATGAGTGTGGAAAGAGTTATAAAGGCATTATAGCAGCTTCACCATTTAGTAATAAAAATGTTAAGGCTATTATCACTGAAGGAGTTGATACTAAAAGAGATAATAGAATACCAAAAATGTTTAAAAAGATGATTGAGAAAATTAATGAGGTTTTACACTGTACTCCCGCTAATGTAGGGATTTTTTGTGCCTCCTATCGAATTCTAAATGCACTTATAGAAAATGGTATAGAATCTATAGTACAAAAAAATAATAAAAAATTATTTTTTGAAGAACCAAGGTTATCCGCTTCTGAAAATACTGCATTAGTCGATGATTTTAAGAGTATGTCCTCAAATGGGGGAGCTGTTTTATTAGGTGTATGTGGAGGGAGGAATTCCGAAGGCGAAGATTACCCCGGAGACTTCATGAATTCTGTTATAATTGCTGGATTTCCATATCATCTACCAACTCCTAGAGTTGAGGCAAAAATTGCTTATTATGATAAAGTGTTTAAAAAACAAGGGTGGAATTTCGCTTACTTATATCCCGCAGTTCAGCGAGCCAACCAAGCTTCTGGAAGACCTATAAGAAAAATATCGGATAAAGGGGCAATTATTTTTATGGATAGTCGATTTAAAGCAAAATATAAATGGATTTCAGATTGGATAAGAAGAGAATTAGAAATAATTCCTGATAAACCTAATGCAATAATTCAGAATCTCTCTCCTTTTTGGCATAAGGAGTGATTGTTTGATCTGGTTTGAATTTTAAAAAAATGATAAAAGTGGAAATTGCGGGGAATATTATCATAAAATACATTACAATATAATAATCTGAGTTAAAAACAGATAATAATAAGCTGAATAAAAGTCCTCCTACAAAACTACCTGAAAAAATACTAGTGTTAGCATAACCCATATACTTTCCTTTATTTTTGGGTGAAGTCTTCTGAGCTATATAAGTTATAGTAGCTGCCCAATGCATAGAATAACTAAAAGAAACTAAAAATTGAAAAAGTATATAACTCCAGAAATTAGTTGAAATAATATATCCGAAAATAGTAATTGAGCTTAAAGTATAGCCAATAATCATGAAGGATTTAATATTTTTATTGGTAATTATCTTTCCTATTAATAGCATCTGAAAAAATTGTAATAAGAAATTTATTCCAATCAAAAATCCAATCTCTGTATCATTGCCTAAGTGAAAACTCATGATAATTGCAAGGATTGGCATAATTGGCTTGATGCTAAAATTTCTGAAAAATAAACCATAATAAATTGATTGAGAAATTGAAATCTCTTCTTCATTATTTAAAACAAGGTTATGGGCGTTTTTCTCTACCTCTCTGTTATACCTTTCTAAAATCAAAGATCTCTTTTCCTTAATAAAAACAACTACAATTACATTTGGTAAAGAAATTAGGAAAATAAACAAAAATATATGCTCGATTCCATAAAAATCAATGTAAATGCCACCAAATTGAGCTCCAACAAACCAACCGGCTACAACTGAAGCGTTAAAGTAAGAAATGAGTGTTTTATCATCTTCTACTAATTCCGCAAATAACGTGATTAATAAGTTAGATGATGCCATAAAAAAACCAAAAAGAAATATCAATACAACTATTAATATCAAATTCTGGGTTAATAATAAAAAAAAGTAAGCAATTGTTATGCCAATAGAACCAAATAAAATAAACTTATACCTATTTTGAATTTTATCTGAATAAAAACCATATAAAGGGGGAAAAATAAAAGCAGTTAAAGGAAAAATTGTAATTATAAGCTGCATTAATGGTTTTTCTATACCTAAAAATAATAGGTATTTAGGCACATAAGTATAAACAATTATTGCGGCTGTATTAATAATAAAAACAGAAAATAAAATTAAAATAATAGATTTTTTTGATAAGATCAATTTATGCTCCCCTTTGAGTAATTATATTAAAATAGCTAACAAATAATTACTTTATTAAATAATTTATGAAATAAGAGCCTTTCTTGTAGTGGTAGAGTTAATTTTCCTCATAATTATATTATTGGTTTTTAAATTTTAAAGATATAATTAACGTAGAAATCAAGGGAAAAATGAGCATTATCCACATGAAAGCATAATAGTCTGAATTAAATGATAATAATAAACTGAAAAAAACACCTCCAAGAAAACCCCCTGAAAAAAAACTTGAATTAATATATCCCATATATTTACCTTTATTACTTGGATTTGTTTTTTGAGCAATGTAGATTTGGGTAGCATTCCAAAATAACGCATAAGAAACAGAAACCATAATTTGAGCAATAAAAAAGCCAAAGAAGTTAGTTGCTAACATATAACCAAGTATAGCCCCACTACTTAAAAAAAATCCTAACATAAAGATATATTTCTCATTCTTTTTTGAAATAATTTTACCAGTTAAGAGCATTATAAAGAATTGAAGTAAAGGGTTAAATCCCAACAAAAATCCAATCTGTGTATTACTGCTCAAATGCAAAGCCATTAAAACTGCTAAAATTGTAATTATTGGTCTAACTCCGAAATGTCGTGAAAAGAGGGCTATATAAATTGATTTAGAGATTGATGGTTTTTCATCCTCCTCATTTAAATTATTAAGTTTTAATTTTTCATTTTCTTCATTATTATAGTGCTCAATTATGTCTTTTCTATTCTCTCTAATAAATGAGATAACTAAAATATTAAATATTGAAATGATTAATAAAAATATAAATATCTGTGAAACCCCATATACATCTATAAAGATCCCCCCAAGTTGGGAACCAAGAAACCAACCAAATACTGAAATTGCATTGTAATAAGTGATGAATTTAGGACTATTTTTTGTCAATTCTTGATACAGAGTAAAATTTAACCTATAACTAACGCTAAAAATACTATAAAGAATTAAAAAAATCATTATAAATATTAAATTCTTTGAAAAAATTAAAGATAAATTAATTAAACTTATACCAATTGCACCCAATGCAATAAATAAATACCTGTTTTGTATTTTATCTGAAAACTTTCCTAAAATTTGAGGCAAAAAAATCGAAGAGAAAGGGTAAATTGTTGTAATGATTTGTACAACGGGACGTTCAAACCCCATATCTAGTAAATATTGAGGAAGATAATAAATAAGTGCCATAGTAGCTGTACCATAGATTAGAACCGAGATTAAAATAAGAACAACAGATCTTTTAGAAAGCATTAAAAGATTAACTCCTTACATGTTCAGTGACCGAAGATTTTTTATCATTGTATATAAGTCAATTAATTTCTTAGAGACAATGCTCCATCTAAAATTATTTACTACTCTTTTATAACAGTTTTCTTTAATCTTATTGTAATAATTTGGATCTAATAGTACTAAAGATTCAAGTATTTTATCAGGAATCTGATTAACTAATCGAAAATTCTCATTATCATAAATAGCTTCCTTATCTTTTACTTTTTCGGAAATCTCCTTTAATTTAAAAAGAGAAATTAAGGCTTCAGCAAATTGTGAGGGACTGTCTTTATCAATCAAAATACCAGTTCCTATTTCAGGAAAACTTCTAATGTCTATTATAGATTCTTGAAATCCTCCCACTTTTGTTGCGATTACAGGTAATTTTGCAGACATTGCTTCTAAAGCAATAATACCGAATGGTTCCCATCTAGACAATGCACAATAAGCATCAGAAGAAATATGCGCAAGATGAAAAATATCTGTAGCCACTCCATAAAGAATCCTTAGATTATTAGGATATTTTTTAACATAATGGGCATAATTCCTAATTTCATTTAAACTATAATCAGTAGGTAATATGAGGAATAAGAATTTAGCATTAGGTATTACTTTTATTACTATTGGAATCGCTTCTAAAATTGTTTCAAATCCTTTCTGGGGTGAAATTCTTCCCGTTGTAATTACTAATGGACCTGATTCGTTGAAGGCCTTTATATATCCGTCTTTAACGAATTCATTCCCATTTGAAATCTCATTAATTACATTCATAACTTTTTCTGAACGTATTAATGGACTTCTATCCAAATGAGATAACTTATGAGTTAATAAATATCTCTTCATATTGGCTAGAGTTAATTCTTTCTCTTGGGATATATTATACAATTCTCTTATCTCATTTTCATGATTTTTTAATACTTGCTTAAAAATTTCATCATAATCCCAATCACAACCATCCCAAACGAAATTGGATTTGAACTCAATTAGTTCATTACCACAATTAGGAATTATGTCTGATTTTAAATATGATTGACTTACAGTTGTCACCAAATCACTAACAAACGCACCTATCAACTCTAATGTAGGATTCTGATAATCTTCGGTTATCTTTTTACAAATAGAGAAAATTTCATAGAGAGTTAATGCTTTAAGTCCTTCTTTTAAATGAATAGTGATGGGAGTATGATCTATTCCACAAGTTCTATAAAAATCAATTGGATATCTTGGCCAAGTTAATAAATGGATAGTAATTAAAGAAGCCACATCTAACCCATTTTTAGCTAATATTTGCTTTATTCCAATAAATGGTATAACAGCATGATAATCGTGTATATGAATTATATCTGGTAAATTTTTTTTACGATTATCGATTAAAAAATCAATATAACAACGCATTCCTATACTAAAAAGACATATCTTTCCACTTAGTGTATCTGGATTATATACAATTTTATCATCAAGAAATTTTGAGCTAAATGGATTTTCTCCATGCAATAAGATAATATTTACATTATTGATTTTTATCTTATAAAAAGAAATATTATAGGTAGCTTCTGGTTCTATTATTCCAAACGGGGAAGGATTAATTTGTCCTACACAATTAAAAGGTAGTTTTTGCCATTCATATGTTTTTTCTAAGGATTGCATTTGACCATGTGAAGGAATAAAAACTGTGATATCATAATCATTAGCTAAGTGATTAGCTTGATTTACGGGTACTTCTCCAAGACCTCCTACTTTCACAATTCCCGCATATTCGAAGGTAAAAATCCAAATTTTATCTTTGTTTTCTATCAATTCAGTTCAATAATTCTATCATACAGTAAATTGTTGTAAATCTATATAATAAGAATAAATTCTAAAATAATTAAGTCTAATTCGTTAAAAATTGAATTTTATTAAAACTTAATCAAAATTGGTTTTGTTTGGTCCATATACGACAAAAAGTAAATTAAATAATAAAATGAAAGAAACATATTAGCAATATTATAAACCAGACCTGATAGATTTTTATTTATAAATCTTCTACAATGCATCCTTTTAATTTTTTTAGACCATACTTTATATTAATAACACCATTTTCTTTTTTATTAAGAATCATAAACCGCTCGTGAAAATAATGGACAAAATGGAAAAGATAGTTATGGAAAAAATAGATGGTATGAAAGATGAAATTATCCGATTTCTTCAAGAGTTGGTTCAGATACCTTCTGAAGTACCACCAGGGAAGTATAAAGAAATATCGAAATTTGTTGAATCTAAAATGAAGGAATTTAAAATAAATACAAAAGTTAAAAAGAAGAATATTATTGGAGAAATAGGAAATGATAATGGGCCATCTCTAATATTTAATGCTCATATTGATACAGTTGCAACGGATGATGGTTGGACGAAAGATCCGCATGGAGGAGAGATTGTTGGGAATAAAATTTATGGACGTGGAGCTGCTGATGATAAAGCATGTGTGGCGGCAGAAATTTTCGCTATTAAAGCCTTATTAGATCTAGGAATAAATTTAAATGGAAAATTAATAATAACTGCTGTAATTAACGAGGAAATCGGTGGTTTACTAGGTTCTGAATATCTCGTAAAGGATGAAGTTATAACAGGAGATGCTTGTTTATTAGGTGATGTTTGTTGTGATTATCCAATTGCTTATCTAGGTGGAACCATGCAAATGAGTTTTATTATTAAAGGAATGCGTCGCCAAGCACAAGCCTATCCAGATTTACCTCCACCTAATCGCAATAAATATTCAGGAATAAATGCTATTGCAAAGATGGTGAAAATTATGAATTTCCTTATAGGATTACAAGAAGAATTAATACAAATGGAAACTAAATATCCTATCCCTCCTGAACTTCCATCGAAAGTAAGTTCTGTAAATTTTACAATGATAAATGGAGGAAATTCATTACTCACAACTCCAGATAAATGCGTTTTGCAATGCGCAATTTGTGTCATTCCAGAAATGGATCTAGAGAGTATCAAGGTAAGAATCTTTAACTTTGTAGAATCTCTTGAAAAAGAAGATCCAAACTTAAACATTACTGCCCAAGTAGCAGCTTTTATAAAACCTCGCATAACAGAAACAAATTCTATTTTTGCACAAGCAGTAAAAAAAGCATTCAAAACTGTATTCGAAGAAGAAAGAGATTTTAAGACGTCTATACCAACTACTGACGCTCAAATATTTCAAGAAAAAGGTATAGAAACTATTTTAATTGGACCTCTTAGGGGAGAGAATAACTATCACGCTCAAGATGAGTTTGTCTACATAGATGATGTAATAAATGTAACCAAAATCTATGCTTTAACCGCTTTGAATTATCTTAAAAAAATCTAATTTCACAACTATTTATTCTATAACTTTCATTAAAATGATGATTTATGTGTGATACTCTAGTAGCATTAGGGAATTCAACAGAAGATGGAAGTATAATTTTTGGAAAGAATTCGGATCGCCCATTTAATGAAGTACAATTGATAACATATTCCCCCAGAATGAGCTTTGAAAAAGGAGATACGTTAAAATGTACTTATATAGAAATTCCTCAAGTTTCGGAAACTTATGCTATTTTATTAAGCCAACCATATTGGATATGGGGGGCAGAAATGGGTGCTAATGAACATGGAGTTGTAATTGGAAATGAGGCAGTATATACACATGAGCCTCTAAGAAGTATTGGATTATTAGGAATGGATTTATTAAGGTTAGGTCTGGAGAGAGGTAAAACTGCAAGAGAAGCAATGGAGATAATGATCGATTTATTAGAAAAATTTGGACAAGGAGGTGGTTGTGCATATGATGATCCGAGTTGGATGTACCATAATTCATTTATAATTGCAGATCCCAAAGAAGCTTATGTCTTAGAGACTGCTGATAAATGGTGGATTGTAGAAAAGATCAAAAATATGCGTTCAATATCAAATGGCATTACTATCAGAGGTAAAGGAGACTTTAGAAAGAAAGGAATAATTGAATACGCTATCGAAAAAAAATATTGCAAAAATAAAGATCAATTCGATTTTGCTGAAACATTTTCAGGATCCCCGATTTCTACAATACCATCACCATATTCAAGAGGAGGAAAAACTTCAATATTATTGAATGAGAACATAGGAAAAATAACTCCTAAATTAATGATGGATTTTCTGAGGGAACACCAGGCAGGTATTTGCATGCATGGAGGGTTTGAATCAACTGGGTCTCAAGTTTCCCATTTGAGAAATGGAAAAAAATCAATTCACTGGTTTACAGGAACTACTCTTCCATGTGTTAGTATTTATAAGCCTTATGCTTTTCCTGTTGAGGGTCAAAAGTATTATAACCCCGGACCATATCAAATAGTTAATTCTGATTGGTTCTGGTGTAAACATACAACTTCTAAACCAATAAACAAGAAATCTGAACTAAGGCGTATTGAGCTTTCTTTTATCTCCAAAATTAGTGGCTTAATACAGCAAGAGGATAAAATTTCTGAAGAGAAATTCCAAGAAAAATTAAAATTTATCAATTTAGAGGCTTGGAATAAATCTTATGAAATGTTAAATTGAGATTTTTTATACTCAACTATTTTCAATTTCTCTAAAGAGTCCCAACATCTTTTTTTCTATAAAGTACCCACATACGGGACTAAAACTAGCAAGTGGCTCATATCCCCCTTCTTCTATATAATCCTTAGCAGGAAATAAATACGATATCCAATCGTTAGAATTTTGAAATACAAAGGAGTTCTCTCTTTTGGTAGGAGATTTTTTAAGGAATAGATTCCCATAGTCTTCAAAAAGTTCCCCTGGAACGGTTATAACACCGATTGTTTTTGAATTTAATTCATTTTTCAAATTGAATTTGACAAATTGTATCACTGTTTTTGCATGGATTTTTAATTTTTTTCGCTTTATAGTAAAAGCAGGAAAGTTAGATTCTTTTAAAGTGATTCTTGCAACCTTCAATAAAAGATATTTTTTAAAACAATAAATTAATTTGTTCCTAAACCAAGTTTTAGAGAAATAATTAAAATCTTTCACTGGAATCCAGAAGTAATTTAAATAGAATTGAAATTCTAAATCATTAAAATAATCCTTTTTAGCTATAGATTTTGTTAAATTTAATGCTTTTTCAGCAATAGCGTATCCTATTTTTTTTGTGTGAATGTAAGTACCTAATTGATCATAAATCAATGATTTATCATGTTCTAATTTTTGATAATTTGTTCCACAGGTTGTAATAGGGTTTAGGTCACCTGCAGTTCCATTAAAAAAAATCACACCAACCTTGTTATGGGTAAGTTGGGAAATTCTTTCTATAATTTTGCCGGGGTAATCTGCCGATAGCTTGTTATTTTGAAATGATAATGTTGTTGGATGGCAAGAGTAATTAACAATAAATCCAATTAAGCTATTATTATCTACATTAATGAAACTAATTATACCTAATTCTGGAATTGATTGACGAGATGGATGTCGCCTATTTATAACAATGTCTGGATTAAACTTTTTTTTCAACCATGCCATTTTACATGACATTAAATTCTTAATTAAATCTTCAACCATTCTGACTATTTGTTTTACAAACCAAACAATATAATGGTCACTTCGATTTCTACCGAACATTATTCCCTTCATTACGTTTAATAGACCTCCTGGCCAATAAAATTCACCAGTGAGATCAGGTGCCGAATGAGTATGAGTACAGTGAATTAAAATTTGGTCAGCTTCTAGAGATGAATGTTTTTCTTTTATTTTTTTCTTAATATAATTACTGAGTGCTATTGGAATCTTTAATAAATCTAATGAGATGAGTAATAATACATTTTTCCCTTTTTCTTCCCTATTTCCTTCAATCAGAACTCCATATGCATAAAGATCATCTAACTTTCCCAAACAAGGATTTTTTCTGGTATAACCCGCCATTGGGCTACCAATAAAATCCTTAGGTGAAATTATAATCTTATTAAAAGAAACTCTCATTGGTTTATATTTAAAGTGAGTTAAAACAAAAATCTTTTTTTTTTCTCAAATAAGTTTAAGAATAGAATCCAAAATAATCTTTTATACTTTTTTTCCAATCATTTGAAGATGACCTGCAAAATTTACCAGGGATTTATTAGTGCAATTTTGTAGCTCTATTTTTAAAAGTTCATTTCTAATTTCTGGATTCGACTCTAACTTCTTTAATATTTCTTCATTAACTAGATGTACAAAAACTGGAGCTCCAACGACTTCAAGGACTCTTAATCCCGCCTCTGTATAACATTCTTCTAATTCTTCCCATGTTAGGTTATATGATGGAAATCCCATTTCATTTGAAACGTTGGTTTCAAGAAGTTTTTTAAGTTCTGATATCTGCTCAGCCTCAATGAATTCTAATACCCTACTAAATTTAGTATCTAAAGAAACAATTACATAAGAATTCTTTTTAGCTACTCTTGCTAATTCTTTCATAGCTAATTTTGGTTCCATACAATAAGATACTGCATCATATTGAGAAAATACATAATCGAATGTATTTTCCTCAAGCTCTTTCATATTTATAATATTTCCTTTAATAAATTGAACATTAATTTCAAGATTTATTTCTGAAAGCCTTTTTTTTGCTTCATTTAGCATACTTTGAGAAATGTCTAATAATGTAATATTCTTATATCCAATTTCAATAAGTTTCTGTGTCCAATACCCTTCTCCTGCTCCAGCATCTAGTATTTTAGCATTCAAATTTTTTGGTAAATATTTTGATATAAAGTGCCAAGTTATATCGTCAGCGAACCTCATAGCTCCAGGAGGAAGATCATCATAATTATAATCTTTAGCATACTGATCGAAATAACTTTCCACTTCTGGTTTATCTTTCTTCAAAATTTTTTCAACTCATATAGAATAAAAAAAATGAATTAACAAACACTTTCAAAATAAGATAAATTAATTAAAAAAACTTAATAGTTTTGAAATATTTTTCAGATAATAGATTGATGTAATTATTAAACAGGTTTTACCTAATGTCATTAAACAAGTTAAACATGCTTGGAATAGAAGGAGTAATCTCAAATTATAAACGAGGTCGCCACACAATACACCAGAAGCACTGTATATTAGTATTTCCTAATATAAAAACAAGAAAAGATGCTAATAAACTTATTGGTAGGACTGTTGTTTGGATTACTCCTACTGGTAAAGAGCTAAAGGGAGTTATAACTCGAGCTCATGGAAATAATGGAGCAGTAAGAGCTCATTTCAAAAAAGCTGGGGTTCCAGGTCAAGCTTTAGGTAAAAAAGTAAAAATAATAAAATAATAATTGTTCAATCGATTCTTAATCTCCCTTAGTTATATCTGAATATTACATGATACGAGAATAATATAGCTTTTTTTATGTTTTGGAATTTCTTATTCTTCTGATAATGCGATTTTAAAGGTAATTTTTACCTCATTTGGTTGGGTTTAAGTATTAAAAATGTCAGAACAAGTGTGTAGATTTTGTCACAGATATGTAAAGTTAGCTTATTATTGTGAAGAGTGTGGCTCTAGTTGTTGTTCTGAATGCCTCCATGAAAAAAAAGTGGATTTCTTTATTTGTCAGGATTGTAAATCTAGAAATATTCAAATTCTTGAGTCTGAAAATAAGAAAGTTTGTAAGGATTGTGGTAAGGATAATATTACTAAAGCCAATCAACTACTGAAATCTTGCCCAAAATGTGATTCTCATCAAATAGTTAATATTTATGAGAAAAAAGAAGAATTAGAAAAGAGATTTTTGGAATTAATTAAAAATTCACGTTTATTTATTCAACCTTTAAAAGAAGTACTTGACAAATTGTATCTATTTCAATCAAAAATTAAAGAGGTAAGAGATCCTCCTAATAAGTATTATCATTTTCCTCAAATGGAATCAGATTTGTTAGCTCTTTTTAAATTATTTCTTTATATACAGAATACTTTATTTGAAAAAACAAACGTTCATTTTCATCAATTAAATCAAAATAAGGAATATTTCTTTGATATTTACCCCCAACCAAATTCAAATATAACAATCATAGAAGGTATATTTGAAAATTTGTCAAGAAGCTATCATGCTATTGATGAGTTTATAAAAAATAACTTAAGCACTTTTAGCGATAGTTTTGAAACCTTCGAAAATAACTTACAATTTATTGGTAAGGTTAGTTATTATTTTAGCGAATACAAGAAATTATTAAGACTAGCAGAAGGGGAAAAACCTGTTTATGCGATTTTTGCCAAACTAACTAATGGTTTGAATACCCAAGAAAAATGTAAGAAAGATAAAGGGATCTTATTTATAACCAATTTTGATCTGTCATTTGTTCATGAGTATGGTATAGTTAAAAAGAAAAAAGAATTAATATTTAAAGCCCCAGTCCAAGATTTAACAAGAATAAAGGAAAAAGGTAAAGTTTTCAAAAAATTATATATTGAATTCTCTTATGGAAAATATGAGTTTACTCTACCGCCTAAAGCTATTTCTAGAGTAATTGAA